>NZ_JBAUJB010000384.1:0-9585 GCF_049683355.1 Mycobacterium sp.
GCCCGGGCCACAGCGGCGTGCCGTCGGGCGCGTACAGCTGCGCACCGTAGGCCGGGGCGCCGGGGTACGGAATCGGTCCGATCGCGGGCCCGCCGAACAGGTTGCGGATGCTCGGCGGTTCCGGCACGGCGCGGGTCACCGGCAGATAGTTGGCGTAGGTGGGGAAGGCGATGCCCGGGTTGGGACGCCAGTCCAGGCCGGTGCCGAAGCCGGTGTTGGTGACGAGATTGCGCACCGGCCAGTTCTTCGAGACGTCCGGCAGCGAGCCGCAGCCGGGCTTGCCACCCGGGCCGCCCTTGGCGCCGATGATCGGCAGGTGTTGGGGGTAGTGGTAGGGGTCGTCACCCAACGCCAACCCGGCGTCGAGCACCAGCGAGCGGCCGTTGCCGCCGGGGCTCTCGTAGCCGCCGTTGTCGAGGAGGTGCTTGGCGCCCAGCAGCAGGCAGGTGTAGGAGGGGTTGTACTTGTAGAGCAGGTTCGTGGTCGGTTCCAGCACGTTGATGGCCTTGATCAGGTTCGCCTGGCTGGGCGCGAGCAGGCCGATGCCGCTGTTCGACAGCCCGAGGGTGCTCAGCAGCAACGCATCGAGCTGGTCGGACTGGTTGACCACGGTGGCGCTGGTGGTGCTGGCCGCGTTGAGCGTCGCGAGGATGTCCTGGGCCGCAGCGCTGTACGTCTCGTTGAAGGCGTTCAGCGCCCGCAGGTCGGCGGTGATCGTCTCGTTGCGCGGGTTCAGCGCGAGCAGCACCTCGTTGGCGTCGGTGGTGGCCTGACCGATCCGCTCACCCTGCCCGCGGACACCGTCGGCCAGGGCCGACAGCGTGCTGTTGAGCTTGGCCGCGTCGACCTGATCGAGAACCGCGACGAGGTTCTGGAACACGGTGTTGACCTCGGTGGTCACATTGCGTGACTCCATCACCTGGCCCGCTTCGAGCCGCTGACTGCTCGGGTTCTCGGGGAACACCAGATCGACGAACTTGGCCCCGAAGATCGTCGTCGCCCTGATCTGCGCCTCGACGTTGGACGGGATGTACTGCAGCTGGTTCGGATCGATCTCGAGTCGCAGCGCGACCGGCGGGTTCGTCTGGCCGGTCACCCTGATCTCGGAGACCCGGCCCACCTGCACACCGCGCAGTTTGACCTTGGCGTTGGTCTCCATCACCAGACCCGCCCGGTCAGAGGTCAACGTCACCGGGATGGTGGACCGCAGCGTTCCGGTGAACAGCGCATAGGTCAGCCACACGGCGCCGGCGAGAACCGTGACCAGGATGAGCGTCCACCATCCCGGCTTCAGGCCTTCGTCGTCTTCCATCCCTCAGCCCGCCAGATTGAAGTTGCCGGATTGCCCGTACACCGCCAGCGAGATCATCACCAGCACGAACGCGGACACGATCAGAGACGTACGGACCGCGCGGCCGACGGCTTCGCCGACCCCGGCGGGTCCGCCACGCGCGGTGAAACCGTAGTAGGTGTGCACCAGCATGATCACCACGGCCAGCGCCACGCACTGGATCATCGACCAGAACAGGTCTGTCGGGTTCAGGAAGGTCCGGAAGTAGTGGTCGTAGACACCGGTCGACTGTCCGTAGAGGACCGTCGTCCCGAATCGCGCCGCCCAGAACGAGGCCAGCACGCCGATGCAGTACAGCGGGATCACCACGAGCAGACCGGCCACCACGCGGGTCGACGCCAGGTAGGCGACGCTGCGGATGCCCATCACCTCGAGCGCGTCGATCTCCTCGTTGATCCGCATCGCACCGAGCTGCGCGGTGGCTCCGGCGCCGATGGTCGCCGACAACGCCACCGCCGTGGTGGCCGGCGCGATCAGCCGCACGTTGAAGAACGCCGAGGCGAAGCCGGTCAGCGCTTCCACACCGATCTCCGCGAAGTCGGTGTAACCCTGCACCGCCACCAGCGCTCCGGTGGTCACGGTGAGGAAACCGACGATCGCGACGGTGCCGCCGATGACGATCAACGCACCTGAACCCAAACCCATCTGGGCGATCAGCCGCATGAGTTCGATCCGGTAGCTCGTGAAGACCATGTGGATCGAGCGCAGAGTGCGGCCGTAGAATTTGGCCTGCACGCCGACCTGGTTCCACGGACCGGCCACGGAACGGTACCGGGCCTTGAGCCACGGGAACTGAGAATGGGGCCACGATACCGTCACATCGTCACCTTCACAGCGACGGCGGTGGCGACGATGTTGATCGCGAACAGCGCCATGAACGTGAACACCACGGTCTCGTTGACCGCGTTGCCGACACCGGCCGGGCCACCTCCCACCGAAATGCCCTTGTAGCAGGCGATCAGGCCGGCCGACAGCCCGAACAGGGCGGCTTTGACCAGAGCGATGAACACGTCCGGGGCACCGATGATGAGCGTCAGACCGGAAGCGAACGCACCCGGGGAGACGTTCTGGCTGTACACGGTGAAGAAGAAGGCGCCGGCCAGCCCGACCAGGATGACCGTGGCCGAAAGCGCCAACGACACCAACATGGCGGCCAGGACCCGCGGGACCACAAGTGCCTGAATGGGATTGATGCCCATCACGCGAAGCGCGTCCAACTCTTCACGGATGGTCCGGGCGCCCAGGTCGGCGCACATGGCCGTCGCGCCCGCACCCGCCACCACCAGCACCGTGACGATCGGACCGATCTGCCGGACAGTGCCCAGCGCTGCACCGGTTCCCGAGAAGTCGGCGGCACCGAACT
Organism: Mycobacterium sp.; assembly: GCF_049683355.1. Taxonomy (GTDB): domain Bacteria; phylum Actinomycetota; class Actinomycetes; order Mycobacteriales; family Mycobacteriaceae; genus Mycobacterium. Next base: position 2,715 of record NZ_JBAUJB010000384.1, read on the forward strand.
CTTTCAGCAGTATGTTGAAGGTGAAGGTCAGCAGCACGGTGTAGGGAATGGTCAGCATCAGCGTCGGCAGGATCGACACCCGGGCGACGAACCAGGATTGAGAGATGAACTCGCGCCACGCAAATGGCGGCTTGGCCATCGCCACGAACGTGTCGAGCGCCATCGAGAAGAATCCGCCGACCGCGCGGACGGGTTTGGCGACCACGCCGGAAGCGACCATCTAGCAGGTCCTCCCTCGTGTACACATCACCGCCATCGGCCGCTACCTCTCCAACGAAGTCCAGGCCCGGTCAGTGCGGCTGAGGTTACACATGACTGGACGCCGGAGAACCGTATATCAACAAAAATTGACGCGGCAACAGGAGAGCACGACAGCCCCCCGACGCGGGTGTTGCCCGTCGCCGACCGATCTGCCGGCTCAGCGCGGCGGCCCCGGCGCCCCATCGTGCCACTACCCCGGCGGGACGGCGCCGACCGCACGCAGCGCGAAGTCCAGCACCCGCGCCTGGGCCTGTTTGAGCCGCTGCAGATCGTCGGCGGGCTGGGCGGCCATCATCCGGCTGACCACCGCGCTGATGGCCGGGGCGTCGAATTCCGGCACCGTGGACTGAAAGGACCCGTCGGCGATACCCCTGCCGAGGATCTCGACCAGCGACCGCTCCCGGGCGGCATGGGAACGCTCGCGGGTCTCGCGGTAACCCTTGGCCATCCGGACCTCGTCGGAGTCGACGACCGTCAGCTGCATCCGCTGCCGTGGATCGACCAGCACGTCGAACATCTCACCGATCCACGCCGCGAGCTGGTTGGCGGGGGTGCCGACGGCCTCCTCGGCGATGCGGTCCACCCGCGCGGCCACCGCGTCACACTCATCCTGCAGCAAAGCCAGGAACAGCTCGTCCTTCGAGTTGAAGTGCCGGTAGAAGGCGCGAGTCGACACCTCGGCTTCCCGCAGGATCGCCGACACCGGGATCGGACCGGCGTGCGGCTCCCATAGACAGCGATAGGCAGCGTCGATGATGCGCCGGCGATCACCGTCGGGGTCGGACAATTTCGGCACAAACGTCAATTTTAGGGACCGGTGCGCTCCGAACCCGGGAAAGCCACAAATCCCGCAGTCGGTAACGTGATGCCCGGGGCAAGCCGAGAGGACGCCTGTGAGCACTGACCGCAGCGAGCCGCGGACCGTGACGTTTCGCGGCGACGATGGCCTCACCCTGGTCGCCGACGAATGGAACAACCCGGACGCGGAGACGCCGTCAGGGGCCGAGTTCGACCGGTCCCGCCCGTCGATCCTGATGTTGCACGGCGGCGGCCAGAACCGCTTCTCCTGGAAGAAGACCGGGCAGATCCTGGCTGAGCGGGGACTGCACGTCGTCGCGATGGACAGCAGGGGTCACGGCGACAGCGACCGCTCACCGGAGGCCAGGTACACGGTGGATGCGCTGTGCGCGGACACCTTGCGGGTGATCGAACAGATGGGTCGGCCGGTGGTTCTGATCGGCGCCAGCATGGGAGGACTCACCGGTATCCAGGCTGCGCACCAAGCCGGGCCCGCCCGCGTCCAGCGACTGATCCTGGTCGACGTGGTCCCCCGCTACGAAAATGACGGCAGCGCACGCATCCGGGATTTCATGTTCAGCCACGTGCACGGCTTCGGATCGTTGGAGGAGGCCGCCGACGCGGTGGCCGCTTATCTGCCGCACCGCACCAAGCCGCGCAGTCCCGAAGGGCTGAAGAAGAACCTGCGCCATCGCAACGGGCGCTGGTACTGGCACTGGGACCCGGCGTTTTTGACCAAGCCGCAGGAGGATCCGTTCGTGCGGGTCGAGTCGCTCGAGCAGGCGGCGATCGAGTTGGCCATCCCGATACTGCTGATCCGGGGCAAGCTCTCCGACGTGGTCAGCGAGGAGGCGGTCCAGGATTTCCTGGACAAGGTGCCGCATGCGGAGTTCGCGGAGTTGTCCGGGGCGGGCCACACGGCGGCCGGCGATGACAACGACGCGTTCTCCGGCGTCGTCGCGCAGTTCGTACTGCGGTGAGTACCGGTTACACCGCGGGCTTCGACTTCTTCGAACAGAGTGAACTGCCCGCGCCCCGGGTGAACGAGTCGCAAGCAGAGCACATCCTGTCCACCCACTACGGCCTGGACGCGCATGTCGTGTCGCTGGGCAGCCAGCAGGACAGGAACTTCATGGTCACCGGCAACGACGGCGCGGTGCTCGGCGTGCTGAAGGTGGCCAACACCGCGTTCACCCCGGTCGAATTGGCGGCCCAGGACGCCGCGGCACAACTGATCGCCGAGGCCGAACCAGGCCTTCGTGTCGCAGTTCCCCTCGACAACAGCGCGGGCGAGAAGTGCACAACGGTCCCGGGTTTGGCCGGGGAGCCGACGTATGTCCGGCTGCTGCGTCACCTTCCCGGCGGAACGCTGTCGGAGTCGGGACACCTCAGCGTGGCTGCTGTCGCCGTCCTCGGGGACATCGCCGGCCGGGTGAGCCGGGCACTGAAGGCCTTCACCCATCCCGGGCTGGACCGAAAGCTGCAGTGGGACTTGCGCTTCGGACTGGCGGTTGTCGAGAAGCTGAGTTCCCACGTCAGCGACCCCGCACTGCGCTCACGGCTCGAGACAATCGCCCGCGATGCGTGGTCACGGATCTCGCCGCTGGACGCTGCGCTACCCCGTCAGGCGGCGCACATCGACCTGACCGACGCCAATGTCGTGGTGACCCGCGAGGCCGGCGGGGTGCGTCCTGACGGGGTCATCGACTTCGGCGACCTGTGCCACACCTGGGCGGTGTCCGAGCTCGCGATCACCGCATCCTCGGTGCTGGGACATGCCGGTGCGCAGCCCTCCTCGGTGCTGCCGGCGATCCGGGCCTTCCACGCCGTCCGGCCGCTGTCGCCAGCGGAGGCGCAGGCCTTGTGGCCCCTGTTGGCACTGCGGACAGCCGTGCTGATAGTCAGCGGCGCCCAGCAGGCCGCTCTGGATCCCGACAACGACTACCTCACCGAACAGTCCGACGCCGAGCTGCAGATGTTCGAACTGGCGGCATCGGTACCGCTGGACGTGATGACCGCGGTGGTCATGGCCGACCTGGGTCTGGCCGGGGCTCCAGCGCCGGCGGTGGCGCAGGCGCCGCTCGTCGCCGTAGATCCGGCCGCGGTGGTGACCCTGGATCTGTCCACCACCTCGGAGCTCTACGACGGCACGTTCGACGCCGCAGTGCCCGGTGACGTGGCGGCCCGGGCGGCGGCTGCCGCGCTGCAGCGTGGTGCCGCGCTTGTCGTCACCCGCTTCGCCGAGGCCCGTCTCGGCCAGGCACCGCTGTTGAGCCAGGACGCCCCCGCCGTCGTCGCCACCGGGATCAGCATGTGGTCGGCGACCGACACCGACGTCACCGCCCCGTGGGACGGCCAGGTCACCGGGGACACCGCGGACACCGCCGGACAAGTCACGTTGCGCGGAAACGATCTCGAGCTGACCGTCACCGGGGTGGCCGTTACCGCCCGCGGCGCGGTGCACGCCGGACAGCGGCTGGCTCGGGTGGGTGCGAATGAGCGCGTCGAGGTGAACGTGCGCGCGGCGGATGCACCCGTGCTGCCGCCGTTCACCGGCACGGACCTGGCGCCGGGGTGGCTCGCTTTCGCCCGCGACCCCCGCCCGCTGCTCGGACTGGCGCCGGAAGACACCAGCAGGACGCCGGCTGATCTGCTGTCCCGCCGGGACGCGAGTTTCGCGCCCGTGCAGGAGTTCTACTACCGCACCCCGCCGCAGATCGAACGCGGCCGTCGCCATTTTCTGATGTCGACCGCGGGCCGCAGCTACCTCGACATGGTGAACAACGTCACCGTGCTGGGTCACGCACATCCGCGGGTGGCCGACGCGGCATCTCGGCAACTGCGCAGGCTCAACACCAACTCTCGCTTCAACTACGAGGCCGTCGTCGAGTTCAGCGAGCGGCTGGCCTCGCTGCTGCCCGCCTCGCTGGACACGGTGTTCCTGGTCAACTCCGGTTCGGAGGCCAGCGATCTGGCTATCCGACTGGCGACCGCGGCCACCGCCCGACGCGACGTGGTCGCGGTGCGCGAGGCCTATCACGGCTGGACCTACGGGACCGATGCGGTGTCGACCTCGACCGCCGACAACCCGAAAGCCCTTGCCACCCGGCCGGATTGGGTACACACGGTGGCGTCCCCGAACAGCTTCCGGGGCAAGTACCGCGGTCCCGACGTGTTCCGCTACGCCGAAGAGGCGGTCGCCCGGATCGAAGACATGAGCGCAGCCGGGCGCGCCCCTGCCGCGTTCATCTGCGAGAGCGTCTACGGCAACGCAGGAGGAATGGCGCTTCCACCCGGCTATCTGCGCCAGGTGTATGCCGCGGTACGTGCCCACGGCGGTCTGGCGATCTCGGACGAGGTGCAGGTGGGTTACGGGCGGCTCGGCGAATGGTTCTGGGGCTTCCAGCAGCAGCAGGCGGTGCCCGACATCGTGTCGATCGCCAAGTCGGTCGGCAACGGCTATCCGCTGGGAGCGGTGATCACCAGCAGGGCGGTGGCCGAGAGGTTCTCGCTGCAGGGCTACTTCTTCTCCTCCACCGGCGGCAGTCCGCTGTCGTGTGCCATCGGCGTGACGGTGCTCGACGTGCTGCGCGATGAGGAGTTGCAGCAGAACGCGGTTCATGTCGGTGGGCATCTCAAGGCTCGGCTGGAGGCGTTGCGCGACAGGCACCCGATCATCGGGACGGTGCACGGTTTCGGCCTGTACCTGGGCGTCGAGATGGTGCGTGACACGGCCACCCTGGAGCCGGCATCCGAGGAGACCGTGGCCATCTGCGATCGAATGCTCGAACTCGGGGTGATCATCCAGCCCACCGGCGACCACATGAACATCCTGAAGACGAAGCCGCCACTGTGCATCGACACCGCGGCGGCCGACTTCTACGTCGACACCCTGGACCGGGTGCTCACCGAAGGGTGGTGAAAACCCTCAGGCCAGCAGCGGCACCGAATCGAGGCGATCATCGGTGAGGAGCTCGAACATGACGCGCCGGCTCACCAGCTCCGCCCGCCCGTACGCCTTGCCGGCCAACTGGATTCGGCACCTCGCGATCGCCGAGTTGTAGCAGTACTTCGTGCCCCCGTGGGTGTCGGGGTAGTTCAGACCGATCACGTCGGCGGGTTCGGTGGTGATCTCCCCCTCGATCATCCGGTCCCCTACCCGAGCACCGAACGTCCACGTGAACGGCGCGTACCGACCGTGGCTCTGCATGCTACCGACCAACGTGCGCACCGCGAACTCCACACCGGCGTGCCGGAACACGAACAGTGTCACACCGGGAAGCAACACCGATCCGAGACCGGCGCGAGCGGTCACGATCTCCAACGTCGAATCCGGCGCATCGTCGAAGCCGCACACCTGACCGAACGCGTAGGCGGGGGTGTGGCGGGTGCCCCAGTTGTGGTTGACGCTGCCCGTCCACCCCTCGACGTCGACAGCCAGCCCGGCCGCCTCGAGGTGGCCGTCGAACCTGGCCAGCGGATGGCGAACCAGCGTCTTGGCGGCCGGGAACCGACGCCGGTAACCGCGCTCGGTGAGCAGCCGCACAGGATCCTCCCCTCCCGGGCTGATCGCGATGTCCCAGCGCGCGTCGGGCACCGTGCCGCAGGCGGCGGCGTCGTCGAGGCTGGTGGTGGCGATCTGCGCGGTCCAGTCCTGATAGCCGAAGTCGGACGACTCGAGCGGGTAGGACCGCTTGAGAGCGCGATGCCCCGACGGGTCGAACACCATCACCCACACGTCGGCACTTTCCGGCTCTATTGCCATGAATGTGGATGACCTCATGTGTGGTATGGGAGTTCGAGGGTGATCGGTCCGCAGACGAGCATGATCATGGCGAGCGCGTTCTCGGCGTTGTGGAAGCCGTAGGCCCTGCGGATGATCAGCCGGACCTTGTTGTTGAGCCCTTCGTGGCGGCCGTTGGCCAGTCCGCGCTCGACCGCGGCTTGGATGCCATCGAGGTGTTTCTTGATGGTTCGGCCGACCTTGACCAACTGCGGGATCCGGCACCGCTGAGCCCATGAGCACCATTTCCCGAGCATGTCGGTGACGGTGTCGGCGTCGAGGTCTCCGGCGACCACCGCCCGCAGTGATTCCTTCAGTTCGTAGGCGCGGACCAGTGCGCCGCCCTCGCGTTTGAGCTGGGCGAGGGTGGCTTTCTGGGTGTCGGTGAGGGATTCGGGGTTCTTCAGCAGCGCCCACCGGGCTCCCTTGTAGGTTTTGGCGATCTGCTTGTCCGACAGTTTGCGCGCGGACTGCCATACCTGACGGCGAACGTCGTCGAGGGCGTCGGTGGCTAGTTTGACGACATGGAACGGATCAAAGCAGATCACTGCCTGCGGGGCATGTGCGCGAACGGATTTCGCGAATGCCGGCCCGAGGTCCATCGACACGGCCTCGATCTTCTTCGCGCCATCGGCGGGCAGGGCCGCGGTGAAGAACGCGTCGAGAGTGGCTGCCTTCTTGCCCGGCGCACCCCACACGATTGTGCCGGTGTCGTGGTCGGACACCAAAGTACTTGTGGTGCTTGCGCCAGGAGATCTCATCGACGCCGATGTCGACCAGCCCGGCCAGCCGGTCGGGGTCCAGTTTCTCGGCCACGACGCGCGAACACATCGCCCCGACGGTGCGCCACGTGACGCGGCAGAACGTCGACACCGTCTTCTTGTCACACTTGCCGGCCAGCCAGACCGCAAGGTCCTCGAAGTCGCGGGTGAACCCCGATCCCGGCCGCGCGAACGGCACTGACTCGGCCAGCACACCGTGCTCGGGGCAGCGCAACCGACGTCGCCGCAGTTTGAGCACACATACCCG
>NZ_JBAUJB010000385.1:0-19429 GCF_049683355.1 Mycobacterium sp.
GCCCACCGACGCCGAGCTGGCCACCGCGGGCCCGGCCCGTTCGGCGGCATACGACCGGGCGTGGTCCTTCGCCGCCTATGTTGTCGACGCCTACGGTGCCGACCGGCTGAGGACGCTCTACCTCGAGGCCTGCGGACCCGGCCACGCCGACATCGCCACCGCGGTGCGCGAGGCGCTCGGCGTCGAGCTGCCCGCGGTGCTGCGCGGATGGCGGCAATGGGGTGACAGTTGACGGGGCCGCGATGAGCCGGGTGCTGCTGGTCACCAACGACTTTCCGCCGCGACGCGGTGGGATCCAGTCCTACCTCGAGGCCCTGGTCACCCATCTCACCGGGGCCGCGGGCGGCCACATTCTGACCGTGTACGCGCCGAAGTGGAAGGGCGCCCCGGAGTACGACGCCGCTGCCGCTGCTGCCGGGTACGACATCGTCCGACACCCGGGAACCCTGATGGTGCCCGAACCGTCGGTGGCGCTGCGGATGCGCCGCCTCATCGCCGAGCGCGGCATCAACACGGTGTGGTTCGGCGCCGCTGCGCCGCTGGCGCTGTTGAGCCCGCTGGCGCGGGCCGCGGGCGCGGGCAGGGTCATCGCGAGCACCCACGGACACGAGGTCGGCTGGTCGATGTTGCCGATGGCACGACAGGCGCTGCGACGCATCGGGAACGACACCGACGCGGTGACCTACATCAGCTCCTACACCCGGGGACGGTTCGCCTCGGCGTTCGGGCCCGCGGCGGCGCTGGAGCACGTCCCGCCCGGCGTGGACATCGACCGCTTCGTCCCCGACGAGGTTGCGCGGGCGCAGATGCGGACGCGCTACCGGCTCGGCGGGCGTCCGGTCGTGGTGTGTCTGTCACGGCTGGTGCCACGTAAAGGGCAGGACATGCTGATCCGGGCACTGCCGGCGATCCGGGAACGAATACCGGGCACGGCGCTGGTGATCGTCGGCGGGGGCCCGTACCGGACCACACTGACCCGCCTCGCGCACAGCTTCGGCGTCGCCGAGCACGTGCTTTTCACCGGCAGCGTGCCCGGGGACGAGTTGCCCGCACATCACGCCATGGCCGACGTCTTTGCGATGCCGTGCCGAACCCGGGGGGCCGGGTTGGACGTCGAGGGGCTGGGCATCGTCTACCTGGAGGCGTCGGCCTGCGGTGTGCCCGTGGTGGCCGGCAGGTCCGGCGGCGCGCCGGAGACGGTGCTCGACGGCCAGACCGGCACCGTCGTGGACGGCTGGGATGTCGGCGCGATCGCCGCTGCCGTCATCGACCTGCTCGACTCGCCGCGCCGCGCCGCGGAGATGGGCGCGGCAGGCCGCCGCTGGGCCGTCGACAACTGGCAGTGGCGCACCCAGGCGCAGCGGCTGGCCCGGCTGCTCTAGCTAGCCCCGCTCTAACCCTTTGCGTAGAGCGCGTCGATGTCAGCCGCGAACTTCTCCGCGACGACCTTGCGCTTGACCTTCAGGGTGGGTGTCAGCTCACCGGTGTCCTCGGTGAAGTCGACCGGCAGAATGCGGAACTTGCGGATCTGCTCGGCCTTCGACACGGCCTGATTGGCCTCCTTGACCGCCAGCTCGACCTCCGAGCACAGGTCCGGATCGGTGGTCAGATCGGACACCGATGCGTCTTCGGCCTTGCCGTGGCGCTCCTTCCAGCCGGGGAACGCCTCGGGGTCGATGGTGATCAGCGACGCGATGAACGGCTTCGCGTCCCCCACGCACATCGCCTGACTGATCAGCGGGTGCGCCCGCAGCCGGTCCTCGAGCAACGCGGGCGCGACGTTCTTGCCGCCGGCGGTCACGATGATCTCCTTCTTGCGACCGACGATCGTCAGGAATCCGTCGTCGTCGATCGTGCCGAGGTCGCCGGTGTGGAACCAGTCCCCGGTGCCGTTTTCGCTCCTTGCGTCCGCGGTGAACACCGCCTTCGTCTCTTCCTCATTGCCCCAGTAGCCGCCGAACACCACGCCACCCTTGACCAGCAGCTCGCCGTCGTCACCCAGCTTCATGCTGTTGCCGGGCAGCAGCTTGCCCACCGAACCGACCCTCAGCTCACCCACCCGGTTCACGGTGATCGCCGCGCTGGTCTCGGTGAGCCCGTAGCCCTCGTAGATGGACAGGCCGACACCGCGGTAGAAGTGCCCCAACCGCGCTCCCAGCGGTGCGCCGCCGGAGATCGCGGCATGGCAGTTGCCGCCGAGGGCGGCACGCAGCTTCCCGTAGACGAGCTTGTCGAACACCGCGTGCTTGAGCTTGAGCAGCAACCCGGCGCCACCACTGTCCTGGGCCTTGCTCCATTCGATCGCGGTGTCGGCGGCGATCTGGAAGATCTTGCCCTTGCCGTCGTTTTCTGCGTTTTGTTCGGCGGTGTTGTACACCTTCTCGAACACCCGCGGCACCGACACCACCAGCGTCGGCTTGAACACCGCCAGCATCGGCACCAGGTTCTTGATGTCGCTGGTGAAGCCCAGCGTCACCCCGCCGGAGAAAGCGGCGACGGTCAGTGCGCGGGCCAGCACATGGGCCAGCGGCAGGAACACCAGCAGCTTCTCGCCCTTGGCCAGGTGATCGGGGAAGCACGCCTTGGCGCCGCGGATTTCGTAGAGCAGGTTGGAGTGTGTCAGCTGGCAGCCCTTGGGACGCCCGGTGGTGCCCGAGGTGTAGATCAGTGTCGCCGGGTCGGCAGACCGGATCGCGGCGAGCCGCTCGTCGACGGCGGTGGCCTCGACGTCCCGGCCCGCGTCGGCGAGCTCGTCGAGGGCCGCCGGGCCCTGACCCTCGATGCAATACACCTTGCGCAGCTGCGGCACCTGGTCTCGCAGCTGCTCGATCCGGCCGACATGCGCATCGGTCTCGGCGAACGCCGCGACCGCGCCGGAGTCGGCCAGCACGAACTGCACCTGCTCCGCCGAGCTGGTCTCATAGATGGGCACCGTCACGGCGCCGATCGACAGGATGGCGAAGTCCAGGATCGGCCATTCGTAGCGGGTCGCGGACAGGATCGCGACCCGATCGCCGGGCTGGACCCCGTGGGCGATCAAACCGTTTGCCACAGAACGGATCTGGTCAGCCGCCTGGCGGCAGGTCACATCGACCCAGTTGCCGTCGACGAGCCGCTGGAAGATCACGTGGTCGGGATTGTCGCGCTCGTGGGTGTAGACGGAGCTGACGATGTTGTCGTGCTCGCCGACGGTGAATGATGCGGGAACGCTGAACTCGCGCACGGTGGAGGCCCTCTCGTGATTCTCAGGCGGCTCGACAAAAGGTGTTGCCGTGTCCAGCCTAGTCGGCCAACACCGGGGCAGGACCGGTGATGTGTGAAGCTTGTCTGTCATGAACAGCATCCAGATCGCCGATGAGACCTTCATCGCGGCCGATCCGGCCGAGGTCGGCAGGGCCGTCGCCGACCCGGTGAGCTGGTCGCGGTGGTGGCCCGACCTGCGCCTGACGGTCGTCGAGGACCGCGGTGAGGTCGGGCAACGGTGGACGGTGACCGGTGCGCTGACGGGGACCATGGAGATCTGGCTGGAAAAAACGCGCCACGGCCCCGATGGTGTGGTGCTGCACTACTTCCTGCATGCCGAGCCGTCGGGAGCCGCGGCGTGGGAGCTGGCGAAGATGAATCTCGCCAAGATGAACCACCGGCGCCGGGTGGCAGGCAAGGACATGGCCTTCGAGGTCAAACACCGGCTGGAGGCGGGACGTCCGGTCGGGGTATCCAGGCTGGCGTGAGGCCGCTCCCAGGCCATGCCCCCAATTGTGAGTACGGGGGCCGATCCCGGGAGGGGAGAGTAGATTTTTGGCCAGCGACCAGACCTAGCGGGGATTGATTCAGTGGCGGACAAGACGGCGCAGACCATTTTCATCGATGCCGACCCTTCGACGGTGATGGACGTGATCGCCGACATCGGCTCGTACCCGGACTGGGTCGCCGAGTACAAAGAGGCCGAGGTCCTCGAGGCCGACGAGGCCGGCTGCCCGAAGGTGGCCCGGCTGGTCCTGGATGCCGCGGTGCTCAAGGACACCATGGTGCTCGCCTACCAGTGGCCCGCCGACCGGGGCTCGGTGACCTGGTCGCTGGTGTCGAGCACCTTGCTGAAGTCCCTCGAGGGTGCATACCGGCTGGTGCCCAAGGGATCTGGCACCGATGTCACCTACGAGCTGGCCGTCGACCTGATCATCCCGATGATCGGCCTGCTGAAGAGGAAAGCAGAACGACGCCTGACCGATACCGCGCTGAAGGACCTCAAGAAACGAGTCGAGGCTGACTGAGGACAGGCACGCCGCCGAGACGGCGCGGACGCCCGGCAGAGCCCGGATCGGTCTGTTCGTCGGCAAGGGCGGCGTGGGGAAGTCGACGTTGGCGACCGCCACGGCTGTGCGTGCTGCGCGCGCCGGGATGCGGGTGCTGATCGTGTCCACCGACCAGGCGCATTCGACAGGTGACGTGCTGGGCACGACCGTCACCCCGACCGGCAGGCGCGAGCCTACCCGGGTGCTCGCAGAACTCGACACCGCGGAATCGGGCGGTGGATCGCTCGACGCGCTGGCCCTCGACACCCTGGCGCTTCTGGCCACACGGTGGCGGGAGATCGCCGGCGTGCTCTCCGAGAGGTTCCCCGAATCCGACGTCGGCGACATTGCGCCAGAAGAGCTTTCCGCGTTCCCCGGTGTCCAGGAGGTGCTCGGTCTGCACGAGGTCGGCGAACTCGCCGACTCGGGGCAGTGGGACCTCGTCGTCGTCGACTGCGCCTCGACCGCCGACGCGATGCGGATGCTCACGCTGCCCGCGACGTTCGGGCTGTATCTCGAGCGAGCCTGGCCCAGGCACCGCCGGTTGTCCGGTGCCGACGACGCGCGCACCGCTGCTGTGGTGGGCCTGCTCGAGCGGATCGGCGTGGGCACCGATCAGCTCAGCACCATGCTCACCGACTCCGCGAGGGTCAGCGCCCATCTGGTGATGACGGCCGAGCGGGTGGTCGCCGCGGAGGCGGTCCGCACCTTGGGCTCGCTGGCCCTGATGGGTGTGCCGGTGGCCGAGCTCATCGTCAACCAGCTTCTTGTCGAAGACGATTCGTTCGAGTATCGCAACCTGCCCGAGCATCCGGCATTCGACTGGTACGCCGAACGCATCTCCGAGCAGCGGGTGGTGCTCGACGAACTCGACCGTGTCATCGGAGACGTCGCCCTGGTCCTGGTGCCGCATCTGGCGGGCGAGCCGATCGGGGCCAAGGCACTCGGCGAGCTACTGGACTGCGCACGCCGCAGGGACGGCTCACCGCCACCGGGACCGCTGCGGCCCGTTGTCGACCGCGAGTCGGGCAGCGGTCTGGACGCTGTCTACCGGTTGCGGCTGGACCTGCCGCAGGTCGACTCCTCCGCGCTGTCGTTGGGTAGGGTCGGTGACGACCTGATCATCGGTGTCGGCGGGATGCGGCGCCGGGTGCGGCTGGCGTCGGTGCTGCGACGATGCCTCGTCACCGACGCCGCGCTGCGCGGCACCGAGTTGACCGTGCGATTTCGACCGAACCCGGAGGTGTGGCCGGCTTGAGTGGCTCGCATTCCGATATCGGTCCCGAACTGCGGCAACTCGCCCAGTCGATACTCGACCGCCTCGATCCCGCGGTGCGGATGGCCGCAGCCAGGGCACAGGCCGGCGGTTCCGGCAAGTGTGAGCAGGTGTGGTGCCCGGTGTGCGCGCTCGCCGCGCTGATCTCCGGTGAGCAACACCCACTGCTCAGCGTGCTCGCGGAGCACAGCGTCGCCCTGGTGACAATGGTGAGGGCGATGGTCGAGAACCTCGACGGTGCGGGGACGCCACCGCAACCCGACGGGCCACCACCGCAGGGTCAACCGCCGCCCGAACCGACCGGGCCGGTGGAGCCCGGTCACTATCAGCGCATCACGGTGATTGTGGAGGAGTGAGGCGCACTTGTGGTCGTGCGCACACACCCGTGGGTAAGGTTGTCCCAGAGCACCGTGCCGGCGGTCGGTAAGCCCGATCGACCCCGCGGTCGGGTGATGCGGGAGGTTCCATGTGGTACTGGCTGTTCAAGTTCGTCTTCATGGGTCCGTTGCTGACGCTGCTCGGCCGCCCGAAAGTCGAAGGGCTCGAGCATGTCCCGCAGTCCGGAGCGGTGATCCTGGCCAGTAACCACCTCGCGGTGGCGGACAGCTTCTACAAGTGCCTGGTGGTGAATCGTCGGATCACCTATCTGGCGAAGGCCGAGTACTTCACCGGCACCGGCCTCAAAGGCTGGTTCACCCGGTGGTTCTACACCGCCGCCGGCCAGGTCCCGATCGACCGTGCCGGCGCCGACGCCGCGCAGGACGCCCTGACCACCGCGGAGCGGATCCTCGGGCAGGGCAAGGTGCTGGGCATGTACCCCGAAGGCACCCGGTCCCCGGACGGACGGCTCTACAAGGGCAAGACCGGGCTGGCCCGGCTGGCCCTGGAGACCCAGGTCCCGGTGATCCCGGTCGCGATGATCGGGACCGACTCCGTGAACCCCCCCGGCAGCAAGATGTGGCGGTTCGGCCGGGTTCACGTCAAGTTCGGCGAGCCGATGGACTTCAGCCGCTTCGAGGGTCTCGCGGGAAACCGGTTCATCGAACGGGCCGTCATCGACGAGGTGATGTACGAGCTGATGCAGATGTCCGGGCAGGAGTACGTCGACCTCTACGCCGCCGACATCAAAGAGGGAAAAGCTGAGGGAGCTGTGAAGCCGCCGACACGGCTCCCCGAGGCTGCCGCCGGCTGAGCCGGCAGTTCAGCTGCCGCCGGCTGAGCCGGCGCCGGTCAGGGCTTGGAGGCGGAGACCGGCGCGGCATCCGCTGCCGAGGTGCCCTCGACTGCGGCACGGGCGGAGACGGTTCCGGCGACCACGATCACCGCGAGCGCCCACCACAGATACGAACCCCCTGCCAGCTGGCGCCACAGGGACGCCGCGGTCTCACGGTGGGCCGGCAGCAGCGTGATCGGCGTCCACACCATCAGCGCCACCCCGAGCGCCGCCACCGCACCCAGCGCGGCATGCCGCAGCCGCACCGCGAGCACAGCCGACACCAGTACCGTCGGCAGTGCCCACACCCAGTGATGCGACCACGACACCGGTGAGACCGTCAGGCCGAACATCGCCACGCAGATCAGTGCCAGCACCGGTTGCCCGGCGCGCAGTGCCCGGCGGGCCGCCCACACGGTGAGGCCGAGCACCACGAAGCACGCGACAGTCCACAGCAGGAACCGCTCGCCTTCCCCGAGACCCAGCCGGGCCAGCGCGCCGGCGATGTTCTGGTTGGTGTTCAGCGTCGGGGCGCCGATGCGGTCGGTGTTGCGCACCGTCTGGGTCCAGTACTCCAACGAGTCGCGCCACGTGAACGCAAACCCGGCCGACGTCGCAATCGCCGCCGATGCCGCGGTGATCACCAGCGCGCGTGTGTCGCGGCGCAGCAGGAAGTACAGCAGGAACACCGCCGGCGTCAGCTTCAGCGCGATCGCGACACCGAGGAGCATTCCTCTGGGCCACGGTGTCCTTCGCGGGACACAGTCGGCGATCACCAACGTCATCAGCACCACGTTGATCTGACCGAAGTCGAAGTTCGACCGGATCGGCTCGAGAAAGATCACCGCGGGAGCCGCGACGGCCGCGGCCAGCCAGCACCGCCGTGCCCACGCCGGGTCAGCGGTGATTCGGGTGGTGGGCCACACGTCCAGCCGGGTCAGCAGGATCATCGTCGACACCAGCAGCAGGAGCAGCGTGGTCACGGTGATGGCGACGTTCGCCCCGCCCAGCGACAACAACGCGAAAGGGGCGAACAGGACGGCCGCCAGCGGCGGATAGGTGAAGGGCAGGTCCACGCCGCTCTGGGTGTAGAACTCGGTTTCGTCGGCGTAGAGACGCTGTCCGTCGAGCCAGGCCTGTCCGCCCATCCGGTAGACGTCGATGTCGATGCGGTAGGGGGTCTGTCCGAGCAGCCGCCAGCCCGCCCAGACCAACGCCGCCGCGGTCATCAGCTGAAACAGTCGCCACGCGAGCGTCGGCCCCCAACCGGCCGCGCCCGGCGACCGCCACGTACTCATTGCGCAGAGACTATCGGTGCCCACCGGCGCGTCTGCGGGCATCCCGGCATGGACACGCGCACGTCGGCGTAAGTTCTCTGAGTGCGCCAGACCCTGAACCTGGACTTCGGATTCTCGACCGACATCCCGCAGTCGCGGCTGCCGCTGGTGTGCTGTCTGGTCGCGTTCATCCTGACGTTCTTCGTGACCCGCACGATCGTGCGGTACATCCGCCGCCACGCTGACAGCGACGCCCCCCGCAAGTGGTGGCAGCCCCGCAACATCTCCGGCGGCGGGGGTCTGCACATCCACCATGTGGTGATCGGTGTGGTCCTGGTCATGATCTCCGGGGTGGCGATGGTGACGCTTGCTGTCGACGGGGGAGTGCCCGAGTTCACGGCGGCCGCTGTGCTTTTCGGTATCGGCGCGGCGCTGGTTCTCGACGAGTTCGCGTTGATCCTGCATCTGTCCGACGTGTACTGGGCAGAGGACGGGCGGACCTCGGTGGATGCGGTGTTCGTCGCCGTCGCGGTCGCCGGGCTGCTGATCCTCGGGTTCAGCCCGCTGTCGTTCTTCGACATCGACATCTGGCGCAGCGATCAGTCCGTGGTGGCGCGGGCCATCGTGGTCGCAGTGGCGGTCCTGACGCTGGGCCTCGCGGTGATCGTGCTGCTCAAAGGCAAGGTCTGGACCGGTCTCGTGGGGATGTTCATCACCCCGCTGTTGTTCGTCGGTGCGATCCGGCTGTCCCGGCCGCATGCGCCATGGGCGCGGTGGCGCTACACCGATCGCCCCCGCAAGATGCACCGCGCGCTGGAGCGGGAGCGCTGGCTGCGCCGGCCCGTCATCCAGGCCAAGCTGTGGCTGCAGGACGCGATTGCGGGAATGCCGAAATTCCCCGACGATGCCAAGGTCGATGAACAGCTCGACCGCGAGATCCATGCAGCGCCCGCGCCCCTCGATCGCGGCCCCGTCAGTGAGGAAGTCACATAACTGTGCGGTATTTCTACGACACGGAGTTCATCGACAACGGTTACACCATCGAGCTGATCTCGATCGGCGTGGCGGCCGAGGACGGCCGCGAATACTACGCGATCTCAACAGAATTCGATCCTGAGCGGGCCGGCAGCTGGGTACGCAAACACGTACTGCCCAAGCTGCCCTCTCCGGCGTCGCCGCTGTGGCGCTCGCGCCGGCAGATCCGGGCCGAGCTCGAGGATTTCCTCGGCATCGACGGCGACGAGCCGATCGAGCTGTGGGCGTGGGTCGGTGCCTACGACCACGTGGTGCTGTGCCAGCTGTGGGGCCCGATGACGGATCTGCCGCCGGCGATCCCGCGGTTCACCCGCGAGCTGCGGCAGTTCTGGGAGGAGCACGGCTGCCCGCGGATGCCGCCGCGACCGCGCGACGCCCACGACGCGCTCGTCGACGCCAAACACAACCTGTACCGGTACCAGCTGATCACCGGCGGCTGAGCCGACCGCGGTAAGGGGCGCGCACAGGCGTGAAAAGCGGTTTTGAGCCGCGGTTACGATGGACGGGTGAATTGGACCGTCGACGTACCCATCGACCAGCTGCCGGACCTCCCGCCGCTGCCCGAGGACCTGCGGCAACGGCTGGACGCGGCGCTCGCCAGGCCGGCCCTGCAGCAGCCGAGTTGGCCTGCGGACCAGGCGAAGGCGATGCGCACGGTGCTCGAGAGCGTCCCCCCTGTCACGGTGCCGTCGGAGATCGAACGGCTCAAGTCCCACCTCGCCGACGTCGCGCGGGGCAAGGCGTTCCTGCTGCAGGGCGGTGACTGCGCCGAGACGTTCGTCGACAACACCGAACCGCACATCCGGGCCAATATCCGGACGTTGCTACAGATGGCCGTGGTGCTGACGTACGGCGCAAGCACGCCGGTGGTGAAGGTGGCGCGGATCGCCGGGCAGTACGCCAAACCGCGTTCGGCCGACATCGATGCGCTGGGGCTGAGGTCCTACCGCGGCGACATGATCAACGGGTTCGCCCCCGACGCCGCCGTGCGTGAGCACGACGCCTCGCGTCTGGTGCGGGCTTACGCCAACGCCAGCGCGGCGATGAACCTGGTGCGGGCGCTGACCTCGTCGGGGATGGCATCGCTGCAGAAGGTCCACGACTGGAACCGCGAGTTCGTCAGAACCTCACCCGCGGGGGCGCGGTACGAGGCGCTGGCCGGCGAGATCGACCGCGGACTGCGCTTCATGAGTGCCTGCGGCGTCGACGACCGCAATCTGCAGACAGCCGAGATCTACGCCAGCCACGAGGCGTTGGTGCTGGACTACGAGCGCGCGATGCTGAGGATGGACTACGACAACGCCGAGGGCGACGGGGCCGCACCCAAGCTCTACGACCTGTCGGCGCACTACGTGTGGATCGGCGAGCGGACCCGTCAACTCGACGGCGCACACATCGCGTTCGCGGAGGTGATCGCCAACCCGATCGGTGTGAAGATCGGTCCGTCCACCTCTCCGGAACTGGCGGTGGAGTACGTGGAGCGGCTCGATCCGAACAACGAGCCCGGCCGCCTCACCCTGGTCAGCCGGATGGGCAACGGCAAGGTGCGCGACGTGCTGCCCGCGATCATCGAGAAGGTGCAGGCCTCCGGGCATCAGGTGATCTGGCAGTGCGACCCGATGCACGGCAACACCCACGAGTCGTCGACCGGCTACAAGACCCGACACTTCGACCGCGTCGTCGACGAGGTCCAGGGCTTCTTCGAGGTGCACCACTCTCTGGGCACCCACCCTGGCGGTATCCACGTCGAGATCACCGGCGAGAACGTCACCGAGTGTCTCGGTGGCGCACAGGACATCTCCGACACCGACCTCGCCGGCCGGTACGAGACGGCCTGCGATCCGCGGCTGAACACCCAGCAGTCACTGGAGTTGGCGTTCCTGGTTGCGGAGATGCTGCGGGACTGATCGCGTCGGGCAGCGGCTCAGAGCAGCACGCTGAGGTTGCTGCCGAGGGCCCATGCCCCGGCGGCCGCCAGGGCGGCCACGGTCACCACCGCGACCACCCAGAAGAACAGCACCTGCTTGGCCCGCTGCCGTGCCCAATCGAACTCGGAGAGCTCGATCCCGGCGAATCGTCCTGTGAACGGCTGGTATTCGTCGTCATCCTGGTCTGAGTCCACCGCAGGAAGCTCGTCGCGGGTGAAAACCTTGGTATGCCGATGCCCCGGCGCGGCGCCGGGGTGCTTGTCCAGGTGATCGGTGGGTCCGGGACCCGATGTCGGAACGACCGCGGAGGCGTGCAGCGCCGAGTTCCGCGGGGCGGGCACCCGGAACTGCGGAAGTCCGAGTACCCGGGCGGTGGTGTCGAGCTCGTCGAGCATCTCCCCGGCGTCGGCGAATCGCTCCTGCGGGTCGCGCGCAGTGGCGGTGTGGACCAGCTCGTCGAATTGCCTGGGCACGCCCCCGATAGCAGCGCTGGGTGGCGGGACGTCGTGGTCGAGTCGCTGGTAGGCGACCGCCAGCGTGGTGTCACCGGTGAACGGGGTGGCTCCGGTCAGCAGCTCGTAGATCAGGACGCCGACGGAGTAGACGTCCCCCCGGGAATCGGTGTCACCGGTGCTCACCTGCTCGGGTGACAGATACGCCGCGGTGCCCAGGATGACGCTGGTGGAGGTGATCTTGGCTTCGGCGATCGCCCGGACCAGCCCGAAATCGGCGATCTTGACCTCACCGTCGTCGCTGATCAGGATGTTCTCCGGTTTGATGTCGCGGTGCACCAGACCGGCACGGTGCGCCACGGCCAGCCCACCGAGCACCGGCCGCAGCACCGCGGTGACTGCGTGCGGGGGCATCGGGCCGCGCTCTCGGAGCAGTTCCCGCAGCGTGCCGCCCTCGACCAGCTCCATCACCAGGAAGGGATGCCGACCGTCGATGCCCTGGTCGTGAACCGCCACCAGGCCGGGATTCTTCAGGCGGGCGACCGCTCGTGCTTCGCGCTGGAAGCGGGTCAGGAAGTGCTCGTCGCCGGCGTAGCGGGTATCCATGATCTTGACCGCCACCGGGCGGTCCAGCCGCAGATCCAGCCCGCGGTACACTCCGGACATGCCGCCGGTCGCGATCAGAGTGTCCACCCGGTACCTACCGTCCAGCACGGACCCGGTGAGCGGGTCGGCGGGTTGATAGGTCTCCACCGGACACATGTTACGAGCCGGACTCCGGGTGGCCCGCCACGCGCCGGCGGGAGGCCGGGTGGACCTAGACTCAGTGCGGTGAGCAGCATTCCGACTGCCGATGACATCCTGGATCCCGACGAGGCCGTCTACGACCTGTCCACCGTGGCGGATCTGCTCGGTGTCCCGGTGACCAAAGTGCATCAGCATCTCCGAGAGCGAAACCTCGTCGCGGTCCGCCGCGGTAGGGCCGTCGTGGTGCCCAAGATCTTCTTCGACGAATCCGGTCAGGTGGTCAAGACCCTGTCCGGGTTGCTGGTCGTGCTGCACGACGGGGGATTCGGCGACACCGAGATCGTCCGGTGGTTGTTCACCCCGGACCCGTCGCTGACGATCACCCGCGACGGGTCCATCGAGTCGCAGATTAACGCCCGCCCGGTGGATGCGTTGCATTCGCATCAGGCCCGTGAGGTGGTTCGTCGCGCCCAGGCAATGGCGTACTGACCGGCCTGCCGACCGGTGCGTCGGCTGCGGTTGCCGGTGACCCGCCGGCCCGGGCCAGCCAGTACCACGCCCCAGCCGCGCACGCGGTTGCCAGCAGCACATGCGGCCACGAGTACATCCCGTGGGCGCCGTCGGGCTTCCAGATCACGGTGATCCATGTCGACAGCCCTGCGATGAGTGCGACCGCCTGCCGGGACTGTGTCAGTGCGGCCGCCACCGCCAGCGGCCAGGTGTAGTACCACGGCAGTGCCGCGGGCACGAACAGCACGACCACGGCCATCAGCAGCGCAATACCCATCAGCGCATCCCGGTCGGTGCGCCGGAACCGCCACCACAGCAGCGGCGCCGAGATCGCGATCACCGCGATCCCGATGATGCGGGTGGTCTCGAGAACCGCGTAGAAGTTCACCGGGAAGAACAGCCCGAAGAACACGTTGATCAGGTTCGCCGTCGCGGTGGGCACGGTCAGCCAGTTGATGATCTTGACCGACCCGGCGAGCGCGGTGAGCCAGCCCAGCCCGACGCCGGCGACCAGCGACAGGATCGTGAACACCGCGACGAAGATCACCAGTGACCCGGCCGTGGCCGCGGCGAACGCCTTCACCGGACCCAGGTGGCGGCGTTCCCGCAAACCGCGTGCCCACACCCACACCATGAACGGCAGCGCCAGTCCCGCCGTGGCTTTCACCGCGACGGCCACCGCGATCAGGCCGACCCCCGATACGTGGTGGCCGCCGAACGTCAGCGCGATGCCGGCCATCATCAACCCGACCATCAGCATCTCGTTGTGCACGCCGCCCATCAGGTGGACGATCACCAGCGGGTTCAGCACGCAGATCCACAGTGCTGCCGCTCCGCTCGCGCCGACATGGCGAGCGATCCTGGGGGCCGCCCAGATCAGCAGTGCCAGACCCGGCAGCATGCACAGCCGCAGCAGCATCGTTCCGGCGACGACGTCGTCACCGACCGCCATCGTGACGAACTTCGCGACCAGGATGAACGCCGGTCCGTACGGCGCGGTGGTTGTAGTCCAGATCGGGCTGACGTTGTCCAGCAGCGGGTTCGGGTTGTCGATCGGCCCCACCACGTACGGGTCGAAGCCGTCACGCAGCAGCGCGCCCTGGGCCAGATAGGAGTACGTGTCGCGGCTGAACACCGGGACGCTGAGCAGCAACGGGGTGAGCCAGAAGCCGGTGGTGACGACCATGGTGTATTCGCTGGCGGTGCGGTCGATCACCCGACGGCCCAGCCACAGCCAGGCCCCGAGCATCAGTGCCACGCCCACCCACAGCAGCGCGGAGGAAAGCACCAACCCGTGCCCGAACCGCAGCCACGACAGATGCATCGATTCCAGGACGGGATCGTGCAGCCGAGTGCTGCCTGCGCCGAGCCCGCCGGCCGTGATCAGCGCGGCACCGAGCGCTCCGACCAGGGCTGGCCGGGCCTCGGGGGACCGGGTGAACTCCCCGAGCTGCGCGAAAAACCGTGACAGACCGGGTCTCGGGGTCTTGGCCGGTGCGGGTGTCGTCATGCTCCTAGGCGGTCCGGTTCGCGGCCAATCCGGCGAGTTCGGCGAGCCCGGCCTTGGCCCGGGCGTCGATCGGTGCGGCGTTGACGATCTCCAGCGCACGGCGGGTCAGCGTGGTGATCCGGTCCTCGACGGCCGCGAGTGCGCCCACCGACTCGATCGCCAGGCAGACCTCCTTGACCTGTGCGTCGGACAGCTCGGTGCCCACGGAGGTGCGGAGCAGCTTGGCGGCCAGCGGGTCGCGCTTCTCGGCGAGCTCGATCGCCTCGGCCAGCAGCACGGTGCGCTTGCCGGAGCGCAGGTCGTCGCCGGACGGCTTGCCGGTGACCGCAGGGTCACCGAACACGCCGAGGACGTCGTCGCGCAGCTGGAACGCGACCCCCAGGCTGGTACCCACTTCATGGAACGCCTCGAGGATCTCCGGGCGGTCCGCAGCGGCCGCGGCGCCGAGCTGCAGCGGCCGCGAGATCGTGTACGAGGCCGTCTTGTAGATGTTCACGGTCAGAGCCGAGGCCACCGTCTCCGCACCGCTCGATTCGGCGACGATGTCGAGGTACTGACCCCCGAGCACCTCCGTGCGGATCGCCGCCCACACCCGCTGTACCCGGCGGTGGGCGGCCACGTCGAGCTCTGCACCGGCGATGATGTCGTCGGCCCAGACCAGGGCCAGGTCGCCGAGAAGGATCGCCGCCGACAGACCGAACTGCTCTGAGGAGCCGAGCCAGTTGTTGCCGCGGTGGCGTTCGGTGAAGATCCGGTGCACGGTCGGCAACCCGCGCCGGGTGGCGGAGGCGTCGATGACGTCGTCGTGCACGAGGGCACAGGCATGGAGCAGTTCCAGCGCCGAGAACAGGCGCAGCACAGCGGGGTCCGGCTCGGTGCCCGCCACCGCCCGCCAGCCCCAGTAGGCGAACGCCGGGCGCAGGCGTTTGCCGCCGCGAAGGACGAACTCTTCGACCGCCTCGGTCAGCACCGCGTACTCGGTGCCGATGTATGCGGCGTCGCGGCGGCGATCACGTAGGTAGCCCCGCAGTTGCTCGTTGACGGCTGCGGCCAGTTCGACGGCCGATGGTGCCGCTGTGTCCACGCTCAGCGGGCGCCCCTTTCCATGTCGTCGCAAGCCATGTCGTCGCAAGTCCGTTCCAGTCGGGCCCCGAGTGTCTTCAGAGTAGAGCCTGAGAATGAAGTTGTAGCAAGTCAGGCTGCCGGCCTGGTGCGGTCTGCGCAGCTACTGCGCATTCTCGGCAGGCTCCCCGGGGCGGGGCGAGCGGTCCCGGTTGGTGTAGGCCAGCGCCCCGATGATCCCGGCGACCACGAACGACGCCACCCCGAGCCAGATGGCGGCGCCGGTGAACGACCGGGCGCTGGGGTCGGTGTAGCGCGCCTGAGCGTTCATCGTGCTGACCACCCCGGGCTGAAGTTCCCATTCGACGATCTCGGCGGCGATCTGGTCACCGTTGGTCGAGGTCACCTCGCCGGGAAACGACACGCTCAGCGACACGTCGGCCTCCGGATCGCTGAGCGAGGTCAGGTCGGCGCGGCCTTCCAGGATCACCAGGTCGCCGGCGCGCCGCAGCGAGATGTCGACACCGGCAGCGTCCCGGTTCATGCTTGCCAGCTGGGGGAGTTCGGCGAACGTGAGGTCGGAGAACACCGCCTGGGATCCGACGTAGTCGTCGCGGCTGTACTCGGACACGGCGACCTTCTGCGCGAACGGCAGGCTGTTGAGCAGCTGCGGGCCCTTGTCGTCACCGTCACGGGCCTTCGCCGCGGCGACGATCTGGCCCGATACCCGGTCGTCGGGGGACACCGTGAGCGACGTCCTGATCCGCACGCACCCGATCAGTGACGGCGCCGCCACCAACAGCAGCAAAACCAAGGCGAGGAGGCGCTTGCGGGTGCGGTGACGGGTCGGCACCTGGTAATCGTGCCAGACGGGACGCCTCGGGGCGCCGGTGTGGAGCACTACAGCGGCAACGAGCGACCCAGGATCGCGAATGCCCGGGGGTCACCGGCGAAATGGTAGCTGCGGATGATGTCGGTGAAACCGAGACGGCGGTACAGCCGCCAGGCCCGGTTGGCCTCTCCGTTGATCTCCGGGGTAGACAGCAGGACGTGCTGCTCGCCGCGGTTGTCGAGCAGCCGCCGGATGAGCGCCTCGCCGAGCCCGCGGCCCTGGGCGCGTGGGTGGATGTGGAGCTCGGTCAGCTCGAAATAGCTGGCCATCAGCTCGGCGATGTCCGTCTGGTCGGCGCCGTTGCGGCGCAGCCCGGCGACGACCTGCTGCTGCCACCACTGGTCGGGCGCGCCGCAGTAGCCGTAGGCGACGCCGATCATCGGCGCCGCGGTGGGTGCGCCCGTCTCGGCGCCCTCGGTGTCATCGAGGGCCGCGACGGCCTTCCAGCCCCGCCTTTGGGTGTGTTCGAGCCACATCGACGCCCGCTGGTCCTCGGTCCCCCGGGGGTATCGCATGGCGTCGACGTACACCGCCAGCGCGTCGCTGAGCCGATGCGCCATGTCACTCGGCGACAGATCGATGAGAGTCGTCGCCAACGATCTGTACCTCCCGGTGGGTGAAATGTGGACCGCCACCATTATCCGGTCAGCGAGGTGCTTGGGTCCCAGCGGCGGTGCACGTCATAGAATCGGCCCACGAACAAGGTGGTACGGGTCAGATTCAGCTCGTATCATTACTGTTAAGTGCGCGGACACACGCGCACACTCCACTTTCGAACGACAGCGACGCCCCCACGGCAAAGGGAGGGACGAATGCCACTCTCCGATCATGAGCAGCGCATGCTCGACCAGATCGAGAGCGCGCTTTATGCCGAGGACCCCAAGTTCGCGTCAAGCGTTCGTGGGGGAACTCTGCGAACGCCTTCGACACGCCGCCGCCTGCAGGGCGCGGCGCTCTTCGTGGCCGGGCTGGCGATGCTCGTTTCGGGTGTGGCGTTCAAGGCCACCATGATCGGAAGCTTCCCGATCCTTTCGGTGTTCGGCTTCATCATCATGTTCGGTGGAGTGGTCTTTGCGATCACCGGTCCGCGTTCCGGCGGAAAGAGTGCAGCGCCCACCGACAGCGCAGCCCCCCGGCAGAAGCGGGCGAAGGGCGGCGGCTCGTTCACCAGCCGCATGGAAGACCGGTTCCGTCGGCGCTTCGACGAGTAAACCTCTCTCCGAGTCAGGGGCAGTCCGATGGGGCTGCCCCTTCTTTTTTGCCCCACTGCGCCCCACCGGACCCCTCAGGCCGGACGCGGTGCTGTGAGCTGCGTTTTGGGCTCTCTGAAGTGCAGTGACGCCGTGGTTGGTGTGCCGCTTCCCGTGGAACGCGGCTGGATCGTGGGGGATCGAGGGAAACGCAGGGCGACATTTGGAGCAAAGTGGGGGATTGTGGGGTAAAGTGGCGGACAACGGAGCGACCGGGGTTCCGTTGGGCGAGACTCGAGCGAGGTCTGCGAGGTGGCGAGATGTTCTTCGGCACCTACACGCCACGGCTCGACGACAAGGGGCGACTGACGTTGCCCGCCAAGTTCCGAGAAGCGCTGGCAGGAGGGTTGATGGTCACCAAGAGCCAAGATCACAGCCTGGCTGTCCACCCGCGTGCGGAGTTCGAGGCGATGGTCGCCGACATCTCCGGCAAGGCCAAGCGGGGCAACCCGCAGGCACGTGCCTACCTGCGTAACTTGGCCGCCAGCACCGACGAGCAGTACCCCGATGCCCAAGGCCGCATCACGCTCTCCGCTGAGCACCGCCGCTACGCAAACCTCTCCAAGGACTGCGTGGTGACCGGTTCGATCGGGTTCCTGGAGATCTGGGACGCCCAGGCATGGCACAACTACCAGGAACTTCACGAAGAGAACTTCTCCGCGGCCAGCGATGAAGCACTCGGCGACATTCTCTGATCTGGCCACTGGCCCGCAGGCCCGTGCAGTGTGGCCTCTGCCCGACCCGGCCCTGACGTACTTCCCCGACGTCAGGTTCGCGCAATCGGGCAGGGACCTCACTGCAGGGGCCGCTCCAACCCCACAGGGTGCTGCGATGGTGGATGACGAGCCCCATATCCCGGTGTTGCTCGACCGGTGCGTCGAGTTGCTCGGCCCCGCGCTGACCCGGATGGGCTCCGACGGCGCCGGAGCCACGCTGGTCGACGCCACCCTCGGCGCCGGAGGTCACGCCGAACGGTTCCTCACCGAGTTCGCCGGCCTGCGGTTGATCGGCCTGGATCGCGACCCCGACGCGCTGCTGCTCGCCGGTGAACGCCTCGCGCCGTTCACCGACCGCGTGACGCTGGTCCACACCCGCTACGACGGCATCGCCGCCGTCATCGGCGACGTGGTCGGTGACGGCGGCGTCGACGGGATCCTGTTCGACCTCGGAGTGTCGTCGATGCAGCTCGACCGCCCCGAGCGCGGCTTCTCGTACTCGACGGACGCGCCGTTGGACATGCGGATGGATTCGGAAGCCGACCTGACGGCGGCCGACATCCTCAACACGTTCGACGAAAAGGAGTTGACGCGACTGCTCCGTGAGTTCGGCGAGGAGCGCTTCGCCAGCCGCATCGCCCGGCACATCGTGCGGCGCCGCGCCGTCACCCCGTTCTCCAGGACCGGGGAACTGGTCGAGCTGCTCTATCAGGCGATCCCGGCACCGGCGCGCCGCACCGGAGGGCACCCGGCCAAGCGCACGTTCCAGGCGCTGCGCATCGCGGTCAACGCCGAGCTGGAGTCCCTGCGCGAAGCGGTGCCCGCGGCGATGGCGGCGCTGCGCCCGGGGGGTCGCCTCGTCGTGATGGCCTACCAGTCGCTGGAGGACCGCATCGTCAAGACCGAGTTCGCCGCTGCGACCGCGTCGCGCACACCACCTGGGCTCCCGGTCGAACTGCCCGGGTACGAGCCCGAATTCGTCACGCTGACGCGCGGCGCCGAACGTGCCGGGTCCGACGAGACAGAACGTAATCCGCGAAGCGCCCCGGTCCGGCTGCGTGCGCTGCAACGAGTGGGGGGGAAGCAGGAGCGATGAAGGAAAAGCGGCCTGGGCGCGGCACTGCGTCGAAGAAGAAGGCCGACAAGCGGGGCACCCGCGGGTCGGCGCGCGAGACGAAACGGATGGCCGACGCGCCCCCGCGTAGGCGCAAGCCGACACGCGAGGTCCGCCCGCAGCGCTCGGCGCCGCAGACCAGCCCGGTGCAGCGT
>NZ_JBAUJB010000386.1:0-18025 GCF_049683355.1 Mycobacterium sp.
CAGTCACCCGTTCTCTGCCCGACAGGCGTGTCGAATCCCGTTTGCGGAAGTGCGTCAGTGATGATGGGGGCAATGATCGTGAGGTAGGAGGGGTCGGGGATGGTTGGTGCTTCGGCCGATGGTTGGACTCTTCATTTCTACGACTTCCGGCAGCGGTTCGTATCGGTGGACGACGTGGTTCCAGGGTTGGGTGATGTCGAGACCTGGGCGAAGCGAAATGGTGCGTGTGATGGCACTCCGTTCTTTCTGGATTCGTGGGGCAGGGCGGATGCGTTAGTGAACGCCTACTGGCGAGATCCGCTGGTGCGTGGACGAGCAACGGGGACCTTGCGTCGCTACGCCTTGTCGTTGAAGGTATGGCTGAATTTCCTGCACGCGATGGGCGTTCGATGGGATCAGGCGTCGCGATCGGAATTGGCTGCGTTCAAGGAGTGGCGGCTGTCGGCTGAGAAGAACCCACAGCATGTGAGTGCCAATAGCTTCTGTGTCGATCGGGCGGCAATCCGCAGTTTTTACTTGTGGGCGGCTGAGCAACACGGAATCGACAACCCGGTCCGAGCCCGTGTGATTGCCACGTCTTGGATGGGCGGGGGCAAAATCGTGTTGGAGAGCACTCCGTCGGGGTTGCGCAGGGCCGACGTGAAGTGGCTTACCCCACAGGCATTTCGGTTGTGGCGGAACCTGGGGTTGTGTGGTTTCACGATGGAGGGCGTGCCGCGCCAAGATTGGCGGGGGGCGACTGAGGATCGCGACGTCGCGTTCGTGGAGGGGTTGTTCGGGACGGGTTTACGAATCGGCGAATGGGCCAGCATGTTAGCCATCGAGGCGCCCAAGCCGGGCGCTGAGGGGCTCTTGCGCTCACGCGTTGCGTCTTCTTGCGCGAAGGGTGCGAGTGGACGACCGTTCTGGATACGGCGCCGTGTCGCCCAACAAGTTCACTTCTATCTGCGGGAAGGTAGTCGCACTGCTGCCATCGCCCGCGCGCAACGTGCTGGTCGCTATGAGCAAGTTGCCGATCGTTGGATCGTTGAACATGTCCGCCGGGATGGGCAACTGAAGGTTGTTGATGAGACGGGATCGCATCGTACGGTCCGCCTGGATGCACTCGCGCCGTCGACCCGAATGAAGTTGTTCCGTCGGGGACGTGATGGCCTGGAACCGATGTGGCTATGGCTAAATCACGACGGGACACCTCGCCCCAAACACTCCTGGTACAAGACATTCGACCGCGCGAACACGAGGGTCGCGAAAGCGCTTGCCCAGGAAGGAGCTACGCCGCTGTGGTGCCGTCCCCACATGCTGAGACATTCCTTTGCGCTGCGGTGGTTTTGCATTGCCACGTTCGTGGCGTGGCGACGGACCGACATGTTGACCAAGCAGGAGCAGCGGGATTTCCGAAATCAGCTTGGTGATGTTTGGTTTCTGCTGGCGACGCTTCTTGGACATCGTAATGCTGAGGTGACTCGTAGCGTCTATCTTGAGCCGTTTCAGGCGCTGCAGGTTGAGGAGTTGATCGCGCTGATGGATGCCGACGATCGGCAGTCGCTAGAGCATCTTGTTGCAACGGTGGGCGCTGGTGAGTCTCGTGTGTTGACGGTGGACACATGACGGGTCGCCGAGCGTCGCAGCCGGATCCAACCTGGCGGCCGGTCATGCGGCGACGGGGGCTCATCGTGACGTTCGTCAGCGAAGATGGCACTGTATCGAAGGACTTCAACTTTTCTTCTCTGCCGTGCAATCACGAGATCCGCCACGATTTCGCTGTTGCATTCGAGGATGCCACGGGTGTGCTGGGCGTATCCAAACGACTCAGGGGCGCCGGTACGCTCTGGCAGGCGGCCCGGCATGCCTGCTGCTGGCTTGCCGAGAACCGGCCACAAGTTGCAGGGCTGGCCGATCTATCGGCATTGGACGCCCGACTGCTCGCGTTGTCGTGTCGGGTACCCAGCGGCCCAGGTGCGGCGCCGGGTCTCAAGACTCTGCTGCGCTGCAGCCCGGTCGTCTCAGACGAGGTTCTCCAAGCGTTTTCGCAAGTGCGCCACCAGAGGAGGTTCAAGTCACGACAACCGTATTCCACTGACGAGATTCGCCGTATCAACGTTGTAGCACGTGGAATGGTTCGGCGGGCGCGCGCACGATTGCGGACTCATTGGGGGATGGTCGCTGACTATCGTGGGGGACAGTTCGATCATCTACCCTGTGCTGACCCCGGTCGCAGTCTGGCCGAAGTGCTTGATCACTGCGCCCGTGAGGGCGACTTCCCCCGCAGTGCCTCGGGTGCAAGGGCTTTCGTGACGCGGCGCGCGGTGACCGCAGCTGGTGGATGTCGACTTCAGTCGTTGCTGCACTTGAGCCCGGGCGAAGCATGGGCGTTCGCTGTTCTGCTATCCGGACTGACTGGCCTGAACTTGTCGACGCTCGAATCGCTGCCCGCCCCACACCGATACGCTAGTAGCCCAGACGAACCCGGCATCGTGTTCGTCAACGCTGACAAGCCCCGTCGTGGGAACCGGTCAGCCATGACGGTGCCGGTGACCGCGCTGCGCCCTGAACTAAGGCCGCTTGGTGGCGACAGTCGGCGCGCCGCTGTTGTCAACACGTCGCTGAGTACGGCATACGGGGTGTTCATGTTGCTGTTGGAACTGACGGAACCGGCCCGCGTGCTGACCGGGTGCCAGCGCGCCTTCATCTACTACAGCGCCCAGCCCGACAATGTCGAACAGAAACTCTTCGGATACGGCATCAGCAGAACTGCGGCCGGCGTTAGCGCTCGACGGCGTTGGATCGCGCCGTGGCTCACCGGTGATGCCGAGCATGACGGGTTGCTCCTCGGGATCAGTATGGATCGGCTCCGCAAAACCTACCTGGAGCAGGTTCGAAAGCCCACGGCCCACACGCCGGCGACGTTGGCTCGTTATCTGAGTCGAATGGAGTCGGTGAGGAACGAGGGATTCCAGATCGTGGCCGAGGCCCTCGATGATCAGGTAGCACAAGCGCTGTCCCGGCGCTCGATGACGGTGCATCCGGACCACCACGACAACGGATCCGGCCAGGACGCTGTTCTGGGCAATTGCGCCGATTTTGAGCACTCGCCGATCGACGGTAAACGGTGTCGCCAGTCGTTTATGGCATGCCTTGACTGCAGCAACGCCCGCGCTTTCCCGCGGCACTTACCTGTTCAATTGGGCGTTGCTGACCGGCTTCGTGACTTGCGCAAGGAGATGCCCGTCGGGCAGTGGATCACCGATCACGCGGGTCCTCTCGCGCAACTCGATGACATTTTCGCCGAGTACGAGCAGGCCCAGCTGACCGCCGCGCGAGCCGAGATCACCGACAGAGATCACCGGATGGTCAACCTTCTGCTGTCAGGAAACCTCGAAGCATCATGACGCAAACGGCGGTAGGACTCGACGTCGTGGCCGGCGTCCACGTCGGTCCAGAAACCGAGGTCTTGCTTAACCGAACCGTTCATGTCGAAGGGATCCGATGCCGATTCGGCGACTCGGTGTGGGACCTGTCCGCGGCGATTGAGGATCGGCACAGTGCCGGACAAGCCGTGCACTGGGATGGGTTTCCGACGCCTTTTCGCCACGCCTGCAAGCTCTACTTGTTCGCCTTGCTCAACGTGGTTGACGACGCACCGCGGCTTGACGGCGCCCGATCGCTCTATCCGCATGTCAAGACGATTTGGGGCGAGCTGGTGCCGTTGCGCCGGTTCACGATGTGGCTGGTGGAGATGGGGGTGACATCCTTCGGCCAGGTTCGCACCGAACACCTCGACAACTATCTGCGCCATGTCACCGAGGCAAGTGGTGTCAGTGCCGGATCCAAACGCTCGGCGCTCCAGGCGATCAAGCGTCTGCACCTGTACCGGGATGTCCTGCCCGCCGGTTGCCGGCTTCCCGCGGGTCCGTTGTGGGGTGGTGCGAGTGCACGAGGGCTCGCCAACTATGAGTCATCCTGGGGCAAGCCGAACACGACCCCTCGTATTCATCCCGATGTCATGGAGCCGCTGCTCTCGGCGGCGTTGGCGGTGACCCAAACGGTCGCAGCGGATCTCCTTCCCGCGGCGCGCAACCTACTCGCTATGCGGTATTTGGCCCATCAGATCGCGCCCGACATCCGTCGGGCTCCGGTTCGTACGGTGTCGGTATTCGAGACCACCAAGCAGCAATTCGATTGCCTCCTGGCTGCCCTTGACCGCAACGACGCCTCACTTCCGGGTGTCCGGACGGGCGAAACGACCAGTGTTGACCTGAGGGGTCTGGCCGTGGGGGGATGGCTCAACCACACCGAACTGAAACGAATGAAAGAGACTTCGGTCAAATTGGCCAAGTATGGATTGCCGATCGAAGTTGACATGCTACGCCCCACCACCTTCGGCGTCATCGGCGCGCGCCCCTGGCGTGAAGACCCCGTCGGTGCGAGTGAACTCGTTGACCTACTGCGCCACGTCACAACTGCCTGTTTCATCGTGATCGCCTACCTATCCGGTGTACGGACCGGCGAGGCCCTCAACTTACGGCGTGGCTGCATAAGCCGGGACTCAAAGCTGGCGTTGACTTTCATGTCCGGCCACCAGTTGAAGGCCGAAGGGCCGCGGCGGGACCGATCGCCGTCCACGATCCCGTGGGTGGTAACTGACGAAACCGCCCACGCCGTCAGCGTTCTCGAGCGGATCACGGTCAGCGACTTACTCTTTCCAGCCTTCCATTTGTGCTCCCAGGAGCGATTCCTCTTCGGCTCTACCCGGACACGAACACCTGGCTCCATCAACGCCGATATCGCAGAATTCATCGACTGGTTCAACCGCGAAGTCTGTCCGCGAGTCAGGCATCCGCTGATCGCTGCCGATCCGCAAGGCAAAATCCAAGTGCCGCGCCTGCGGCGCACGCTGGCCTGGCACATCGTACGGCGACCCGGTGGAACGATCGCCGGCGCAACGCAATACGGCCACCTGCACACACAACTAATCCAGGGTTACGCTGGCGCAGCCGATGCGGGATTTCTCGACGAAATCACTTTTGAGCAGTTTCTCCACCGTGCTGAAACCCTCCACGAGGATTCTCAAAGACTCGAACGCGGCGAGCACGTCTCCGGTCCGGCGGCCGATGAATACCGGGCCCGTGTCGCTAGAGCAAGCAAATTCGCGGGTTTGACAATCACCACCAACAGTCAGATCAACACCGCATTATCAAACCCCGACTTGCAGATCCACCACGGCGCGGTCGTTACCTGCGTGTTCCGGCGCGCCACTGCGGCGTGTCTCGACCCTACCGACAGCTCCACTGAACCCTCCTGGAGTCGGTGCCGGCTTGGCTGCGCCAACGCCGCCCGTACCGACCGCGACGCGGACAACCTGCGCCAGCATGTCAACGCATTCCAACAAGACCTGGCGACCCCCGGACTCCCCGAACCACTGCGACAACGAATTCACAGTCGCCTAACCGAGCACCGAAAGGCCCTCGCAGAACACGAATCCAGCCGACCGCTGACAATCCCACAACAGGGCGGAGAGGACGAATGACAATCGTGCACAACGCCACCCGCAACGATGAGGAACGACTTCTGGTCCAGGCCGCCATGCTCCGCCTCCGAGAAAACAAAGCCGAGCGGAGCAACGGCGCACACACTATTGTGGCCCTGGCTGACGAATCGGGCGTACCACGGCAGAGACTCTACGAGCACCACGGTGATCTGCTCCACGAGTTCAAGCGGTCCCTTGGACGTGGACCGGTCTCTCCTAGTCTTGAGGCCCTGCAACGACAACTTGCCCAGGCCCGTGATCACAACCAAGAACTAGCAGCCGAGAACGCCCAACTGCGAAGCAAAATCAGAACGCTCTCGGCAGTGATCACCGAACTAACACACGAAGCCTCCGGCGCCAACGTCGTTGTTCCCATGCCGCGAATCCCCACCCGACGGAACCGATGATCAGCGGGCGAGGACAAACTGACACGTCTGCGATGAGAGCGGCTAGCCAGCCCGATTGGTCGGTTAGACGCCAATGTCAATTTCGTACAGCCTCTAGCGTTGTATTGCTACATTGAATCCTGTTTTGGAAGCGTGCGGTTCTGCCCCTTAATGTTGCGCAGCAATGGATACCAACAGGCCACCAGCCGATCGTTTCGCGGAACCGGTTACCGCCGCCTCGGGCCGAGCAGAGCAGCTGAACGTCAGCGAGGACCAGAAAACGCCAGTTGTCCCGACGCGTGAGACGACTACCATCCTCGAACGCCTGGCTCGGATTGTGATCGCCGCACCGCGGCGAATGCTCGCCGTCGTGCTCCTGGTCACCGTGGCAGCGGCGATATTGGGCGGTCCCGTGTCCAACAAACTCCTCGGCGGAGGTTTCCAAGATCCCGCGGCCGAGTCCTTCCAGGCAGCAGAAGCTCTGAAGGACGACTTCGGCGTGAGCGACATGTCGTTCATTCTCATGCTGAGCAGCAGCCAAGGAGTGGCTGATCCCGCCGTTCGAAGGGTGGCAGCCGATCTCGAAAGTGCACTACGTGCCTCTCCGCATGTCATGAACCTCGCGTCGGCATGGACTACGCCGCCACCCGAAAACCGCACCCTGGTGAGCGAAGATAGTAAATCCGGGCTGATCATCGCCGGACTATCGGGCGGTGAGAACGACGCGCCGCGCCACGCTGCGGCCCTCATCGACGAACTGGTCTATGACCGCGAAGGAGTAACCGTCACCGCTGGTGGGCTAGCCACAATCTACGAGCAGACGAATGCGCAGACCGAACGGGACCTAGTGGTCATGGAGTCGATTGCCCTACCATTAAGTTTCCTAGCGCTGATCTGGATCTTCGGCGGCCTATTTGCGGCGTTACTACCACTGGCCATCGGGGTTTTCGCCGTCATCGGATCGCTGGCTATCCTACGTGGATTAACCCTCGTCACCGAGGTGTCGGTTTTCGCACTGAATTTGACGATCGCCATGGGCCTTGCGCTGGCCATCGACTATTCATTGCTGATCATCAGCCGCTATCGAGACGAGGTGGTCGGCGGTAACACGCGGGACGATGCGTTGGTCATCGCCATGCGCACGGCGGGACGGACAGTGCTGTTCTCGGCACTGACCGTCGCGCTCGCGATGACACCACTGATTCTGTTCCCCATGTACTTTCTCAAGTCGATTGCGTACGCGGGCGTCGCGGTTGTGCTCCTCAGTGTCCTCGCGTCCTTGACGATCGTTCCGGCGGTGCTCATCTTGCTCGGCGATCGAATCGATGCCCTCGATGCGCGCCGCATCGTTCGCCGGCTCCGCCGGCGGCCACCACCGGCACCCAAACCTGTTAGCGAGAACCGCTTCTACCGGACCGCAAAGGCTGTGATGCGTCGACCGCTTAAGGTTGGAGTGCCCGTGATCCTGTTCCTTGTGATACTCGGCTCCCCGATCCTCGAACTCAAGCTCGGGTTCGGCGATGACCGGACTCTGCCATTATCGGCATCGAGTCGACAGGTCGGCGACGAGATCCGTGCCAACTTCCCCAATGATGTTGCGGCCGACGTCACAATTGTGACCTTCCAGGCCGACACAATTGCAGACGCCGAGATGGGTCGGTATGCCGCCGATCTGTCGCGGGTCGTCGACGTCACCGCCGTGTCTTCTCCGGCCGGCACCTTCGTCGGCGGCGACCGAGTGGGCGCACCAAGTGCGGCCGTGCCCGAGCGCAATGAATCGGCGGTTATCGTCGTCCACAGCAAGGCTGAGCTGTACAGTGACGCCTCCAACGCCCAGCTCGACGCTTTGCACGCAGTGCAACCGCCCGTTGGCGGCGAGGTGGCCTTCGGTGGTGAAGCTCAGATCAATCGAGACAGCGTCCAGAGCATCACGTCACGACTACCACTGGTCATCGGACTGACCGCCCTGGTCTCGCTCGCGTTGCTGTTCATGTTGACGGGTTCACTGGTTTTGCCGGTGAAAGCCGTTGTCCTGAATGTGTTGTCGCTCAGTGCCACGTTCGGAGCCTTGGTGTGGATCTTCCAGGAGGGTCATTTCGGTGGGCTGGGCACCACCGCTACGGGGACGCTCACGGTCAACATGCTCGTACTCTTGTTCTGCATTTCGTTCGGACTTTCGATGGACTACGAAGTATTTCTGATTTCCCGAATCAGAGAGTACTGGCTGGGGTCGGACCACACTCGTGCCGCCAACGACGAGGCTGTGGCACTCGGCCTAGCTCGTACCGGCCGGGTGGTCACCGCCGCCGCGCTGATCATGACGATCTCCTTTTCAGCGTTGATAGCCTCACAGGTGTCCTTTATGCGAATGTTCGGTTTGGGCCTTGCCATTGCGATCGTGGTCGACGCAACGCTGGTACGTATGCTGTTGCTGCCGGCCTTCATGCGCATCATGGGCCGTGCCAACTGGTGGGCACCAGCTCCTCTTGCCCGATGGCACGCCCGGAGCGCGATCACCGACTGACGCGGGAGGAGCTACGGCTCGGGGGACAGCGTGTCGCGATTTTCCTCGACCGGCCATTGCGGAACGGGCAAGAAGCTCAAATGCGTGCTCGTCGAGGTATTTTGACGTGCGCCGCCTTGCGCCGCGGCACGATCGGTGTTGCGTCGTTTGCGTTGCTTGTAGGGAATCGAGATCAGGCAGAGCCGGCGAGTGACGAGAGCGACTTAACGAGAGCTGTCCGGTCGATCTTCGAGTTATGGCGTGAATCGACCGGCAGGTCTCCGTCGACGATGAGGACGTCTGCGTCGATCTCGAGTTCGCGGATCGTGTCGATTATTGCGGCGGCACCGCCGGAAGTGATCGGTTCGGTGCTGGGAAAGACGACGGTTAGGCGATCTGCGACGACGACCGCGGCGCACATCCGACTTCCGATCGCGTCGTTGATCGACTGCTCGATCTGATCGGAGTACAGCCAGCCGCCCTGGGCCAGCGTCATCAAGTCCTTCTTTCGGCATCGCAGCCACACCGCTCCATCCTGCACATGACCGATGTCGCCCATCCGATGCCAAAGATTTCCCCCGTTGTCGCGGAACTTGGCGTACGCGTTGGCCTTCGGTCTGCGGTAGTAGGCGGGACTCGCCCGCCGGCCACTGATGCAAAGTTCGCCGACCGTTCCGTCCGGGAGGAAGTCGTGTGCTTGGGCCGGCGCACCGTCGAAAGTCTTGTCGGGATCGATGACGGCAATGGTCACATCATCGCACGGGCTTCCCAAAGGGATGCCATGTTCGGCGATTGGCCACTGTGCAGTCTGTTCGAGGAAGGTCTCTCCGGTGATCTGTGTCAGCGGCATCAGCCCCTCGGTCGCCGCGTAAGGAATCAGCACCGTCGAATTCCCGAACTCCTCACACATGGCCGCCACGAGTCCACGACCGATTGCTGCGCCGGCGGTGGCTACTGTTGCCGGCGGATGTGCAAACCCACGGTTTCCGGACGCAGTGTGATCGAGATAGCGTCGCCACAGCTCTGGTGAACCGAACATGTACTCGGCAGGGTGTGCGTCGAATTGTGCTATCAGATGGGGAAGATCCACTGATCGCGGCGCGAACGTGCTGAAGTTGGGCAGGATTGCGCGGCATCCGAGTGCCACTGCGTTGAACGACGACATCGGGAACAGAATGAATTCGCTGGTGGCCTCCCGTTTCGCGTAGAAGTTGAGCTGGCTATCACAGTTCTCCCAGTTCCACACCGCCCCTTTGGGTAGGCCGGTCGTCCCGGAGGTATACATCAGCATGACGATCGAGTCGGCGGAGTAGCTGTCGCAGGCAGAAGCACTTTCGTCGGCGGCGTCGGCGGACACGCCGAACTGTTCAGATGTCACGACCGGAACGCCGTCGATCGCTTGGTCCGTCAGCACGGCAGCAGGTTCGAGCTCGTCGAGGCATCGTGACAAAGCCTGCGGATCGATGGTGGGGTCCAGGAAGGCCGGTATGGCGCCGGAGAAGAAGCAGCCAAAGGCGGCCTCGACCAGAAGGCGCCCCGGGGGAAGTCCGACGACCACCCGCGAGCCCGCCGTGACGCCCAGTGCACTGAGCGCGGTGGCTGTTCGGCGAACTCGACGCAAGAACTGGGCGGCAGTGAGATCCTCGCCCGCGGCGGCATCGGTCACTACGATCCCGTCCGGGTTCCTGTCCAACAGCTGCAGCAGACGACCAACATGCGGTTCCTGCATACCCTCACCTTCCGCTGGGAATCCTCGGCACGCCCGATCAGGCTGCTTATTCAACCAGCGCCGCAAGACGTGGTAACAGCTGTCGGCGACCAGACCTAGCTCGCGACCTACGCCAGCCGAGTTCACCAGCACGTGGTCTCAGAGCCGGACGTCATCGTCTACCATAGTTCGCTGTCGACCGGACAGATCGCGAGTGGAACTCCCAACGTGGAGATGATCGCGGATCTTTGATCAAGTCGACCAACGCGCCCTGGCGGCTGCGAGCAACGGTGCCCGCAGCCGTGACCACCGAAAATCCCGTCGCGCACACAGCTGCTGAGACAGCGCTCGTGCGGCGCGGGAATGAACGAGGAGAACGCATGTCGCGATCCGCCCTGATTACCGGAGCTACAGGACACCTGGGCAGCCACTTCGTCATCAATCAAGTGGGGATAGGCATCGATCACGCCTATGTGTTGGTGCGGGGCGAATCGCATGAGACGAGACAAAGCAAACTGATCCATGCGCTTGAGCAGGCCAATAACTCCTACGTTCGCAGGCGTCCACTAGCAGACATCATGAAGCGGATCACCATCATCGAAGGTGACATCTGCTTTCCACAGGCTGGTGTCGGTGCTGAAGACCTCATCTCGATGAAGCAACGACGGCTCGACGAACTCTGGCACTTCGCTGCGTCGCTGAGCTTCGAGGACCGCAAGGCGAAGTACATCGAGGAGACCAATCTCGATGGCACCAAACATGTTCTAGAGGTTGCGACGTCAGCCGGTATTCCACAGCTGTTTCATTGCTCCACGGCTTATACCTGTGGCACACGCACGGGCGTTATCAAGCCCGAGCTCCACCCGAAAGAGGGACCCTTCTCGAATCAATACGAGCGAACCAAGTGCGCCGCCGAACACTACCTCCTGGAGAACTGCGACGAAGCCGGCATCAAGCTGGCGATCCTTCGTCCCTCGGTAGTGATTGGAAACTCTGAGACGAGCCGACCAGGCGGAGCGACGACTGGCCTCTACGGTCTTATCCGGGAGATGCATCAAGTCCAGCACCTTCTGCAGAAGTCGCCGTCACCAATTCGGTTGTCAGTGCTGGAATCAGCAGTCGTTAACTGCATCCCGGTGGACCGCCTCATGCGGCAGATCGACCAGCTGCTGGAATCGGGCACCACCGAAGGGATCTTTCACCTCGTGTCGCCCGGCGGACCAGACAACGCCGAGATTTGTACACTCGTGACACGTGCGCTCGGCATCGAGCAGTGCATCGAGGTGATCGGATCTCATGATGCTGAGCGCACCCCGCTCGAGAAGCTGCTCGAAGGACGAATGGAGTTCTACAAGAGCTATTTTCGCGCTGCTAGGACATTCGCGCAGTCATTCCCAGACGATGCGGCAGTGACCCTGGATGAGATGCGGCGCTTCGTCGACGAGGGCGTTCGCGCACTGGAACGCGTCGACGTCGCCAGTCTCTTGAACTTTGGGCTGTTCAACGCGTCGGACGGTGCACGCTTGAACGTCTACTCGACCGGCCCGCAGAATGGGCCAGTGGCGCTGCTGTGCAACGCGGCTGGGATGCCGGTCGAATTTGTGCGACCAGTGGTTCAACGCCTGGCGAAGACGTGCCGGGTGATCACCTGGGAGACAAGAGGTCTACCGAGTTTTTACGACGACGCCGAACGCCTGGACTACCGCATGGAGCGCCAAGTTCGTGACGGTCTCGAGGTGCTCGAGCACTTCGGGGTCACCTCCGCCACCCTCCTAGGTTGGTGCGCCGGAACGCGGATCGCGATGGACATCGCCTCGGCATGGAGCGGCACCACCACCGGCCTAGTTCTAATGAACGGTGGATATCCGACCGACCCGCCTGAGGTGACTGCACTGACGATGAACCTGGCCACGACGATGCCCCGGGTGGCGTCGGACCGACAATATGCCGACGAGTTCTATCAAGTACTTATGGGTGGCCCTGCGACGTCCCCAACGAGCGATGATGAAGGTGGCGTTGCTTCGATCAACGACCTGATCGAGACGGCCTATGAAAGCAACGCAGACAATATCCATCTCGCGAGCTTGCCCTTCGAATCTGCCGAAAATTTGTTCGTCTACGCCAACCTGCTAAAGCCCTATGTCGACACACCCCAGGACCTAACGAATCTTCCCGACGTCGAAACGCTGATCCTCACTTGCGACGGAGATCTGACTGCCCATCCGAAGTCATCGACCCGGTTTGCCGCCGAGGTGCTGGTCAAAGCGCAGTGCGTCTCCCTGCCTTTCGGCGATCACTTCTCGTTGTACTGGGACGATAAGTACATCGACATCGTCGAGGAGTTCGTCCATGGTTGTCGTCCCGCCACTGCCGACTACGAGGCGGTCACCCCGTGAGCAGCTTGTACGGTCCTGCCGCACCGGCACCTCGGTCACCCCGTCCCACCTGTGCTCCGCGGCTCGACTCATTGGGGAACGACAAAGAATGGTGAAAAGCCTAGATGCGGCGTACGGCAACGCCGTCGCAGACGACTACGATGCCACCTACGCCGGCTTCGATGTCAGCGAAGCGCAGCTCGCGCTCCTAGCTGCGCTCGCCGGCGACGGTCATGCCCTCGAGATTGGTGTAGGCACCGGTCGAGTGGCGATCCCATTGGCCCGCAAAGGGGTGACGGTCACCGGAGTGGACCCCTCCCAGACGATGCTCGACATCTTGCGTAGCAAGGATGTCGAATGCTTGGTGGCGACCCGCTGCGGGACCCTCGAAACGATGGAGGGCGGCTCGGCATTCACCTTGGTGTACGCGCCGTTCAATGTGCTGTTCATGTTGTCACGCGACGGTGCGCAATCGAACTTCTTCTCACATGCCGCATCGGTACTGTTGCCCGGTGGGCACGTAGTTGTCGAGTGCTTCGTTCCGCGCCCAGGGTCCCGGTTGGTCGACGGGTCGAACCCGGCGTTCTTCCCGGCTGCCAGACACATCGAGGTGCGATCGGTAACGCCGGACGGCATCAGTCTGCTGATATCTGACAACGATCAGACGCGACAGGTCTGGCAGTTCAACGAGGTGATACTGCGCTCGGATCACACCATGCACATGGTGCCCTCAACAATCGCCTATCTAGAACCCGAACAGATCGACGCTCTTGCATTCCGTGCCGGATTCCAGCTCGTGAGTCGACACAGCGACTGGGAGGGCTCCGCCTACACCCATGAAGCTCGCAAACACGTCACGGTCTACGCGATGAGTCCCGACGAGGAGACGGCACCATGCCAGACCACTATGTAATCCTGCATCGCTGGGTCGATGAGTACGCGCAGTACGAGAACTACATCGATCATCACAACAGCTTCGTCACGTACATCACCACCTTCCACGCATCGCGCGGTGTGCCGCCAACGGCTTCCGCCGTGCAGATCGTGGAAGCCACCGATGACTTCGACGAGGTATTAAGGGCCGCGGGGGTCCTCGCACAAGACTTCGGAGCGCCAACCCATGTAGTTGCCCTCTACGAGGATGACACCATCTGCGGGGCGAGGCTGCGCGAAAAATACCGCTGCCCGGGACCCAAGGTCGATGACCTGATCCGATTCCGCGACAAGCGCATCCAGGCCGACGCCATGGCACGTGCAGGTGTCCGTGCCCCCAAGTATTGCTCCGTGGAGTCCTCCGACGACGCGCTGCGATTCGCCGATGAGATCGGCTATCCAATCGTCGTCAAACCCACCCGGGCATCATCCTGCAAAGGGATCCAGATCGTCGCGAAGCCGCAGGACGTCCGAGACCTTCAGCTTGAAGACGCGTATAAATACATCGCGCAAGAGTTCATCGAGTTCCCCGTTTATCACATCGACGGACTGTACTCACGCGGCCAGCTGGTCCGCGTCGGCGTGAATCGCTACTTCAACACCTGCATCGGCTTCCAGAAAGGAGGCTATCTGGGGTCTCTGGAAGTCGACGATTCGCCACTACGTCGAGCGGCCGTGAGATTCGCCGAAGACGTTCTGCGCGCAATCTGCCTGAGCGACGAGACCATCGTCTTCCACCTCGAGCTGTTCGTCGACCACAATGCGATGCCCGAAGAGGCATGCACATTCCTCGAGCTGGCGGCGAGGGTGGGGGGAGGCGGAATTCCCTTCGTCTGGCGGGAGATCTACAACTTCGACATCATGCGCATGCAATTCGAGCTCTCATGCGGACGCAGTGTCGAGTCAGTACCAACGGCGCAACCGTCTGCCAGCGCCGGATGGTTGCTCATGCAACTACCTCACGAACGGCCCTGCAAAATCGAATCCGTAACTTCGCTGGTCGGCACAGAAATGGGCCCTTATGCCGAATCAATTCCTTATCGGGGTCAGGTCGTCCCGTTGACCGATACATTCTTCGAGCATGTCGCCGGACGATTCCGGTTCCGAGGCGAGAACCATACCGAGCTGTTCGAAAAGATGATCGCAACAGCCGATGCGTTTCGAGTGGAGGCTTCACCACTCGTCGATTCGTTCGTCGGCGGTCCAGCTCGCTAGACGCCCATGAAGTATTCCTTGCTCGATAGCGCTGCGCCGATTCCTCACCACGGGTGGTTCACCACGCCGCGCCGTCCAGACCGACACTCACCAGGCAGAAATGACACCGAAATGGCACTGAAGATCAGGCAAGCCGACAAGCTCGAGAATGTTCGCTACGACATTCGTGGGCGAATTCTGGAGAAGGCCGAGGAACTCGAGGCCGAGGGCCAGACGATTTTGCGACTCAATGTCGGCAATCCCGCACCATTCGGTTTCAACGCACCCGACGACATCGTCGCTGCAATGGTGCGAAACCTGCCCAGTTCCCAGGGCTATTGCGAAGCGAGGGGGCTGTTCTCCGCTAGGACCGCTGTGGTGCAGTACTACCAGACCCGCGGCATCACCGATCTCGACATCGACAATGTGTACCTCGGTAACGGTGTGTCGGAATTGATTGCAATCACCATGCAGGCCTTGTGCAATCCCGGGGATGAGGTCCTGATTCCCGCCCCAGACTATCCGTTGTGGACAGCATCGGTAGCGTTATCTGGAGGCGATCCCGTCCACTATCTCACTGACGAGTCACAGGGGTGGCTGCCCGACTTCGAGGACCTGGAATCGAAGATCACTACCCGAACACGCGGCATCGTCGTCATCAACCCGAACAATCCCACCGGGGCCGTCTATCCCGTCGAAGTTCTCTCCCAGTTCGTCGATCTGGCCCGTAAACACGATCTCGTGTTGTTTGCCGACGAGATCTACGAGAAGATCGTATACGACGGGGTGAGCCTGACCAACCTAGCGAAGCTGTGTGGTCACGGGGTGCTATGCCTCACGTTCTCCGGTCTGTCAAAAGCGTATCGGGTGTGCGGTTTCCGCGCCGGATGGCTGGCGGTGACCGGTCCGGTGCGCGAAGCGGAAGGCTACCTCGAGGGCATCACGTTGCTCGCTAACATGCGAATGTGTGCCAATGTGCCTGGGCAGCATGCGATTCAAACCGCGCTCGGCGGTTACCAGTCCATCGACGACCTTCTCTTGCCGCGCGGACGCCTGACCGAGCAGCGCAACTTCGCCCATGCCCGACTCAACGAGATCGACGGCGTCACGTGTGAGAAACCGGATGGCGCACTGTATCTGTTCGCCAAGCTCGATGTGGAAAAGTTCGGCATCGTCGACGATGAGCAGTTCGTCCTCGACCTGTTGACCGAGCAACACATCTTCGTCAGCCATGGCCGAGCGTTCAACTGGGTGCAGCCGGACCATTTCCGATTGGTAAGTTTGCCGCACATTGAGGACCTCGACGTCGCACTCACCCGAATCGCTGAATTCCTAGCCGATTACCAACAGACCTGAAGTGAAGGCCCAAAGGGGAGACGGTGATTGAGGAGCCGTGGAAGCGCACCGGAACCTCTACGGCTGACACCGCGGGCAAGTTGGAGAGGATGTGCCAGGCGGTTTCGCGTCACGGTTGCGACGTGGGACTGTCCCACGCCGAGGGCGCCGTCGTAAACGTCACCATCATCAGACGCAACGCCAAAGGCCGGCGCTTAGGTCGTGACGGTGATCGATAGCACCCGCAAAACAACAATGAACGACACGTTCCTAGGAGGTTCGATGCAACAACCAATGTTCACGGACATCGTTCAGAACTACTACGCTGAGATCGACAAGGGAAACGTCGACCAAGTTGTCGCCCTGTTCGAGGTCGATGCCGAGTACGCACGGCCCGGCTACGCAAATCTCCGCGGAAGAGATGCGATTAGGTCGTTCTACGTCGATGATCGCGTCATCGAATCAGGAATGCACAGGATCGAATCCCTCGTGTCCGACTCCGGAACCGTCGCCGTCGAGGGAAGCTTCAAGGGGACTGTGCGGGGCGGCGGGGACGCCGAAGTCAAATTCGCCGACTTCTTCTCGCCCGGACCCAACGGACTTATCAAGCAACGGCGCACCTACTTCTACGCCGCACTGATCTGAATGCTCCGAAAGAACTCACTGTCGATGACCGCAACGGACCCAAGGGCCCGGCCGCTGCCCTTGCCTTTTCGCATCGAACCTTCCTCAACACGCCTGCCGAGCAGCGAGCGGCGAAAGATCCTGGCCGATCCAGGGTTCGGCCGGTACTTCACCGATCACATGGCGGTTATCGAGTGGGAAGAAGGTACTGAATGGCACGGCGCACGCGTGACTCCGCTGCGGCCGTTCAGCATCCACCCCGGTTGTGTTGCACTGCATTACGCTCAGGGCGTCTTCGAGGGCCTAAAGGCATACAGACGCGCCGATGGGAGTGTGTGGCTGTTCAGGCCTCTACTCAACTCGCGTCGATTTCGCGACTCAGCTGCTCGATTGGCCCTGCCGCAGCTCAGCGACGACCTATTCCTGGCCAGCCTGATCTCGTTGGTGCAAGTGGACCGGGAATGGATACCGAGTAACAATCGCGAAAGCAGCCTCTATCTAAGGCCATTCATGTTTGGAACCGAAGAGGCACTCGGTGTCCGACCCAGTCGGACGGTCACGTACGCCGTCATCGCGAGCCCAGCCGCCCCGTACTTCCCGGGAGGATCCACCGGTATGCGGCTGTGGGTTGGCAAGTATCCTCGCGCCTGGCGGGGCGGTACTGGCAGCGCCAAGTACGGTGGAAACTATTCGGCGAATCTCCTTGCAGAGAAGGAAGCTTCGACACAGGGCTGCGATCATGTGCTGTTCCTCGACGAAAGCGGTTGCGTCCAAGAGTCCGGCAACATGAACCTTTTCGCGGTCACCTCGCGAGACGAACTCATCACCCCCAGCCTCGGCACGATCCTAGAAGGGGTGACGAGGGACAGCATCCTGTCCCTCGCCGAAGAGCACGAACTGACGCCGATCGAACGCAAACTTTCCTTCGACGAACTGACGAGTGGATGCTTATCGGGCTACATCCAGGAAGTCTTCGCCGTCGGTACGGCAGCGGTGGTCAACCCAATCGTCGGGTTCAAAGGACCTGACCGCGAATTCACGGTCTCCGGCGGTGCGCGGGGTCCGCGTTCGGCTGCCCTGCGGAACCACCTCCTCGACATCCAATATGGCCTTCGTCCTGATCCCTTCGATTGGATGGTCGAGGTCCCGCTGTAGCCGGGCGCCCGTCCGCACAAGCCAGATCGGCCCGGTTATAGCGGCCGACAATCGCTCAAGCCGACCCACGATGCCCAGGGAATTTCACGCGCGCACCTCACGGGATGCACGCGTCAACGGCGGGTGTTGCTCGGCCCCGATGATGTGGTCGTCCGGACGGCCGAAGGCACGTCGCTCACAATCGAGCAGATTGAGCGCAACTCGGTTCCGAGAAACCCTGAGAAACTCAGCGAATCCGAACCCGACATTAAAGTCTGCCGACAACTGTCGAGAGGGTGAGTGAAC
>NZ_JBAUJB010000387.1:0-4379 GCF_049683355.1 Mycobacterium sp.
GTATTCCAGCAGGCTTTTTCCCGGATTTTCGCTGCTGGAATACCGTTCCGGCGAGGTGAGGTGGCCGCGCAGAGACAGCACGGTCGCGGCCACCCACGGCAGACAGCCGTAGCCCACCAGCAGGCTCCAGTGCCCCTGGAGGAGCCGCTCTGCGACATAGGGATTCCAGATCGTGAT
Organism: Mycobacterium sp.; assembly: GCF_049683355.1. Lineage (GTDB taxonomy): Bacteria > Actinomycetota > Actinomycetes > Mycobacteriales > Mycobacteriaceae > Mycobacterium. The sequence goes on from NZ_JBAUJB010000387.1 coordinate 178, forward strand.
GGTGACCGCGACACACTGCCCGGCGAGGCCGGCGTCGGGCAGCACGGTGGCCGCCAGGCGCGCCGCCCCCCAGCCCGCCGACCACAGGCCGAGGACCAGCAACGCCTTGACCACCACGCCGCCGTCCAACACTGCCGACGCCAGCGCGACCGCATAGTCCTGCGGCAACGCCCGCGGCGCGGCCTGGGACAGCCCGAGCGCCGAATCGGACAGATAGGACCGCGGCGTGGAGACCGCGTCGCGCAGCAGCAGGTAGCCGGGCGCGAGCAGCGGCCCCGTCACCGCGAGGGTCAGCACCAACGCGTAGGCCGGCGCCAGCAGGCGCGGAAGGGAGCGGGCGATCAGACCGGTTTGTCCGGTGGCAGATCGGACGGCCGCTGCGCGGGCAGCTTCTCGGTCTTGGCCTCCGCGCCGGGGACCGGTTCACCCTCGTCGCCGCGGCCGCCGAAGAACCGCTGGCCGGTGTCATCGAGACCGGGGTCGATCAGCAGGGACTCCGCGCGGAGGCTGAACGTCCCCAGCAGGGCGCCACCGACCAGGGCGATCAGCCCCAGCGCGGTGAATGTGATCGGCAGGATCCGCCCCCACAGCGCGACCCGGTCACGCTCGTCCTTGGCGGCGGCCACCTGGGATTCGACCGACTCCTCGTTGGTGGTCACGCTGTAATCGGCGAAGGTCACCTCCGGCTCGAGAGCGTCCCGCGCGTAGTAGTGGTAAGCCCGATCGGTCTGCTTGAGGATCGTGCCCGACGCCGGATCCACCCAGAACGTGCGCTGCGCGGCGTAGTACCGCGACATCGTGATCTGTTCCTCGGGGTCTCCTTCGACGCCCCACAGGCGGGCCGGCGCCGTCGCCTGGCTGTCGGCGTCGTCGTCGTACAGCGAGGCGTACCTGACCGGCTCGACGAGTTCACCGTCGGCGTCGTAGCCGACGTTCTGCGTGAACTTGTAGGCAGTCAGACCGTTGACGTCCTCTTCGCCGGAGTAATTGGCGTCGTAGGCCTGCTGGGCGATCGGGTCGAAGTACGGGTAGGTCTTCTTCTCGGTGTCGAACGGGAAGCGGTACGACAGCCCCTCGTGCGGCAGCGCGATGTTGGTCGGCGGATTCTCGTCCTCGATCGCCCGGGGCTTCTGGACGGCGCCGCCGGGATTGCTCTCGCTGGAGACCGCCAGGGCCGTCTTTCGGTCGAGGGTGACGGTGTCGACCATCGCCAGCAGCAGGCCGTTGTCCTGCTGCTGATCGCTGCGCCGGAGCGTGCTGCCGACCTGCAGGGTCACCACGTCGGCGTTCGACGGCGACTCCACGCTGATCTGCTCCTGCATCACCAACGGAATATCCTCGTTGACGATGAACCGTTCACCGAGCAGCGATGCCGGATCGAATGCGTCGCCGGTGCCGTCGCTGACGACGGTGGCGTCGATGTCCAGCGGGATCTTGGCGATTCTGCTCGTGGTGTAGGTCGACAGCAGCAACGCGGCGATGAGCAGGGCGGCACCGAGGCCCATGATCCCGCACGCGGCGATCCGCAACGCAACTGCGCGGTTCAATCCGTGTCTCCCTTCGCGCGCCGTCACCAGCCCCTACCTCGGTGTGTCGGGCTGCCGGTGACGATCAAAAACCCGTTCGACCCTAACAGCACAAGCTGAGGTCTTCGCTTACTGCGACGTGTCGGCGACAGCCACCTTCGGGTGCGACGCCGCGTCATGACTACCCGTATTCCGGCCGGTCGACCGGCCGGGCACACTGTTCTTCGTGACCAGCCCCGTCACGGCGACGCCACCGAGCCCCGTGGGAGGAACCCGTGGGTTCCTGCCCGCCGTCGAAGGCATGCGTGCCTGCGCGGCCATCGGGGTCGTCGTCACCCACGTCGCCTTCCAGACCGGCAACACCGGCGGGATCTCCGGACGACTGCTCGGCCGGTTCGACCTGGCGGTCGCCGTGTTCTTCGCGCTGTCGGGGTTTCTGCTGTGGCGCGGGCATGCCGCGGCCGCGCGCGGACTGCGCTCGCGCCCATCGACCGGCCACTACCTGCGCTCCCGCATCGTCCGCATCATGCCGGGCTACCTGGTGGCCGTCGTGGTGATCCTGACCCTGCTTCCCGACGCCGAGCCCGACCTGACGGTGTGGCTGGCGAACCTGACGCTGACGCAGATCTATGTGCCGTTCACGCTGACCGCCGGCCTGACCCAGATGTGGAGCCTGTCAGTGGAAGTGGCCTTCTACATCGCCCTTCCGCTGCTGGCGCTGCTGGTGCGGTGGGTTCCGGTACGCGCCCGCATCGGGGTGATCGCCGCGGCCGCGGTCATCAGCCTCGGCTGGGCGGTGATGTGGCAGCTGATCCCCGCGGAGCCGGCGTTCGGGGTCAACCCGCTGAACTGGCCGCCGGCGTTTCTGTCGTGGTTCGCGGCCGGAATGCTGCTCGCGGAGTTGACGGTCAGCCCCGTCGGGTGGATGCACCGCCTGGCCCGGCGCCGCGTGGTGATGGCGGTCATCGCGGTGGCGGCGTTCCTGGTGGCTGCCTCCCCGGCGGCCGGTCCGGAAGGACTGACCCCCGGCACGGTGGACCAGTTCGTCCTCAAGACCGCGATGGGCGCGATCGTGGCCGGAGCGCTGTTGGCGCCGTTGGTGCTCGACCGGCCGGACACCTCACACACCATCCTGGGAAGCCCCACGATGGTGACCCTGGGACGGTGGTCCTACGGCCTGTTCGTCTGGCACCTGGCGGCGCTGGCCATGGTCTTCCCGGTGATCGGCGAGTTCGCGTTCAACGGGCACATGCCGGTGGTGTTGGTGCTGACGGTGGTGTTCGGCTTCGCGATCGCCGCGGTGAGTTACGCGCTGGTGGAATCCCCGTGCCGGAATGCGTTGCGCCGCTGGGAACGACGGGCGGATCCGACGCCGCTGGACAGCTCGGTCGACGACGAGACCGAACCGGCCGTCGCGCGCTAGTTTCGATGTCCCGCTTGCCTGCGCAGGTAGGGAAGACTTGTCGGTGGCTTCTGTTTTGATGAAGTCATGTCTTCGGCGGCAACTTCTTTGGCTCCCAAGGAGCGTTTGGAGGTGTTGTTCGCCGAGTTGGCGCAGTTGGCGGGGCAGCGTAATGCGATCGATGGGCGGATCGTGGAGATCGTCGCTGAGATCGACCGCGACGAACTCTGCGGTTTGACGGGGGCCCGCTCGGTGGCGGCGCTGATGGCGTGGAAACTGGGCACCTCCCCGCACAATGCCGAGACGTTGGTGGCGGTCGCTGAACGCCTCGAGGCGTTCCCCCGCTGCGCCGAGGGCCTGCGCACCGGCCGGTTGTCACTGGATCAGGTCGGTGTGATCGCCGAGCGGGCCGCCGAGGGTTCCGATGCTCACTACGCCGAACTGGCCGAATCGGCGACAGTCACCCAACTGCGCATCGCCCTCAAGGCTGCACCCCGACACGAACCCGAACCCGAACCGGAACCGGAGCCGGAGCCGGTGTGGGAGCGGTCGGTCGTCAAGACCGGCGACGACACCCACGCCACCTACCGGATCCGGCTGCCGCATGCTGAGGCGGCGGTCGTCGACGCCGCGCTGGCGTCTCATCTTGATGCGCTGGTCGCCGCGTGGCGACACGACCACGACACCGGTGGACCGTTGTCGGATCAAGCGCCGCCGTTGCCGAGCACCGTGGATGCGTTCATGAGTGTGGTCGAAGCCGGCTGGGACACCGAAGTCGCCCGCCGCCCGCACGGGCAACGCACCACCGCGGTGATGCACGTCGACGTCGACCAACACGTCGCGTCGCTGCATCTGGGGCCGCTGTTGTCCGACAGTGAACGCCGCTTGCTGCTCTGTGATGCGACCTGTGAGGTGTGGTTCGAACGCCACGGCCGGGTCATCGGCGCCGGTCGGGCCACCCGCACCGTCAACCGGCGGCTACGCCGGGCTTTGGAGCATCGGGACCGCTGCTGCGTGGTCCCCGGCTGCGGCGCCACCCGCGGCCTGCACGCTCATCACCTGCGGCACTGGGAAGACGGCGGCCCCACCGAACTCGACAATCTGGTTTTGCTCTGCCCTTACCACCATCGGCTGCATCACCTGGGGGCATCACCCTCACCGGGCCTGCGCACCGCCTCACAGTCACCGACAACGAAGGCCAGGAACTCAGTTCGGGATCCTTGGCCCGACCACCGACCACGCCACCCCCGGCTGTGGCCCCCTACCGAGGACCG
>NZ_JBAUJB010000388.1:0-3275 GCF_049683355.1 Mycobacterium sp.
TGGGTCGCCGACGAACATGTTCTGCAGCATCCGCTCGGTGACCACCGCAGAGCGCGAATAGCCGATGAAGTAGGTGCCGAACTCGCCCTTGCCGATCTCGCCGAACGGCATGTTGTGTCGCACGATCTTCAACTCGTTGCCGTCGTCGTCGGTGATGACGTTCAGTGCCACATGTGAATTCGCGGGTTTGATTTCGTCGCCGAGCTCGATGTCGTCGAGCTTGGTGCGTCCGATCACCCGTTCCTGTTCGCCGGTTGTGAGCGCATTCCACGAGTCCATGTCGTGGACGTACTTCTGCACGTGCACGTAGCAGCCGCCGGCGAAATCGGGGTCCTCGTCACCGATCTGGGTGGCGCTGTCGGCCAGGGGCCCATCGGGGTTCTCGGTGCCGTCGACAAATCCCAGCAGGTCGCGGTTGTCGAAAAACCGGAACCCGTGCGTCTCGTCGACGACGATGATCGCTCCCATCGCAGCCACGAGTTTGGTTGCCAATTCGAAACAGACATCCATCGACTCGGCGCGGATGTGGAACAACAGATCCCCGGGGGTCGACGGGGCATGGTGGCGTCCGCCGGTGAGCTCGACGAACGGATGCAGTTCGGCCGGACGCGGGCCGGAGAACAACCGGTCCCAGGCCTGCGACCCGATCGACGTCACCACCGACAGCCGCTTGGCGGGATCGCGGAACCCGACCGCCCGCACCAGACCGGCGATGTCCCCCAGCGCATCGTGAACGGTCTGTTCGTCACCCTCGTCGATCGTCGCAACCAGGAACAGGGCCGCAGGCGTCAGCGGCGCCAGTACCGCCTGCGGCAGGGGAGTGGGCACACGTCTGACCCTAGATCAAGATCATCGCCGATGATCGACGATGATGGAGAACATGTCTGCAACTCCGCAGGGCCTGTGCGAGTTCATCGACGCATCGCCCTCGCCGTTCCACGCCTGTGAAACGGCCGCGGCGAGGCTGCGCGCGGCCGGGTTCACCGAACTGTCCGAGAGCGAGCCGTGGCCGGCGTCGGGTGATCACTTCGCCGTCCGGGCCGGTTCGCTGATCGCATGGCGGTCCGGCGCGGATCCGGGCGCGCCGTTCCGGGTCGTCGGCGCCCACACCGACAGCCCCAACCTGAGGGTCAAACAGCACCCGGACCGGTTCGTCTCGGGCTGGCAGGTGGTGGCGCTGCAACCCTACGGCGGTGCGTGGCTGAACTCCTGGCTGGACCGCGACCTCGGAATCAGCGGACGGCTGTCGGTGCGCAGGGCAGACACGGTCGCGCACCAGCTGGTCAAGATCGACGAGCCGATCCTGAGGGTGCCGCAGCTGGCCATCCACCTCGCCGAGGACCGCAAGGCCGTCGAGCTCAACCCGCAGCGGCACGTCAACGCGGTCTGGGGGGTGGGTAGTGGTGTCCGGTCATTCCCGGCATACGTGGCCGAGCGGGCCGGGGTCGACGTCGAGGACGTGCTCGGCGCCGAGCTGATGACACACGACATCAACCCGTCGCGGCTCGTCGGTGCCGATGGTGACCTGCTCAGCGCACCGCGACTGGACAATCAGGCGACGTGCTACGCCGGGCTGGAGGCGTTCCTGGCGGCACCGCCGTCCGGTGTCGCGCCGGTGCTGGTGCTCTTCGACCATGAGGAGGTCGGTTCCCAGTCCGGCCACGGCGCGCAGTCCGACCTGCTGTTGACGGTGTTGGAGCGGCTCACCCTGGCGGCGGGAGGCGGGCGGGAGGACTTTCTGCGTCGGCTGCCGAAATCGATGGTCGCCTCCGGGGACATGGCGCACGCCACCCATCCGAACTATCCCGAGCGGCACGAACCCGGCCATCTCATCGAGGTCAACGCGGGTCCGGTGCTCAAGGTTCAGCCCAACCTGCGGTATGCCACCGACGGCCGCACCGCTGCGGCGTTCGCGCTGGCGTGTGCGCAGGCGGGTGTTGCGCTGCAGCGCTACGAGCACCGCGCGGACCTGCCGTGCGGATCGACGATCGGTCCGATGACGGCGGCGCGTACCGGTATCCCCACCGTGGACGTCGGTGCCGCTCAGTTGGCGATGCACTCGGCGCGCGAGGTGATGGGGTCTTCCGATGTCGCGGCGTATTCGGCGGCGCTTCGAGCATTTCTCGCGCCTGCCTGAGCTAATCTCAGGCAGGATGACCGAGTTGGGGGACCAGAGTCAGCTTCCTGCGGAGGCGCGTGCCCGCAAACTCATCGACGCGCAACTCGTCAGAGCCAGCTGGGTGGTGCAGGACAAGAAGGACCTGAACCTCTTCGCGGGGCAGGGTGTCGCTGTCCGGGAAGTCGTGATGAAGGCAGGGCACGGGCGGGTGGACTACCTGCTGTACGTCGACAAGGCCGTCGTTGGCGTAATCGAGGCGAACCGGTGGGTACGCCGCTGTCCGGTGTCGAATGGCAGTCGGCCATGTACGCCGACGGGCTTCCGGCCGATGTGCGGATCGCGGCACGGACGCGAGACGGTCGGTTGCCGTTTGTCTTCGAGGCGTCCGGGGTGGAGACGCACTTCACAAACGGTTTCGATCCCGAGCCGCGGGCGCGCCTGATCTTCAACGTCGCCCGGCCTGAGACCTTGGCACGGTTTCTCCGTGAGGCCGACGCCGATCCCGACCGGCCGACGTGGCGCGCGAAGGTGCTGCACCTGCCCGGATTGCAGACCGAGTCGCTGCGGCCGGCACAGATCGAGGCGGTCAATGGGGTGGAACACAGCCTGGCCGCCCAACAGTTCGATAGGTCACTCGTACAGATGGCGACGGGTGCCGGCAAGACGTACACGGCGGTGACACAGTCCTACCGGCTGCTCAAACACGGCGGTTTCAACAAGGTCCTTTTTCTGGTCGACCGCAACAACCTGGCGGATCAAACGCTCGCGGAGTTCCAGAATTTCCGCACCCCAGACGACGGTCGACGCTTCACTGAGTTGTACAACGTGGCCAAGCTGTCGAGCGTCGGTCTGCTGGGGTCGACCGCGGTCTCCGTCTCCACGATTCAACGGGTGTTCCGGTTCATCAAAACTGGGGAAGTCAGCGGTGACGACGACCCGAACGTGGACGACTACGTCCCCGACGTTCCGGTCACCCTCTCCTATAGCGCCGCACTGCCGCCAGAGACCTTTGATCTCGTCATCGTTGACGAGGCGCACCGCAGCATCTATGGCGTGTGGCGCGGGGTGCTCGAGTACTTCGATGCGCATGTCGTCGGTCTGACAGCCACGCCGGGCAAGCAGACGTTCGCTTTCTTCCGGCAGAACCTGGTGTCCG
>NZ_JBAUJB010000389.1:0-17133 GCF_049683355.1 Mycobacterium sp.
CCGCTACGCCGCCCGGCATGGACGCCGCGCTACCCACCGAGCCGATCACCTGGGCCGGACCGCGCGGGGAGCTGCAGGGCGCCTGGGCGGCGGCGCCTCAGCCCCGCGGCGGGATCCTGGTGATCCACGAGAACAAGGGCCTCAACGACTGGGTCCGGTCGGTGGCGGGGCGGCTGGCGGGTGCCGGTTATTCGAGTCTGGCGATCGACCTGCTCTCCGCCCAGGGTGGCACCGCGACCTTCACCGATCCCGCCGAGGCCACCGCCGCGCTGGGCAATCTCGCCCCGGAGGACATGATCGCCGACCTGAAGTCGGGCGTCGGGGAAGTGGCCCGCCGCACCCCGGGGGTTCAGTTGGCGGCGGTGGGGTTCTGCATGGGCGGTGGCCTGGTGTGGCGGCTGCTCGACAGCGGGGCGCCGGAGCTGGCTGCCGCCTTCCCGTTCTACGGCCCCACCCCCGAGAATCCCGACTTCTCCGGTTCCCAGGACGTCGCGGTGCTGGGCTTCTACGGCGAACTCGATCAGCGGGTCAACGCCACCGAGCCCACCGCCGCGGCAGCGCTGCAGGAAGCGGGTCTGGTCCACGAACTCGTCACCGAGCCGGGTGCCAACCACGCCTTCTTCAACGACACCGGGGACAGGTACGACGCCGCCGCGGCCGCCGACGCGTGGCGCAGGACGCTGGACTGGCTGAGCACCCACGTCGGCTGACCCTCAGGACGGACTCGGTTCCGCGTCGAGGCGGAGACTGTCACGATCCGGGCCCGGGCGGATCACCCACGCGCACACCGCCACCCACACACTCGCGTAGACGATGCTGATGATTGCGTCTGTGGCGTAGTGCACGCCGATGTACATCCGAGCCGCCGCCATCGCCACCGCAACGGCGAACGCCGCCATTAAGGCAAGGTAGCGCAGCGACGACCGCCACCACAGAAGTAACAACACGGCAAGGGCGGCGTAGAGCGCTGTCGTCGCCGCGACGTGGCCCGACGGAAACGATGACGTCGGCGGGAGGCCCGGAGTCAGATGCTCGACCTGAGGCCGGGTGCGCCCCACCACCTGTGAACTGGCCAGGAACAGCAGCACTTCCCCCGCCGCCGCCGCGATCAGGAAGATCGCGGGCCGCCATCGCCGGGTGATCGCGAAGGAAAGCGCGATGGCGGCCAAGAGCACCACGAGGATCGATGAGGTGTCGCCGAGCCGGCTGAACATCATGAACACATCGGTGAGCGCCGGCGTCCGGATACCGGCAAACCACTCGGCGGTCTCGGTGTCCCACGACCGAACGGCGGGCAGGCCTTCGGTGACGAGCAGTCCGATCCCGACGACCGCACCCCAGATGAGCACCGCGGCCGAGACGAGAGCCGCAATGGTGTGCCGCCCATGGGGCAGCGGTCGGTCATGGCCGGGAGCAGGTAGCAGGTCGCGCCGTTCCTCTGGTTCGAGGCCCGCGATGAGAGGCGGGCTGCCCAAACCTGCTTCGCGATGCCAACGCCGGAACGCGATGGCGGTGACCAACACCCACACCGTGCCCAGCAACCAGCCGCCGAGCACGTCAGAGGGGAAATGGACGCCGAGGGCGATACGGGTGATCCCGATGATCGCCACCAGCCCCACCGTCGCGGCCACCATCGGCCGGCGCAGTCGCACGGGCGCAGCCGGTAGGAAGACCAGCAGCAGTACGCCGTAGGTCACCGTCGAACCCAGGGAGTGGCCGCTGGGAAAGCTCAGCCCTGGTGCCGCGGCGACCGGTTCGTCGAGCACCGGACGAGGCCGATCAGCGAGGACCTTCACCCCGCTGACGAGCGCAGCCGAGCCGAGCCCGGTCAGTGCCACATATATCGCCAGTGCTCGTTCCCGCCGGATGGCCAGCCAGATGATGGCGAGCGTCAGCCCCGTCCAGGCGAAACCGGAGCCCCCCAGGTTAGTCACCATGTTGAGTCCGCTGACGACCAGCGGCGAGGCCGACGCCGCCCCGGTCAGAGCTTCGACGATCTCCTGGTCTGCCGTCATCAAAGGTGACCATCCGGCGACGACCAGCGCGCTCAGCGCCGCGAACAACAGGGCCACACCTATCGCGACGAGGCCCGCCCAGTCGGCGTCGGCGAAGTGCAGGTGCGAATGCCGGCGTTCGACGGGGACGGCGTTCTGTCGAGCACCGTCCTGTCGTGCACCGTTTCTGTCGGATTTCTGCTGAGTGGACATGAGAGGCTCCGGAACCTGCGGGACAGGTCTACTCCTGCGGGACGTCCTTGTTGATGCTGTCGGCGATGAGGAATTTCTCCTCGTTGTAGGTGATGTACAAGCCGGGATCGCCCAGGGCATAGTCGGCGGCATAGGTGTCGTACACGAACGCCTCGGCGACTTCACCGGTCACCTCGACGACATTTCCCTGCTGGACATCGGCGTTGTCGGCGGAAGTGACCAGTAGCGACTCGTCACCCCAGTCGTTGCCGGCGAGTTCGAACGACTGCGGTCCGATCACGTCGGTGACTTCGGCGCTCACCGTGACGGTCTGGCCTACGTACTCGTCGTTGTCGAAGTAGTCGTCGGTGATGTCCTCGACGTCTGCGCCTTCGTCGGGGCCTTCGCTGTCGCTACACGCAACCGCGCCGGTCAACGCAAGCAGGGCAGTGCCGCCGGTCGCAATCAGCATCGATGCGCGATTGTGTTTCGTCAGCTGTTTCATGAGTCCCCTCGGTGCGGTTCGGTTTCGGGCAAGTGCACATCTGCGTGTGACTTCAGGAAGCGATTACCGAGGGTCGAGGGACGTAATCTCGGAAAACCTCGATCGTTATAGGCCCGTGATCTCCTCCCGCCGGGTCGGAAGTCCCGTCCACGGAGGTCCGATGGACACATGGGTTTATCCCGACGCCCCCCGGGTACGGCGGTGGAGGGTCCTGGGATTCCCGTCGCCTCTCCCGGGATTCGATTACGGCTGGCCGGAAGCGAATTCGCTGTAGCTGTATACGGAGAGCCATGAGCACTGTTGCCCTGATCATCAACCCGGCGACGGTCGACGAACCGTCCGCCGTCACCGCCATGATCGAGCGCCGCTGCAATGACGCGGGGTGGGACAGAGTCAGTGTGCGCCACACCACACCTGACGACCCCGGCGAGACCGCCGCCAGGTCTGCGGTCGCCGAAGGCGCCGAACTGGTCCTCTGCTGCGGCGGCGATGGAACTCTTGCCTCCGCCGCCGCCGGACTGCTGCATTCCGACGTGCCCATGGGTGTCTTGTCGACGGGATCAGGGAACCTGCTTTCCCGCAACCTCGACATCCCCTTGCATTTGGACGAGGCGCTCGATGTGGCTCTCGGCGAACGCACGCGGTTGATCGACGTCGGACGCGTGGACGGCAACACCTTTGTCGTGATGGCCGGAATCGGCCTCGACGCCGCCATCATGCATGAGGCGTCAGACGCGCTGAAGGAGCGCCTGGGGTGGTTTGCCTACGTCGTTGCCGGCGTGAAAAGCCTTCGGAACAGGGCGATGGCGATCTCCATTCGGATCGACCAGCAGGAGACTATTCGGCACGGCCGGGCGCGCACTGTCATCGTCGGCAATGTCGGACAGCTCCAAGGCGGGTTGCCGCTGCTACCCGGCGCCGACCCCTCCGACGGAGTGCTCGACGTTGTGGTGATCGCACCGCGGGTGCTCGCCGACTGGCTGACCACAGCGTGGCGCATCACTAGGCGCGGGTCGAAGACGGATGGTCGCCTGCAGCGATTCCGCGGCCGCGAGATCGAGTTACGTTCCCGGCGTCCGCATTTGCGTCAATATGACGGTGAGGTGATGGTGCCGTCGCATACCCTGCTCATCAGCACCGACCCCGCGGCACTCCTGGTGAAAGTGCCGTAGCCGGATGAGTTCTGTCCCTCGAGTCCCCGAAACCACCACCATGGTGGGTGAAGAATTGGGGCTCTTCTGACACTTCCGTGGGTGGGTTTGTTGATCTGAGAGGGCGCACGTCGTTGTCGCTTAAGGTTTCTGGCTTGTCAAAGGACAGTAACCAAAGGAGCGGGCAACGACGTGCGCAATGTGAGGCTATTTCGTGCGCTGCTGGGTGTCGACCAGCGCACCGTGATCGAAGACATCGAGTTCGAGGAGTTCGAGGAGGACGACGCCGACGGTGACACGCTGGTGGTGGCGCGGGTGCGGCCACGCAGCGGGGTCTCGCGGCGTTGTGGCCGCTGCGGCCGCAGGGCGCCCTGGTATGACCGCGGTGAGGGACGGCGCCGGTGGCGCGGCCTGGACTGGGGCACGGTGCAGGTGGTGTTGGAGGCCGCCGCGCCGCGGGTGAACTGTCCCACCCACGGGCCCACGGTGGTGGCGGTGCCCTGGGCGCGTCACCACGCCGGGCACACCTTGGCCTTCGATGACACGGTGGCCTGGCTGGCGGTGGCGTGCTCGAAAACCGCGGTGTGCGAGTTGATGCGAGTCGCCTGGCGCACGGGCCTGGGTCGCCAAGACCGACACCCGGCTGTATCGCGCCTACCTGCTCAAAGAGGGCCTGCGGCATGTGTTTTCGGTCAAGGGCGAAGAAGGCAAGGAAGCCCTGGACCGGTGGATCTCCTGGGCACGGCGCTGCCGCATTCCGGCATTCGTCGAGCTGGCCGCCCGCATCAAGCGACACCGCCAAGCCATCGACGCCGCCCTCGACCACCGCCTATCCCAAGGACTGATCGCCGCGGCGCCAGCGGCTCAGCTGACTCAGCGAACACGCCCAACGCACTGTCTGAGTGGCGGTCATGACCGAAATCGATCTCAGCCAACACAGCGACCGCCACGGCAGGCTCAGCCAACAACTCCAGCACCGCCCCCACAGTCTTGCGGTCGTGGTCTGGTTCCTGAACCTCTACGGGGGCCACGTCCAACGCCGGTCGCGGCAGTAAACCGATGCCGGCCGGTTCGTGCTCATCGTCTTCCTCGCCGCTGTCGTGGGCAGCCATCACCGCCTCGACCACATCGCGGGTTTGCGCGTAGAGCCGCACGGTCGCCAGCACGGCCAGCGCCTTGTCGTCATCGAGTGGGTAGCGTTCCTTGACGCTCTCGATCCGGCCAGCCAGCCGCCACGCGGCGAAATCGAACCCGCTACCGGCGACCCAGTCGCCTTCGCGGGCCAGCCCGCTGGCTGAAAGCAACTCGGCTAGCGGTAGCGCCGCCTGGCGAAACAGGCTGTCGTCGTCGGCGCACAGGATCCACACCGCGACATCAAGCATCTCGGGTCGGTCAGGATGCGCATCGAGCAGGGCAGCCAGCGTCATGCCGATATCGCAGGGCCCCGGCTCGGGGACCGCTACGAGATCGAACCCGTGCGCGCTGACCTGCAACCCGACCAGATCACCGGCCTCAACACCCAGCGCGGCGAACCGCCCAGCCGGCAACACCAGCAACTCCGTGTCGTCGTCGAACGCTGTTGTGGGCACACTGCGTTCGGTCAAAACGTCGCTGTCGTGAACCGGGCAGATCTCGGTGAACCGTCGGACAGCCGCTGATAGGTCTCGGACTCGGCCAGCCTCGCCAACGGCGCCAGATCGCAATCCAATCCGGTGATGATGTCGTGAGCGGCCTCCACCTCGGCGAGGCGGTGGGTGAAAACCCTTCCCTCAAGTAACCCCGGAAGCCACACCCGACGCCCATCAGCCAGCGGCATGAACGGCTCGTGATCCCGCTCGAGAACCTCAGCGAGCACGATATTGGGCTGCGGCCCAAGATCGACACCCTCAGTCTTGAGCGCGCTCAACAAGTCGTCCTCGTTCATCGGGCCGCGCACCGAAAGAACCCGGCGCACCGCGGCAGTGATCCCCTCCACAGAAGTGCCAGACATTGCCCCGACACTACCCGGCCGCAAACATCGGGGCGCGGCGGCGTGGTGGCCCGGCAGTGCCGGCAACAGCGTGCCTCCAACGGAGCGCCCGGCGCGACACTTACCCATGTCACGGGGCCGCTGGCCGTCAACCTCCGAGCGCCAGCCGACTGTTCATATCAAGTTTGACCTCCCCGTAGGGCAGAACGTGCTGCCAAAATAGCGGGGTCAGACCACGTTCGTCCTCGGCGGTGAGTACGCCGTCCCAAGTCGGGGTCGGCCAGGACGTCTTGGATCATCAAGATGTTGATGAACACCATGGCGGCTTGGCAGATCCGCAGGCACAGCACGCTCATCTCTTGTTCGTCGCGTCGGTTGGACGCGAGTTCGGCGTTTTTGCCGTAGAAGATGATCGAGTTGGCACGATTCCACGACTCGGCCACGTTGAGCCCGTCGTTGATCTCGCGTTGCAGCCCACGTAGGCGCAGGTAGCGCGCCAAAAACCGCATGGCAGACCATCCGGACCGAGCCGCGTTCGATCGTTGTCGAGTCTTTCCGCAGATTCCGCTATGGCGATGGCCTCTCGCATTCCCGGGCATTGGGTCTGCAACTCGCCTTGACCATCGTCCCGTTGATCATCGCGGCGGTCGGGCTGAGCATGTCGCTGTATGCCGAGCGCTTCGGGATCGTGATGCGGAAGACGATGCTCTTCTTGACCCCCGGACCCACCGACCCGATCGTGCGTAACACTTTTGCCCATTCCGTCGGGGATGACAGCTCTGCGATCCCTTGTGGTTCGGCTTGTTCTTTGCGGTCTTCGCCATGACGACGGGCATGGGACAACTCGAGCGGGGGGCCAACCGGATCTACGGCATCCTACGGGACCGACCCACCGTAAGCAAGTACAGCAGGGCGCTGCTGATGGCGTTGATCGCCGGTTTTCCCGCACTTTGCGGGTACGCGATGCTGATCGCAGCGTTCACCTTCTCGGAAGCTGTCGAATCGGAGTTCGGAATCGACGATGACACCGTGTTGTCGTTGGCCCTACCACTGGCCCTGACACTGCTCCTGTATTCGATCACCATGATGCTGCGTTTCGGCCCACGACGGCGCCAGCCGGGCTGGTCCTGGCTAGCTCTCGGGGCGTTGGTGGCAGTGGCGTTGTGGTTGGTCTTCACGGCTATGATGGCTCTCTATCTGAATCTGAGCTTCTCGGACCGGCTGGGCTACGTGTACGGTCCCCTGACCGGCGTGGTGGCGTTGCTGTTGTGGTCCATGCTGAGCTCCGTCGCCATCTTCGTGGGACTGGCGATCTCCGCACAGATCGAAGCGCAGTGCGCGGGCCGGCGTCACGGAGCACTGGCTGATCCCGAATCCGATGTACCGCCGTCGGGCGCCGAGCTCTCTGTAGCACAATCGGTTTCAAGCCAGTGCTTTGCGACGCAGCACAGCGACTGCAACACCGGCCAGCAGCGACCCGAGCAGATCGAGTGCCAGGTCCGCAATGGTGTCGGCGTATCCCACCCCGATGTGGGTACTGGTGAATGTCCGGACGAACCACTCGTAGAACTCCCACAACACGCCCATCGTGACTCCGACCATGGTGACCTGAAGGACGATGTTCGCAATTGAGTTTTGTTGTGGGCGCTGGATGAAGGCGGTGCGGATCAGCAGCAGATACACTGCGGCGGCGAGGACACCGGTGTTCCCGAAGTGGAAAAGCACGTCCATCCAGACGATCTCGCGGTACCACCCGAATACGGACGCGGAAGTGGCCAGCGGAAGTGTCACACACACCGCAGCGTCCAGTGGGGCGGGCAGGTCGGCCCGCCGAAAGGCCAGCAGAACCATAAAAATGAAGCCGAACCTGAAAGCGCCCTCGACCGTGTCGAGGAACAGCATCCCAATCGCGGTGACGAGTACAGCCAACCTCGCCACATCGGCGAACCCCCGCAGTACCTGCAGCACCGCCCGCTGACGCGAGACCGCCGTCGTCCCGCCCATTTTGTCGGATCCGTCTCCGTTTCCGCGGTTGGTCATTGGCATTCCTTCCCGGTTTCGGTTCACGTCTCCAAGTGCCCGTTCAGCCGTGCTCTAGTCACCCGCGGCGCCAACGATTTGGACCGGCTCCGCACCCACAGGGCCTGACGCTCACCAACCGGCAACCCATCGTTCGACCCCCAGCCTGCTCGGCGTTGCCCAGCGCACACGCGCTCGAGGTCTGATCTAGCCATGCGGGTGGTCCAGGTAGCGAATTTCTACGGCCCGCGTTCCGGCGGGTTGCGCACCGCCGTGGATCGTCTCGGTGCCGAGTACGTCGCGGCCGGACACACCGTCTTCCTCATCGTGCCGGGGCGCTGCGCCCAGGCGGTGACACTTCCGTCGGGGGTGGTCCGGATCTCCCTGCCTGCCAAGCTCATTCCGCTCACCGGGGGTTACCGCGCGGTGTTGCCCGGCCCGGTCACCGATCTGCTCGAGCGGTTGCGTCCCGACGCACTGGAGGTCTCGGACCGTCTCACGCTGCGTTCCCTGGGAGGCTGGGGACGCCGCCGCGGCGCGTCGACGGTGATGATCTCCCACGAACGTCTGGACCGACTCGTGGGACAGGTCCTGCCCGTGCCACTGGCGCGGACGGTCGCCGACGCCGCCAACCGGCGCACCGCCGCCACCTACGATGCCGTGGTCTGCACCACCGAGTTCGCTCGTGAGGAGTTCGACCGGATCGGGGCGACGAACCTGGTAACGGTACCGCTGGGGGTCGACCTCGACCAGTTCCACCCGCGTCGGCGCTCGGAGGCGGTCCGCGAGCGCTGGGCCGGCCAGAACCAGTTGCTGCTGGTGCACTGCGGGCGGCTGTCGGTCGAGAAACACGCCCACCGCAGCATCGACACCGTTGCCGCACTGCGTGACTCGGGTGTGGATGCCCGGCTGGTCGTGGTCGGGGAGGGGCCGCAGCGGGCTCGCCTGCAACGGCAGGCGGCACAACTACCCGTTGCCTTCACCGGCTTCATCGGCTGCCGCGATACCGTCGCCGGCATTCTGGCCAGTGCCGACATCGCCCTCGCACCGGGTCCACACGAGACGTTCGGGTTGGCCGCGCTCGAGGCGCTGGCCTGCGGCACCCCGGCGGTGGTGTCCCGGACGTCCGCGCTGGCCGAGATCCTCACCACCGACAGCGGCGCCACCGCGGACAACGACGCTGGCGCGATCGCCGGTGCCGTCACCTCGATCATGAGCCGTCCGGAGTCGCAGCGCCGGCGCAGCGCGCGACGGCGGGCCGAACAGTTCAGCTGGCCGCGTTCGGCGGCCGGGATGCTCCGCGCCCTCGGAGCACAGTGACGCTGTGCTGCTCATTGCCTGATATCTGCGCACCGACGTGACCTACGATCCAGGGATGTTCCGCACGTTCGCCGTCGTGGCGGCCACGACACTGGTGTTCAGCTCCACCGCGGCGGTCGCAGGCGCCCAGCCGGCCCCTTCGGCATGCAACTACGAGCTGACCGCCCCCACCGTGGTGAACGTCTCCGGTACCGACATGGTCACCGCCACCGTGTCCCCCAAGGCATGCGACGGCGCAGTCACCTTCCAGACGGTGGCGTGCATCCAGATGCAGGGCAGTGACAGCGCCGGCCAGTGCGTGCAGGGCAAGGGCATCCTGCCCGCCCAGGTGTACTTCCAGCCGTACCGGCCCGGCGCGACCTACACCGCGACAGGGCGGGGGTGCGCGGCCAAGGGCAATCCGCCGCAGACGTACTGCCAGGAGAACGGACCGATCACCGCAACGCTCTGACCGGCGCCCGCGCTGGTTTAACGCGGACTCCACCCGGGCATCCCGCGTGTCAACGGGACCGTCGACCTGACCGGCCCCCGAACACAAGGAGCCGGCATCGACAGCAACAGCACGATCTGGATCGTGGTCGCCGTCGTCGTCGCGATCATCGTTATCGGCGCCGTGGTGTTCGCCGCGAAGAAGGCCCGTGACGGCCGCCGCCGGCAGGAAGCAGACCGCATCCGCGAAGAGGTCGACCACGACACCCACCGGGTGGAGAAGCGGGCGGCCCTTCTCGAGGAGACCGAGGCCAAGGCGCGAGCAGCCAAGGCCGAAGCCGACGCCAAGGCCGCCGAGGCTGCGCGGCTGGCGGACACCGCCGCCACGCACCGCGATTCGGTCACCTCGTCCCGCGAAGACCTCGCCGCCCGCCGCGAACACGCCGACAAGCTCGATCCCCGGGTGACCCGGGATTCGGAGAGCGGTACCGCGGAGCAGATGAAGCCGGACTCCTCGCCGCGTTAGTCGGCCCAGGACACCGGCAACCGCTTGATCCCGTGGATGAAGGCCGAATGCAAGCGGTCCGGTTCCGAGGTGGCGCGGATGCCGGGCACCCGGCGGTGCATCTCTTCGAACGCGACGGTGATCTCACGGCGGGCGAGGTTGGCGCCCAGGCAGAAGTGGGCGCCGCCACCCCCGAAGCCGAGATGCGGATTGGGATGGCGGCGAACGTCGAACGTCCAGGGGTCGACGAACTTGGACTCGTCACGGTTGGCTGAGCCGTACCAGAGTGTGACCTTGTCTCCCGCAGCCATTCTCGCGCCGCCGAGTTCCACCTCCCGGCCGGTGGTGCGGCGCATGTAGGCCACCGGCGAGGCCCACCGCACGACCTCTTCGACGGCAGTCGGCGCCACCGCGTCATAGTCCGACCACCAGATGTCGCGCTGCTCGGGAAACCGGCTCAGCGCGAGCACGCCGTGGCTGATCGCGTTGCGGGTGGTTTCGTTGCCGGCCACCACCAGCAGGATGAAGAACGAGGCGACCTCGGCGGAAGTGAGCTGCTCACCGTCGAGTTCGGCCTCGACCAGGCTGGTCGTCAGGTCGTCGCCGGGCCGTTCCCGACGATCCTCGGCGAGTTCTTTGGCGTACGCCCCGATCGCCATGGCCACGGCGACGAAGTCGTCGAAGTCGGTGGCGATGTCGGGATCACCGAAGCCCAGGATCACGTTGGTCCACTGGAAGATCCGGGCGTGGTCCTGCTCGGGGATGGCCATCATGTCGCAGATGATCTGCAGCGGAAGCGGACCGGCGAGTTCCGAGACCAGCTCACCGTGGCCGTCGGGGTTGGCGGTGACCATCTCCTCGACCAGGCGCCGGGCGCGCTGCCGCACCGAATCTTCGATCATCGCGAGCACCCTCGGGGTGAACGCGCTGCGCACGATGTTGCGCAACCGGGTGTGTCGGGGGTCGTCCATTGCGATCATCGAGCCGAAGTACTCGTTGAGCTCAGGCGTCTGGTCACCGATCGTGATGCCGAGCGCCGAGCTGAAGATCTCGGGATGACGGCTGGCGTAGAACACGTCGTCGTAGCGGGTCAGCGCCCAGTGCCCGGCGACTTCGGCGTCGTCGTCGACGACGAACGAGTCGTGGAACGTGATCGGCGCTTCGCGCCGCAGCGTGGCGAACGCTCCATCCCGGATGTCGTCGTCGAGTCCCCAGAAATCCCACGTGCCCAGATCGATGCCTGACAACGGGACGTCAGGCGGAGCGATGCCGTTGGTTCGGGCGACGCCCGTTCTCAAGCCCATGTGCGCCCAGCGTAGCCTCACGGCCGGGCTTCGTGCCCTTTTCTGCCATGGGTGCGGCGACGCTCTTTCATCCGCGCCTCATGCAGGTGACGGACGCCGTCGGTGAGCTCGTCACGCACCTGACGCTCGTGCGCGCGCAGCCGCGACCAGTAGGTGTCGTCGAACTCCTCGACCACCTGGAACGTCCATCGGCCCTCGATCACGTTGCGCCCGATCATGTCGGTTTCCAGCCGCTCGGCAGCGGCGTCGGCGCCTGCCTCAATCAGCGCGTCACACGCCTCGCCGAGCAGCAGGTCGGCGTGTCCCATCAGTTGATGGAACGAATAGAGGTGGCCCCTCGCGCGTTCGACGAACTCCAGCGCCTCGGTCACCTTGCCCACGGCGTCGGCCACGTCATCACCCACGTCATCACCCACGTCACTCACCGAGGTCTCCCTCCGCTACCGTCTTGATCCGCTCCAGCGTTCTGCGCATGTCCCGCAGGTTGCGACGGCGCCGCAGCTGGCCGCCCAGCACCGCGTACAACGACATCAGCACGTTCTGATTCAGCCGGAAGGACTCCGTGACCTCGGTGGCCGAATCGGCCGGGGTCAGCTGGTAGTGCCAGTTGGTGACCGCGCGGTCACCGACGAGGACCTCGAAGCCGAACGCGCGCCCGGGGTCGCAGGCGGTGACCCGGCACGTCGTCCAGTAGACCGGGCCGATCTCGTTGCGGCGCACGTGGCCGCGGAAGCGCGCGCCCAGCGCCGGGCCGGTGGCGCCGTCGAGCCATTCCGCCTCGAACGTCTCCGGCGAGAACGTGCCGGTGTTGCGGACATCGGCGATCAGCTCCCAGATCCGCTCCGCCGGCGCCGCCATCGACACCGTCACCGCGCCCTGCATCAGCGCGCTCCCAGCGTCAACGGTCCGACTCCCGATCGTCCTCGGGAACGGGGATGGCCTGTTCGATGAGATCTGCTTCGCTGGCCTGCCAGTCGCGGTCCTCCGAGACGCGCTGTGCATCACTCCACGAGTCGTCGTCGCTGTCGCCGATCGGGGCGTGTTGTTCGGCCACGTCCGCTTCGGCGGCGGCACCGAGCGGGTCGCGGTCTGGTGTCGTCATGGGTGCTCCCTGATTGGTGGTCGGTGGCGGACGGACGTCGCGGCGTGCTCCATCCGTGCTCCGGTGTACCCGTTCCGGCGCCGGCCCGCACCCGGCAGACGTTCCCGTTTGGTCACCAGAGGCCGTTGCTGCGCGCAGCGACCTAGTGATTCACTGAACGAGGTCGCTCTCGGGTATTGTGCGTGAGTTGCGCAGACGACGCACAGGCCCTCAAGCAGGGCGGGGCCGACCATGACCATCGACCATCATGCCGAATCTCAAAGGCTTGTAATTTGCCAGAAATCATCGAAGGCGCTCAGAACCTGAAGCCACACTTCGAAGACGTGCAGTCGCATTACGACCTGTCCGACGACTTCTACAGGTTGTTCCTCGACCCGACGCAGACCTACAGCTGCGCGTACTTCGAGCGCGATGACATGACACTGGAAGAGGCGCAGATCGCCAAGATCGATCTGTCCCTCGGCAAGCTCGGACTCGAACCCGGGATGACGCTCCTCGACATCGGTTGCGGATGGGGCGCGACTTTGCTGCGCGCGATCGAGAAGTACGACGTCAACGTCGTCGGCCTGACGCTCAGCGAGAACCAGAAGGCACACGTCGAGAAGGCTCTCGAATCGCAGGGCAGCCCGCGGTCCAAGCGGGTGCTGCTGCAGGGCTGGGAGCAGTTCGACGAGCCCGTCGACCGCATCGTGTCCATCGGTGCGTTCGAGCACTTCGGGCGCGACCGGTATGACGAGTTCTTCAAGATGGCCCACCGGGTGCTGCCCGACGACGGGGTGATGATGCTGCACACCATCATCAAGCCCACCGACGAGGAGTTCACCGAGCGCGGCCTGAAGCTGACGATGAGCCTCGTGCGGTTCTCGAAGTTCATCATGGACGAGATCTTCCCCGGCGGGGATCTGCCGAAGCCGACCACCGTCGAGGAGCACGCCACCAAGGCCGGGTTCCGGCTCACCCGGGCGCAGCGGCTGCGGGAGCACTACGCCAAGACCCTCGACATCTGGGCGGATGCGTTGCGCTCGCGTGAGGACGAGGCCGTCGCCCTCCAGTCCCGCGAGGTCTACGACCGGTACATGAAGTACCTGACGGGCTGCGCGGATCTGTTCCGCGGGGGCTACACCGACATCTGCCAGTTCACCCTCACGAAGGGCTGATGTCCCGGTAGGAGCGCGCCGGCTGCCCGGGCTCGGCCTCGGCGGCGTCCCGGCGCCGCGCCGCCATCCCTGCGAGGGCCTCGAACACCACCCGGTGCGCCGCGTTGACCGTCAGTTCCGCGTGGTCGTATGCCGGTGCCACCTCGACGACGTCGACGCCGACGACGTCGTGCTCGTAGCAGAGTTGGCGCACCATCCGCAGCAGGTCCGCGCTGGTGATGCCGCCGGGCTCCGGGGTCCCGGTGCCGGGTGCGTGTGCCGGGTCGAGCACGTCGATGTCGACCGACACGTACAGCTTGTCGGCCTTCGCGAGGGCTTCTCCCACCGAGTCGCGCATCACGCTCTTGAATCCCCGCTCCCAGATCTCCTGCATCGTGTGCCAGGTCATCTTCTGCTCGAGCATCCACTCGAACGTGTCCTGCGACGGCCAGTAGCCGCGCAGGCCGACCTGGACGAAGTGTGACCCTGGGACGGCGCCCGACTCGATCAGCCGGCGCATCGGGGTGCCGTGGCTGGCCAGGTTGCCCTCGATCTCGTCGGCGGTGTCCGCGTGCGCGTCGAAATGGACGATGCCGACGTTGCCGTAGCCATGCACATCGGCGACCGCGGTGGCCGCGGGCCACGTGATGGAATGGTCACCGCCCAGGATCACCGGAACGATGCCGCGCTCGGCGAGGGCGTGTACCCGTTCCCGAATGTTGTTGTGGGACACCTCGGTCTGACCGTGCGGACAGTACGCGTCGCCGAAATCGACGACCTCGAGCCAGTCGAAGATCTCCAGGCCGAGATCCATGTGGTAGGTGCCCGGCTCGTAGGCGGTCGCCCGGATCGCCCGCGGGCCGAACCGGGCTCCCGGACGGTTGGTGGTCCCGATATCGAACGGTGCACCCACGATGGCCGCATCCGGTTTCCACTCGTCGAGCTGTGCCACCTCGGTCAGAAATGGACGATGCCCGAAAGACGCCAGTCCCGCATAGGCAAGGTCGAGTTGCTCGGCCATCCCCGGCGGGATCTCACGGCGGTGATCGTGGTCGTGCCCCATGGGCATGACCGTACCGCTCAGCGGGCCGCTGAACCGCTCAACGCAGCACGCAACGAACCGGGGATCGGCCGTTTCGCCCAGTCCCCGGTCGACACGACGACGTAGACGTTGTGCCCCCGGACCGCCATCTGCTCGCCCGCCCCCGCGGGCGTGCTGCACACCCCGAACCCGACCGTGAAACTCGTCGTGCCGACCCTGGTGCACTCGGCGGTGACCCGCACGCGATCGCGCCAGCGCACCGGGGCCAGGAAGTCGATCTCGCTGTGCACCACCTGGAAATCGTAGCCGGTCGCCATCAGCTCCGGGTACCCGACGCCCAGATGGTCGAGCAGTCCGGTGCACGCCTCGTCGAACCAGGTCAGGTAGTGCCCGTTGAACACCACGCCCTGCTGGTCGACCTCGGCATAGCGGGGAACGATCGGCAGCGAGAACTCGGTCACCCCGATCACCCTAACCACGTTGCCCGCGGCGCCGACCCGGTGCCGCAGACTTGAGCGATGAAGCTCGTGACGATCGACGACATCCGTATCGCCGCAGACCGGATCCGACCCCACGTGGTGCGCACGCCGCTGCTGGCGGCGCGGTGGGGTGACGGCCGGCGCCCGCTGTGGGTCAAGCCCGAGAACCTGCAACCGGTCGGCGCGTTCAAGGTGCGCGGCGCGTTCAACGCGATCTCGGCCCTCACCGGTTCGGCCGCCACCGGCGACAGGCCCACCGTCGTCGCCTACTCGAGCGGCAACCATGCCCAGGCGGTGGCGTACGCGGCGGCGGCGCACGGACTGACCGCCCACATCGTGATGCCCGAGGAAACGCCGAACATCAAGGTGCAGGCCACCCGTGAGTACGGAGCGCAGGTCGTGTTGTGCGCGGCAGAGGAGCGGGAGACGGTCGCAGCGCAGGTGGTTGCCGACACCGGTGGCGTGCTGATTCCGCCGTTCGACCATCCCGATGTCATCGCCGGGCAGGGCACGATCGGCCTGGAAATCGCGGCTGACCTGCCCGACGTGCAGAACGTGTTGATACCGGTCAGTGGTGGAGGGCTGGCGTCGGGCATCGGGGTGGCGATCCGGGCGCTGTGCCCGCAGGCGCGGATCTTCGGGGTCGAACCGGAACTGGCCGCCGACACCGCCCAGGGGCTGGCCCGTGGCCACCGCGTGGACTGGCCGATCGAGGACCGCAACCGCACCATCGCCGACGGGCTGCGGTCACAACCGTCCGACCTCACGTTCGCGCATCTGCAACAGGTCCTTGACGGGGTGATCACGGTGGCCGAGAGCGAGATCCGTGCGGCTGTCCGCGAACTGGCGCACCGAGCGCACCTCGTGAGCGAACCCAGCGGCGCGGTCGCACTGGCCGCGTACGGCAAGGGGGCGACGCCGCCCGGGCACACGGTGCTCATCGTGTCCGGCGGGAACATCGAGCCGCAGATGCTGCAGCAGATCCTCGGCGAGAGCGCACCGCAGGAGATTTGACAGGTGTGCAATTGCGGGGTCCAGGGGGTAGGGTCCACCCGGTATTTCCCATCACGTGGTCCCGCAGGACCGGGGCGCACGAAGGAGTGGTTGGTGGACGCGGTTCTGGGCCTGTCGGTGACACCGTCTGCCGTCGGCCTGGTGCTGGTCGAGGGTCAGGACGCCGACGGCGCGACCATCGACGGCCTGGGTTTCGACGTCGACGACCGCGGGTCCGCGAGCGCACTGCGGACCTGCGAGCAGGCGGTGGCAGCCTTGTTGCGCGCCGAGGCGAACGCGGCTGACCAGGGTCACCGGGTGCGCTCCATCGGAGTGACCTGGAGCGACGACGCCGACGCCGAGGCGTCGCTGCTGCTGAAGTCGCTGAGCAATTCCGGCTTCGACAACATCGTCCCGGTGCGGCTGTCCGAGGCCACCGACGCGCTGGCCCGGGGTATTGCCGAGGTCACCGGGTATCCGACCACCGCCGTGTGCGTCATCGAACCCGAGCAACTCATCGCCCTGGTCGTGCAGACCGAACAAGGCGCGGTGCAGACCGCGGTCAATCACACCGTCGTGACCGAAGAGGACCTGGTCGGCTGGTTGAGCGCGGTGTTCACCAAGGCTGACTGGGCACCCGAGGCGCTGGTGCTGGTCGGCTCCGCCGAAGATCTCGACGGACTGCGGCCCGTGCTCGAGGACGCGCTGTCGGTGCCGGTGTACACCCCCGCCGAAGCGCAGCTGGCGCTGGCACGTGGCGCTGCGCTGGCGTGCGCGCAGAACGGCGAGCTGCGCCTCGACCGTGAAGACGGTGACGTCCGTGCGGTCATCCCCGGGCGCCGGGCCCGCGGTCTCGTTCAGACGGGACCGGCGGCAGTCCTGGCCGCCGGGCTCGTCACGTTCGTGGCTTCCGCGTCCGCCGCGCTGGCGCTGCAGGCCGCCCCCGAGCGGACGGCCACGACGCCGCGCCCCACCGACGCAACCGCCCAGACC
>NZ_JBAUJB010000390.1:0-13514 GCF_049683355.1 Mycobacterium sp.
CCCCCAAACCATTTGGGGGGCAAAGGCATTTCTGTATGTATTTGTTCCTGTTCTGCTCAATCGAACAGCGTCGCGACCGGTGCGACTTTCTGCTTCTCCATTTCGAGAAGGGCCTTTTTTCTTTCGAGCCCGCCACCGTATCCGGTCAGGCTTCCGTTCGCGCCGATGACGCGATGGCACGGCACGATGATGCCGATCGGGTTGTGGCCGTTGGCGAGTCCGACGGCGCGGAAGGCGCCCGGGGTGTCGAGCTGCCTGGCGATCTGGCCGTACGAACGTGTCTCTCCATACGGTATCGTCAGTAGCGCCGCCCACACCCGTCGTTGGAACTCGGTCCCGAAAAGCTCGAGTTCCAGGTCGAACTCGGTCCGCTCGCCACCGAAGTACTCGTGGAGCTGGCTGACGGCATCAGCGAATGCGGTGTCATCAGGTTCCCAGCCGGCGCGGCTGGGTTCATAGGTCTGATCCACCATGCGCAGGTGGCGTAGCCGACCGGCCGAGCCGGCGAGCGTCAGCGTACCGACCGGGCTGTCCATCGTCCGGTATCGAATCGGTTCCATCATTTCTCCTTGGGAGGCCACTGGTTCACGGCGTGGTCGAGTGCGGTCCAGAGGTGCTGGGTGGCGTAGGAACGCCAGGGCTGCCAACGGGTGCTGCGCTCCAGCAGATACTTCGGCGCCGTCGGCAACGCGAGCTGACGCGCCGCCGCCACCACGCCCAGGTCGGTGGCCGGGAACGCATCCGGATCTCCGAGCCCGCGCATCGCGATCATCTCGGCGGACCACGGCCCGATGCCGGGAAGTCTGAGCAGTTGTTCACGCGCCAGGGTCCAATCGCATCCGGTGTCGAGCACCACGTCGCCGTGCTGCAACGCGCTGACCATTGCGGTCAACGTGCGCCGCCTGGCCGTCGGGAAAGCCAGCAGCCGCTCATCGATGTCGGAGAGTTCGGCGACGGAGGGGAAGACATGGGTCAGCTGACCTTCGGCGTCCTCGATCGGACGGCCGTAGGCGGCGACGATTCGTCCGGCGTGGGTGCGCGCCGCCGCCATCGACACCTGCTGACCGAGCACCACACGCAGGGCGAGTTCATGCTCGTCGACCGTGCGGGGGATGCGCTGGCCGGGGGCCTTGGCCACCAGTGTGCCGAGCTCCTCGTCGGCGCCGAGCGCAGCCACGATGGCCTCGGGATCGGCGTCCAGATCCAGCAGTCGCCGGCACCGGGCAATCGCCGTCGACACGTCGCGGAAGTCGTCCACCACAAGTCGGCATCGGACATGATCGGGGTGTGGTCGCAGGCTGACGATGCCGATGCCGTGCGGTAGGGCCAGCGTCCGTCGATACGCCCCGTCACGAACTTCCTCGACGCCCGGCACGGTGCTGGCCGCCAGATGGCCGAACAGTCCTTCGTAGGCGAACGGGGTCCGCACGGGCAGCCGCAGCGTCATCACGCCGGTGCCGAGGGTGTCGTCACCGCCGAACCGGGTTCGAGCTCTTCGGCGTAGCGCCGTCGGCGTCAGGTCGCACACCGTACGCAGGGTGTCGTTGAACTGCCGGATGCTGGAGAACCCGGCGGCGAACGCGACGTCGCTGAACGGCATCTCGGTGGTCTCGATGAGCACCCGTGCCATCTGGGCCCGCTGGGCCCTTGCCAGCGCCAGCGGCGCCGCTCCGACCTCTGCGTGCATGAGGCGTTCGAGTTGGCGCACGGTGTATCCGACTCGGCTCGCCAGTCCGGTCACGCCGTCGCGATCGACAGTCCCGTCGGCGATCAGCCGCATCGCGCGGGCCACGACGTCACCGCGGACGTTCCACTCGGGTGAGCCGGGAGAGGCATCCGGCCGGCACCGTTTACAGGCCCGGAAACCGGCCCGCTGAGCCGCTGCGGCCGTCGGATAGAAGCGCATGTTGCGGGCGTAGGGTGGACGGACCGGGCAACTCGGCCGGCAGTAGATCCTGGTGGTGAGAACAGCGGTGACGAACCACCCGTCGAACCGCGCGTCCTTGGCCTGGACGGCCCGGCAGCAGCGGTCGAAGTCGGTGTGCATGACATTCACACTTACACGTGGGCGCCGACAGCACTAGCGGAAAACCGACATCGAAGACCTTTCGACGGGCGGTGGCGCTGCGGCCGCCGGGCAGCGCAGAGCATGACAAACCCGGGCGCAAGCTACATACTCCGAGCTGTGGCCGAGTTGGTACAGCGCTATCTCGACGGCATCCGCGCCGAACATGCCGGCGTCACCGACGGCGCGCTGGCCGATTACATCCCCGAGCTTGCCTACGTGGACCCGAACGGCTTTGGCCTCTCGCTGTCATCCGCAGACGGTTTCATCTATGAATCCGGGGACGCATCAGTCGAATTCACGATCCAATCGATCTCCAAGCCGTTGACGTACGCGCTGGCCCTCGAGCGCATCGGCATCGCCGCCGTCGATGCGAGGATCGGTGTGGAACCCTCTGGCGAGGCGTTCAACGAGATCAGCGTGGACCGCGCCACGAAAAAGCCCAAGAACCCGATGATCAACGCCGGCGCCATCGCCGCGGTCTCACTCGTGCCGGCTGCCTCTGCCGACGAGCGGTTCGCGGCGATCCGGGACTTCTACTCGGCGATCGTGGGGCGCCGACTCGACCTGGACGACGACGTCTACGCCTCCGAGAAGGCCGCCGGCAGCCGCAACCGTGCCATCGGCTACATGCTGCAGAGTCTCGGGGCACTCGACGGCGATCCCGACGAGGTGCTCGACGTGTACTTCCGCCAGTGCTCGCTGCGCGTGACGTCTACGGACCTGGCCAAGATAGGAGCCACCCTCGCCCGCGGCGGCGTCAACCCGCAGACCGGCCGGCGGGTGGCCGGCGCCGCGGTGGTCAGGCGCACGCTGTCGGTGATGGTGACCTGCGGGATGTACGACGCCGCCGGGGATTGGGTCAGCGCGGTGGGCATGCCCGCCAAGAGCGGCGTCGGCGGCGGGATCGTCGCGGTGCTGCCAGGGCAGCTCGGGATCGGGGTGTATTCCCCGTTGCTCGACGACAAAGGCAACAGTGTGCGCGGAGTTCTGTTGTGCCGCAGCTTATCCGAGCAGCTCGGTCTGCACTTCCTGACGGTGGCGCGCGATTCCCGGTCGGCACTGCGAGCGGTGTACGAGCCCCGTCCGGGCGTCCGGGTCTACGAGACGCATGGCGATCTGCTGTTCAGCGGTGCCGAGCAGGTGTTACGGGTCGCTGATCGCGACCGGGATGACTTCGAGGTCGCGATCCTGGACGTGTCCCGGGTCGACGACATCGACGACGCCGCGCGGGCGCTGCTGTCGGGCATGAGCGCCGCGCTACGGTCCGCCGGCAAGGTCGGCTACCTGGTGGACCCCGACGGGATCGTCATCCGTTCCGAGGTCGAGCTGCAAGCGGTCAGCTTCCACACCGTCGAGGCAGCCGTCGACGAAGCGCAATCCTGGCTGGATCGCACCCGGCGCGTCAGTCCGCACTGATCGGGGTGGCCAGCTGAATCGGCTCGTCGTAGCCGCGCAACGTCACCGACTCTCCGAGAGTCCAATGCGCGCCTTCGGTTTCGGTGGCGTTGCGCACCACCGAGCCCGACGCGACCAGGCGCGATGGTTCGTTCTTGGACAGTTCGCAGAGCCGCGCCGCCTCGTTGACCGGTTCGCCGATCACTGTGTACTCGAAGCGTTCCCACGCCCCGACGTTGCCGGCGACGACATGTCCCGCGGCGACGCCGATGCCCGCCTCGCACTCGGGCACCTCGTCGCACAGTCGACGGCTGATCGCCCGGGCCGCCGCCAGCGACTCGTCCTCGGGATGCTCCAGTGACACCGGGGCGCCGAACACCGCGAGGACGGCATCACCCTCGAACTTGTTCACCAGTCCGTGGTAGCGGTCGACCTCCTCGACGATCACTGCGAAGAACCGGTTGAGCAGTTCGACGACCTCCGCGGCCGGCAGGCTGGTCACCAGCTTGGTGGACCCGATGACGTCGACGAAGACGACTGCGGCATAGCGCTCTTCACCACCCAACTCGGGTCGTTCCTGCTCGGCCAGCGCCGCGACCTCACGGCCGACGTGACGTCCGAACAGGTCGCGGACCCGTTCGCGCTCCCGCAGGCCGTGGACCATCGCATTGAACCCGCGCTGCAACTGGCCGAGTTCGGTGCCGTCGAAGACCACCAGGCTGGTGTCCAGGTCGCCCTGCTCGACCCGGTTGAGGGCCGCCCGCACGACGCGGACCGGTGTCACCGTGAGCCAGGCCAGGATCCACATCAGGATGGCCCCGAAGACAAGAGCGAACAGCGCCAGGATCATCACCGCGACAGTGAACTGCGTCGGGGTCAGGTTGCGCTGGATCAGCGTGATCGCCGCGGCCAACAGAATGCCGAGCACGGGAACCCCGGACCCGAGTGCCCACACCAGCATGGTGCGTCCCATCAGCCCCTCGGCGAATCGTCGCGGCGGCTTGCCGGCCTCGAGTGCCTGGGCCGCCACCGGGCGCAATGCGAACTCCGTGAACAGGTAGCAACTGGCCGAGACGACGATGCCGGGAAAGCTGACGCCCAACAGCCATTTCGGGATGTAGGCGGTGTCCTGCAACCCGTAGAGCGTGGTGAGCACCGCCGTCCCGAGGCCCCACAGCACCAACAGGACCCGGGTCAGTCGCCACGGAGCCAGGAACGTCCTGCGTTGGTCGTCGCGCGTCGGGGCGCGTTCCTCGATGGCCCATCGGACGTTGTCGATGACCCTGCGCGTGGCCCAGAAGACCCCGACCACCAACGCGGTGGCCAGGTAGACCGGCACCGCGATGAAGGTGATCTTGACGACGTCGGGATCGAAGACGCTCGGGATGGGAAACGCGACGGTGACCACCAGCGCCGTGACGCCCATGCCGATCAGGTTGGCGATCACCACGAAGGTGGTGAGGATGAGCTGGATACGGACCCGGCGGCGGCCCTGGCTCTCGGAGACGCGGCCGAGGATCCACGAACCGAACTCGGGGGTCGCCGCGACCCTGCCGCTCTGCTTGGTCACTCGTTCCAGCACACGGCCCAGCCGCTGTGCCGCCGTCCGGTTCGCCGTCATCGTGGCGTCAGCCTAGTGACCGTGTGGGGTCAAGACGTTTGTTCGACGTTTAAGGTGGTTCGGGTGCGTCTCGTGATCGCCCAGTGCACCGTCGACTATGTCGGTCGGCTCACCGCTCATCTGCCGTCGGCGCGGCGACTGCTGTTGTTCAAGTCCGACGGATCGGTCAGCGTGCACGCCGACGACCGGGCCTACAAGCCGCTGAACTGGATGAGCCCCCCGTGCTGGCTGATCGAGGATGCTGGGGGCGCCGCGCCTGTGTGGGTGGTGGAGAACAAGGCCGGTGAACAGCTCCGCATCACCGTCGAGGGGATCGAGCATGATTCCAGCCACGAGCTGGGTGTGGACCCCGGGCTGGTGAAGGACGGCGTCGAGGCCCATCTGCAGGCTCTGCTGGCAGAACATGTCGAGTTGCTCGGGGCCGGGTACACGTTGGTCCGCCGCGAGTACATGACCCCGATCGGTCCGGTGGACCTGCTCTGTCGTGACGAGCAGGGCTGCTCGGTTGCCGTGGAGATCAAGCGTCGCGGTGAGATCGACGGGGTCGAGCAGCTCACCCGCTATCTCGAGCTGCTCAACCGCGACTCCCTGCTGGCGCCGGTGGCGGGTGTGTTCGCGGCCCAGCAGATCAAACCGCAGGCACGCACCCTGGCTCAGGACCGCGGGATCCGTTGTCTGACCCTGGATTACGACAAGATGCGTGGGATGGACAGCGACGAGTTCCGGTTGTTCTGATGGCGCGGCGGCGAGCGGCGGGACGGAGAACACCGAGTCGGACCCCGCTATCCGCACCCCGGCGGATCGAGGTGGGTGCCGACGGCAACGACTACGAGGTCCGGCCGGTGCCGGCCGCGAGAGCGACGAAGCTGTACCGGTGTCCCGGTTGCGACCACGAGATCAAGCCGCGCACAGCGCATGTGGTCGCGCTGCCGGCGGACTCGGGCGCCACTCCGGACGCGGTCGAGGAACGCAGGCACTGGCATACCGCGTGCTGGACCCACCGGGCCACCCGCGGGCCGACACGCAGATGGTCGTGACGGCGGGCGTCTAGTGGTCGTCTTCGGCGGCCGGCTCGACGATCTCGATGAGAACCCCGCCCGCATCCTTGGGGTGGATGAAGTTGATCCGTGAGTTGGCGGTGCCACGTCGCGGTGCGTCATAGAGCAACCGCACACCCTGCTCGCGCAGCCGAGTGGTCAACGCCTCGATGTCGCTGACGCGGTAGGCCAGCTGCTGCAGGCCCGGACCGCGCTTGTCGATGAACTTCGCGATCGTGCAGGTGTCGTCGATGGGGGCCATCAGTTGCACTTGGGCGCTGCCCACCGGGGCGCCCCGCACCGACAACATCGCTTCGCGCACACCCTGGTCTTCGTTGACCTCTTCGTGCAGCACGATCATGCCCAGATGATCGTGATACCACTTGATGGCAACGTCCAGGTCGGGCACGGCGATGCCGACGTGATCGATGGCGGTGACCAGCGCGGTGGCCAGCACAGGACGGGCGTCAGTCTGCTCGGCGGTCATATCGTAAAGGTAACCTAACGACATCGGTTTCGAATAGGTCGGTGCAGATGTATAGCCTGAACCAGCCGTTCGAAACCTGCTTGGCCCGCTCGAAACCTGCCTGGAGGTACGCATGACGACGTCTGTGATTGTTGCTGGAGCCCGCACGCCGGTCGGCAAGCTGATGGGTTCGCTGAAGGACTTCTCCGGCAGTGATCTCGGTGCGGTGGCCATCGCGGGCGCCCTCGAGAAGGCCGACGTCGCGGCCTCGGCGGTCGAGTACGTGATCATGGGGCAGGTGCTGACCGCCGGCGCCGGGCAGATGCCGGCGCGACAGGCGGCGGTGGCCGGCGGTATCGGCTGGGACGTGCCCTCGCTGACGATCAACAAGATGTGTCTGTCGGGGATCGACGCCATCGCGCTGGCCGATCAGCTGATCCGCGCCGGGGAGTTCGACGTCGTCGTCGCCGGCGGTCAGGAGTCGATGACCCAGGCGCCGCATCTGCTGATGAACAGCCGGTCCGGCTACAAATACGGCGATGTCACAGCGCTCGACCACCTCGCCTATGACGGTCTGCACGATGTCTTCACCGACCAGCCCATGGGAGCGTTGACCGAGCAGCGCAACGACGTGGATCAGTTCAGCCGCGCCGAGCAGGACGAGTTCGCCGCGGCGTCGCATCAGAAAGCTGCCAGGGCGTGGAAAGACGGCGTCTTCGCCGACGAGGTGGTGCCGGTGAAGATCCCGCAGCGCAAGGGTGATCCGGTCGAGTTCACCGAGGACGAGGGCATCCGCGCCGACACCACGGCCCAGTCGCTGGCAGGTTTGCGGCCCGCGTTCCGCAAGGACGGCACCATCACCGCCGGATCTGCCTCCCAGATCTCCGACGGCGCCTGCGCGGTCGTGGTGATGAACAAAGCGAAGGCCGAGGAGCTGGGACTTTCGTGGCTGTGCGAGATCGGTGCTCACGGCGTTGTCGCCGGACCGGATTCGACACTGCAGAGCCAACCCGCCAACGCGATCCGCAAGGCGGTGGCCAAGGAAGGCATCAGTCTCGACGACCTCGATGTCATCGAGATCAACGAGGCCTTCTCGGCCGTCGCTCTCGCCTCCACCAAGGAACTGGGTGTCGACCCCGAGCGGGTGAACACCAACGGCGGCGCCATCGCCATCGGCCATCCGATCGGGATGTCGGGCGCCAGGATCGCGCTGCACGCCGCGCTGGAGCTGGCGCGCCGGAGTGGCGACGGGGAAAACGGACAGGGCGAGCGAAGCGACGGGGAAAAAGGACGGCCGGGCTATGCGGTGGCAGCGCTGTGCGGCGCCGGTGGCCAGGGGGATGCGCTGATCCTGCGGCGCCCCTGAGTCGCGGTCGGTCAACGACACAACGTAGTAGCTGGGCCGGGATTCCGGCACAATGGTGGTCATGACAAGCGCATTCGACGTTCGCAGTGTTGCGGGCTGGTTCCGGTTGATCGCCCTGGCCGAGGCGGTCAGCTGGGTCGGACTGCTGATCGGCATGTACTTCAAGTACCTCGGCGCCCCCCAGACCGAGGTCGGCGTCAAGGTTTTCGGACCCGTCCACGGTGGGGTCTTCGTCGCGTTCGTGGTGGCGGCGCTGCTGGTCGGTCTGGCGCACAAGTGGGGGATCGGCACGTGGTTGCTGGCGTTGCTGGCCGGCGTCGTGCCGCTGGGCAGTGTGATTTTCCTCATATGGGCTGATCGGACGGGTCGGATGCAGCCGGTCTCGGCGACCGCGACTGCGGTGTCTGCCGGTGGGCAACCAGGGCGGTCGGCACCGGAAACAACGTGACAGACTTGGTGTCGTGACTCGTCCTCGACCCCCAATCGCGCCTGCCATGGCGGGTGCAGTCGACCTCTCGGCGCTCAAACAGCGGGCAACCGCCCCCAGTGAGGGCACACCGTCGGGTGGCGCCGCCGGTAAGCCCGGTGGTGTCGAAATCACCGAAGCGAACCTGGAAGCCGAAGTGCTGGTCCGCTCCAACGAGGTGCCTGTGGTGGTGGTGCTGTGGTCGCCGCGCAGCGACGCGAGCGTCCAGCTCGGTGAAACGCTTGCCGGGCTCGCCGCCACCGACGGCCCCAAGTGGTCGCTGGCCACGGTCAACGTCGACACCGTGCCGCAGGTGGCCCAGATGTTCGGCGTGCAGGCGGTACCCACCGTCGTCGCGCTGGCCGCGGGTCAACCGATGTCGAGCTTCCAGGGCATGCAGCCGCCCGAGCAGCTGCGGCGCTGGATCGACTCGCTGCTGGACGCCACGGCCGGCAAACTCACCGGCGGAGGTGACGCCGAGCAGGCCGAGCAGGTCGACCCGGTGGTCGAACAGGCTCGAACGCATCTCGACAACGGGGACTTCGACGCCGCCCTGACCGCCTACCAGGAGATCCTCGAAGGCAATCCGAACCACGCCGAGGCCAACGGCGCGGTGCGTCAGATCGGTTTCCTGCAGCGGGCCACCGCGCACCCCCGGGACGCCGTCGCGGTCGCCGACGCGTCACCGGACGACATCGAGGCGGCGTTCGCCGCCGCCGACGTCGAGGTCCTGCAGCAGAACATCGCAGCGGCGTTCCAGCGATTGACCGGACTGGTCAAGCGCACCTCGGGTGACGACCGCACGAAGGTCCGCACGCGGCTCATCGAACTGTTCGAGCTGTTCGACCCCGCCGATCCCGAGGTGATCGCAGGTCGGCGCAACCTCGCCAACGCTCTGTACTGACCGGCCCGATCAGCCTTCGCTGAACGCGAGATGGGTCAGAGCGGAGTTCATGAAACCCCGGAAGTGCAGCCAACGGCCGTCACGCAACGTGATGATGTGGGCGAACTCCGATTCCCATTCGCGACCGGTGTCGCGTCGCCGGAACCGTTGCCGTCCCCATGCGGCGAGGTCGTCTCCCTCGGCGATGATCTTCCACGCCTCCATCTCGACGATCTCGATGGCGGTGCCCACCCTGGAGAAGAAGGTCAGCGCCTCGTCGATGCCCCGGTAGTCGCCCGCATACGGGATGGCAGGGGTCCCGTAGTAGGTGATCCGTATCTCGGGGTCCAGGTGCACGAGGGCGCCATCGAGATCACCGGCCGGGATGGCGGCGTAAATCGCCGCGGTCGCGTCGATGTTGCCCCGGCTCATCCGGTCAGCCGGATCGGCAGCCGGACGAATCCGTGGGTCAGCAGGCTCGCTGTCTGCTTGTCACCGGGGTCATCGGTCAGGGCGATGCCCCGATAACGGTCGAGGACGGCGTTGAGCACCGCGGTCACCTCCAACCGGGCGAGGTGGGCGCCGAGGCAGAAGTGCACACCATGGCCGAGCGAAAGCTGCTGGCGGATGTTCGGGCGGTCCAGATCGCGATCTTCTCCGGGTCGGTGAACACGTCGGGATCCCGGTTTGCCGCACCGAAGAACAACGCCACCCAGTCGCCGCTGCGGATGTCGGCACCGTCGATCTGCACGTCGCGGGTGGCGATCCGGAACAGTCGCTGGGGCGGTCCGTCCACCCGCATCGTCTCCTCGATGAACACCGGAACCAGCGAGCGGTCCGCGCGCACCCGCTCGGCGATCTCCGGTTCCCGGGCGAGCGCATGCAGCAGGTTGCCGATCAGGTAGGTGGTCGTCTCGCTGCCGGCCACGACCAGCGTCACGCAGAACCGGACGATCTCCTCGGGCGTCAAGCGGTCACCGTCGACCTCGGCGCGCAACAGTGCCGAGATCAGGTCCTCGGCCTCTTCGATGCCGCCGCTGGGTGGGCGTTCGGCCAGGTGGCCGGTGTGTTCGACCAACCGTGAGGCGAACGCTGCGACCATCTCCTCGTTGCTGGCGATCCGTTGCTCGGGTGTCAGATCCGACGACAACATGAATGCATTGGCCCACCGCTTGAAGCGGACGTGATCACCCTGGGGCAGGCCGAGTAGCCGGACCATCGCCCGGGTCGGGACCCCGGCGGCGAAATCCATCACATCGACCACCGTCTCCGCGGCGTCGCCGTCGACCTCGGCCAGCAGATGGGGGGCCAGTTCACCGAGCCAGCTGTCGAGCCGCTTCACCCGTCGCGGTGAGAACGCCTGACTGACCAGCTTGCGCTCGATGGTGTGTCGGGGAGCGTCGGTGTTCACCAGCATCAGGCTCGGCGCCGACGACGCTTCCTGGATCGGGTCGCGAGAGGAGAACGTCTGGGGGTCACGGGCCGCGGCGAATATCTGTTCGTAGCGGAACAACGCCCAGGCGGTGACTGGCTCGTCGGCTCCCGGCACGGTGCCCGGCGGCCAGTCGCGATAGCCGGCAACGGGCGAGGCGGCCCTCAGGGTGTCGTAGAGGGGGTAGGGGTTGGCTATCCCCTCCGGGGTGGTGAGCAGGTCGAGGGCAGAACCGGTGATCGCGGAATCGCCGCGGGTGAAGGTCATGGTTGAAGCCTGATCCGCGACGTCCGCCTGGTCGATCCCCCGATGGGACGCACTTGTTCCCCCGTCCGGGCGGATTTACCTCCCAGGCCCCGCAAGCGGTGAGACGATCGACGGACGATGGCGATCACCGACCTGGCTGCCGATGTCTCCGGCGTACCCGCACCGACCGCGCTGGCCGACGACGGCCACCCCGGATGGGCGTCGCGCCCGGAGCGCGCCACCGCCGTGTCCCGTCGTATCCAGGAGGCGCGCGAACAGGGGCTGATCCACTGCGACGCCGGAGACATGCCGGCGCAGGCAGTGGCCGAGGCCGTTGACGCGGCGACCGCAGTCGTGCGGTGCGCACTGGAGAACCACGGCGATGACGAAGCCCTGACCGCGCTGGAGTCGGTGCTGGATCTGTCGCTGCTCGAGCGTGAACTGATCGAGGACGGCGCCCACCGGCGCGGCCGCGCGCTGCTGCGGGTGCAGGACGGATTGAGCAAGCTGCGCGCGGTGGACGGGGTCGCCGAGATCGTCGACCGGGCACCCCGGGAACTGGTCGAATCGTGCGGTTTCGACCGGGCGGTGTTGTTCCGCGTCCACGACGGTCGGATGGTCATGGAGGCCGCCTATTTCGGCGACGACAGCGCGGGGGCCGAGAAGATGGTGGCATTCGCGCAGTCGGTGGCCCCTCCGCTGGATCACATGTTGCTCGAGACCGAGATGATCCGGAAGCGGGCGCCCGCGATCGTCCGCGACGCGACCACCGATCCCCGGGTCAACCGGCCGATCATCGACTTCTCACTGACCAGGTCCTACGTCGCCGCACCGGTGATGCCCACCGGCCAGGTCATCGGGTTCCTGCACGTCGATCGGCTGTACTCCAATCAGACCGTGGACGAGATAGATCGGGACACCGTGTGGGCCTTCGCCGAGGGCTTCGGGTACGCGTTCGAGCGCACGGTGTTGATTGGAGCGGATGCGGCGCCAGCAGGCCGACGTGCGAAACGCCCTGGCGAGCGCCGAATCCGCAGCCAGAGCGCTGCAGGATGCCGACCTGGACCTGAGGAAAGTGGAACCCCCGGAGCAGAGCTCCGCAGCGCGCTCGCTGGTCGAACCGGAGTCCATCCGGGCGGTACTGACCCGTCGCGAGGTCGAGGTGTTGCGGCTGATGGCGGCAGGGCGCACCAACCAGCAGATCGCCGGCGATCTGGTCATCTCGACGGGGACGGTGAAGTCCCACGTCAAGCGGGTATTGCGCAAACTTCGCGCGACGAACCGGGCCGAGGCGGCCTCCACCTATGTGAGGTTGGCCAGCGTGCCGGACGCGGGTTGGCGCTAACCGACGACCGGTTCGAACCACAGCGCCGACAGCGGGGGCAGCGTCATGACTGCCGACGCCGGTCGGCCGTGCCACGGCTCGTCGGTCGCCTCGACCGCGCCGTAGTTGCCGATGCCCGATCCGTGGTAGGAGTCGGAGTCGGTGTTGAGCACCTCGCCCCAGGAGCCGGTGTGGGGCAGGCCGAGCCGGTACCGCGGGTGTTCGGCACCCGAGAAGTTGAACACGCACGCCATCATCGAGCCGTCGTCGCCGAACCGCAGGAAGCTCAGCACGTTGCTCGCCGAGTCGTTGGCGTCGATCCAGGAGTAGCCCTCGGGCGAGGAGTCGCGTGACCACAGGGCACGGCTGCGGCGGTAGACGCTGTTGGCGTCGCCCAGCATCCGCAGGATCCCGTCGGAGAAACCGTTTTCGTCCAGCTGGAACCAGTCGACGCCGCGTTCTTCGGACCATTCGGCACGCTGACCGAACTCCTGGCCCATGAACAGCAACTGCTTGCCGGGGTGTGCCCACTGGTAGGCGAGCAGGCTGCGGATACCGGCAGCCTTCATGTGGTCGTTTCCGGGCATCCGGTCCCACAGCGTGCCCTTGCCGTGCACCACCTCGTCGTGACTGATGGGCAGCACGAAGTTCTCGCTGAACGCGTAGAGCAGCGAGAACGTCAGCTCGTGGTGGTGGTAGCTGCGGTGGATCGGATCGCGCTTGATGAACTCCAGCGTGTCGTTCATCCAGCCCATGTTCCACTTCATCGAAAAGCCGAGCCCGCCGAGGTTCGTCGGGCGGGTGACGCCCGGCCACGAGGTGGATTCCTCGGCGATGGTGACGATTCCCGGGTTGATCTTGTGGACGGTGGCGTTCATCTCCTGCAGGAACTGCACCGCTTCGAGGTTCTCCCGGCCACCGTGGATGTTCGGTGTCCATCCGCCCTCGGGCCGTGAGTAGTCCAGGTAGAGCATCGACGCGACGGCGTCCACCCGCAGCCCGTCGATGTGGTACTCCTGCAGCCAGTACAACGCGTTGGCGACCAGGAAGTTGCGAACCTCCGCCCGACCGAAGTCGAAGACATAGGTGCCCCAGTCCAACTGCTCGCCGCGGCGCGGATCGGCGTGCTCGTAGAGCGCGGTTCCGTCGAACCGGCCCAGCGCCCACGCGTCCTTCGGGAAATGGGCGGGCACCCAGTCCACGAGGACCC
>NZ_JBAUJB010000391.1:0-3885 GCF_049683355.1 Mycobacterium sp.
GGTCCGCGGTTCGAGATGTATGTCTATGTCGACGATCTGGACACATTGGTGACCGATCTGCGCAATGACGGAATCCCTGTCCTGGCCAACGTGGCCGACATGCCATGGGGTGAGCGTGTCGCGACCATCGTCGACCCGGATGGCAATCCGGTGACGCTGTGTCTAGCCCAGGACGGCTAACAATGCTCGATGTTGAGGACATGCGTCGGAGATGCGAAGCTCACGACCAGTGGATGCGGGAACACCCCGACTCCGTCGCCTTCAGCGAGGCGTGGGCCGACCGAAATCTTGACGAGTTGACAAAGCGTTGAGATCCTCACGCTGAGGCGAGATTTGGGTCACGGGTACCGGGAATCAACGTGCTTGTCATCTCCTCCAACTGTAGTCGTCGTCCGCGGTGGTGCCTTGTGATCAAAGCGCCGACAAGCTGCCGTACTTTTCTCCGGTCGACAGGTCAGTGATCAGGCTGCTCACACGGCTCCGTGATGCCGCCGAGGCCGGGTATTCCACCTTTACGGACCCATGTCGTCGAGGCCGATCGCAGCCTGATTCGCTTGGTAGATCCTCTGCGCGTAACCGTCAATGCCGAGAGTCGGGACCGTTTGCGCGGTGTAGTTCTGGAGGGCGATCCGAAGATGCGCGTGTCGCAGGGCCTGTTCTATCAATTCCGATCGGTTCAAGACCGTCCCTGCCACACCTCAATAATTCCACATCCAGAGCCAAAGTCGTCGAAATCGAACGGTGTGGCCTCGCCGCTGCGTTCACCGGCGATCAACGCCTGGCGCACCGCATCCAACCGGGCCTCACGAAGTCGACTGCGTAGCAACGTCTTCACCCCATCGTGCTCGCCGTAGACGTAGGCCCTCGCCAGTAGGTCGTTGAATGTCCTGGCCACACTGGGGTCGTCGTCATCGACGGGGATGGTGAGCAGAACACCGGCACCGGAACCGATGAGCAAGCCGTTGGCCACGAACACGGCGGTGCGCTTGTTGCCATCCTCGAAGGGCTGGGCCTCAGCCAGGTCCACGAAGAGGGCGAGCGCGTTCTCCTGGACCTCAGCGCTGCGCGTCGCACGGTCGAGCACCGCTTGCAGTCCGTCCTCGGACAGGGCGTCGGGGGTGTGACGACCGTAGGCCGTCGCCACCCCGATGGCCTGCTCCTGGGTCCGCAGCTGGCCTGGATGCAGGGCCCCGCTGCGGGTGATCGTGGCGTTGACGGCCCGCACGAAGCCGGCGTCGAGCGGATCGCCGGCGGCGTGGTCGATGACGAACTGCGCCGAGTCCCGCAGATCCTCGAGAAGCGCAAGGTCGGCCCGCGACGCGGCTCGACCAAGCCTTCCAGAACGCAGAAATCTCTCGGTATCAAGCCGGCCGATGGACAGGCCGTCGAAAACCTTGCCCGCGGAATACACCACCTCCGCAAGATCTGAGAGGGTAAGC
Organism: Mycobacterium sp.; assembly: GCF_049683355.1. Classification (GTDB taxonomy): domain Bacteria; phylum Actinomycetota; class Actinomycetes; order Mycobacteriales; family Mycobacteriaceae; genus Mycobacterium. The sequence continues at coordinate 1,440 of NZ_JBAUJB010000391.1, forward strand.
GCGTCCACGGTCACCCTTCCCGGTCGCAGTCGGTGTGCTAATTCAAGCAAAAGCCCAGGGGCGGGCGCTCTGGCGGACCTGCGCTCTGGCGGACCTACACGCTGGCAGTCGCCGCACCCGGCGCGACGGCCACGATGCCTGCCGCATTCTCGGTGTCCTGGGCTTCCAGCTGCGCTGCGCTGGCCACGTCCCCGCTGGCAACGGCGCTGCCCGCTCGACTCAGGTCAGCCAGAAACGTGCCATCCTGGGCAGGCCACGTGCTGGTGACGGCGTTGATGGCCAGCGAAACCCCGTCAGGCTGTGCAGCCGCACCTGCCAAGCCGCCGACACCCTGGGCAGCCCCGGCCGCACCGCCTGCGGCGACCGCCGCAGCCTCGGCGCCGGTGGTCGCACCTGATGCGGGCAGGGCGATCGGATCGACCTTAATACGGTCCCCGGAGCCTCCCGAAGGTGGTACTGCGGCCATGATCATTGTCCTTTCTGGCCGTGGTTCATCCAGTAATCCGGTATGCGCTGCATCTCCGCACGGTATGCCGAGTCGTTGAGACGCGCGAGGTGCGCGGCTCGCTGCTGATGATCAGCATCAGCCCAGCGGCGTGTACGGGCGATCGCTTTCTCAGCCCAGTCGGTCTGGCGTAGGTCTTCTCGGCCCGCGTAGCGCATCCACCTTTCGCCGAAAACATCGAGCAACTCTGGTGAACGAACGCTCAAAGCGGCAATAGCCGCCTCCACACTCTCGGTGAGCAGGTCCCGCCGAATCAGGGCACGTTCCCGAATCTTGGCCTCTGATTCGATGCCCAGCACGGTGCAAGCAAGATGTCGTTGGCCCATCCCTCTACGCTGTTGTTCTTCGTGCAGCTTCGAGGATTCCTCGAAATCGATGATTTCGGAACAGGATATCCACCAGGCGCGTAGTGCTTGATCTGGACCTCCGGATGCGCCTGGCTCCCAATCCCACGGCCCGCCCTCCACTACCTCGCGTAGCGCAAGAACTTCTGTCTCTGCCTGGCATGTAAACGGATAAGCCCACGGACTCATCGGAGTTCCGCCACCAGCGCCGCTGCCCTCGCGGGCACGTGCGTGGTGCAACCGACCGCTGGCGGCACCGGCACGGATTTCCCGCCAATCCGGCTCCAGCTCTCCAGAGCGCGCATCGGCCACAATCCGGGCGAATGCAGCCGTCGTTGTTTCACTCCAGCTCGGAGTACGACCCATACCAGGAATCAAAGACATTCCGGTGTCCTGGGCCTCCAGCCAGCTGCGCGCGCCGAACTTGCCGACCTTGCCCACTGAGGTGGACTTTGCAGAAGGCACCGTGCCGCCAAGGGCCCTTAAGCTGTCCGCGTCGAACGCGTCGTCAGACGGAATCATCGACATTGGCGCTCCAGAGTCGATAGGGTCGACGCCACCACTTGGCTGAATCCGGCCACTTTCGCGCAGTACACGATGTCGGCCAAGGACGGTGACGCCGGCTGCTGCCAATACCGAATCAGCTCAGCAATGAGCGCGGTCCGGTAGAACGCTATGTACAGCATGCGCGCAGTCAACGACTGTTTCGGATCGTCCTCCAGATCCAGCGGCCCACTCAGGTGCGGACTAGTCGCGTTTCCTTCGTGCCGTTGGGCCACCTCGTTGTTGTACGCCTCCCAGTCGACGGGTGTGCCCTGGCCGAGCTTGTTGAGCAATGCCAGGTCGGCCGCCTCGGCAACCTGATAAGGCCCGTCTGCACCGCATACCGGACTACGGTCGCTCTTGGTGGCCGCTGGCTCTTGTATCGCCGCCTCCACCACCGCGCGGGTGATGACCGCAGCCACGGGAACCTCAGACGCTCCACCGATCACCGTTGAAATCTGTTGCGCCAGAACCGGATCAATAGTTGCTAAGCGGTGTTGATGCTCACCGTCGAGCACCGGCACCGAACCAGGCGTATGCAGGATCGACCGCAACGTCACCGTCTCAAACTCCTGCCAACCCGCAGGGCGCGGACCCTCCGCAGTAGTCACCAACGCACTGCGCACCACTCCAGAAGCCCTGTCGGCCAATGCATCAGCATGCCCGGACAGCACATCAGCCGGCCGCCGCCACCCCATGTACCTATCCGCCCACCTCATCGGCAACGCCGGATCACGGGGCGCGATCCGAGCTGTCGTCGGAATGTACACCGACGCAGGCACATACACCCCACCACCAGCGCTAGAAGCAATAACAAGCTGCGGCCCAAACTGTGTACGCACAACTGCCACAGCCCAATTCACAAACCCGGAGTCGATGGTGTTCCAGCTCGCATCCGTGCCACGAACCAACCCGTCAAGCACCTGCCGCGCCAGCATCAAGTCCGCGCTCACATCCGGCTCAGGCAAGCTCGCCGCCGTCGCAGCACCAGAGCTACCCGCCATCACCGGAGCAGCACCACCCTGCTGGCCCGACGGACCAGCCGCGGAAGGCG
>NZ_JBAUJB010000392.1:0-1837 GCF_049683355.1 Mycobacterium sp.
CACGGAGTTGGGGTCGGCGTGGCGTTGCAGCGCACCCAGCACCCCCCCGCCGAAGTCGAGGACCAGCGGCGGTGTGTCGGGCGCCGTCACCAGATATCCCGAGGCGGGCGAATCAGGGCCGACCACACTGCCGGAACAACCCAGTACGGTGATTCGCACGCCCACTAGCTTGCCATGCCCGCGATCTGCATGGCGAAAACATCGCCGCTTTCGGCGATGAACGTCATGTTCGCGCGCCGAGGTGACGTTCGACCGGCCGGACCCCGTCCAACGACGGGCCCAGAAATCGTGCTGCCAGAGCGGTGAAAGCCTCGGGATCGCCGGTTGCTTCGAAAAGTCGCAGCGCACGGGGCGCCCCCGGCTCGGGATGCGGTTTGAGCAAGTCGTTCTCGGTGAGCACCCGCAGCAGATCCTTTGCTGTCTCCTCGGCGCTGGAGACCAGGCTCACGTCGTCGCCCATCACCAACTGGATCAGGCCCGACAGCATCGGGTAGTGGGTACAGCCGAGCACCAGCGTGTCCACCTCGGCGCGTTGCAACGGCTCCAGGTACCCCTCGGCCAGTCCCAGCACCTGTCGGCCGCTGGTCACCCCGCGTTCGACGAAGTCCACAAAACGCGGACACGCCACCCCGAACACCTCGATGTCGCGGGCCGCGGCGAACGCGTCCTGGTAGGTGCCCGAGGCGATGGTGGCAGCCGTGCCGATCACCCCGACGCGCCCGTTGCGGGTGGAGCGCACGGCCCGGCGCACCGCGGGCAGGATCACCTCGACGACCGGCACCGGTGCGTACCGCTCGCGCGCGTCCCGAAGGCAGGCCGAGGACGCCGTGTTGCAGGCGATCACCAACGCCTTGACGCCGCGCCCGGCGAGGTGGTCCCCGATGGCCAGGGCATGCGACCGGATCTCCGGGACGGTCAGCGGGCCGTACGGTCCGTTGCCGGTGTCCCCGACATAGATGACGTCTTCGTCGGGCAGTTGGTCGATGACGGCCCGCGCGACGGTGAGCCCCCCGACGCCGGAATCGAAGATCCCGATCGGGGCCTGCGGTGAGGTCATGTGTTCAACGACGGCGGCCGCACCGGGCGCCGCAGCGCGCGCGCCTTGCGTTCCGGCCCGGACAGCAGATAGGCGGCGAGCAGACCGGCCAGCGCGCCGCACAGATGGCCCTGCCAGGAGATGCCGAACGTCCCCGGGAGGACGCCGAGCAGGATGCTGCCGTAGATGAACAGCACCACCACCCCGATGACGATCTCCCAGATGTTGCGGGTGAAGAAGCCGAAAACGATCAGGAACGCCAGCCAGCCGAAGATCAGCCCCGAGGCACCGATGTGGTTGGTCTCGATCGCCACGCCGTTGTAGGCCGGCGCACCGACATTGCCGATCAGCCAGGTGCCCAGCCCGCCGACGATCCAGATGATCGCGGTCGCGTAGAGGAACCGGGACAGCCCGGCCAGCGTCATCAGGAAGCCCAGCACCAGCGCCGGGCCGGTGTTGGCGATCAGGTGCTCCCAGTTCGAGTGCAGCAGCGGCGCCGCCAGGATGCCCGTCAGACCGTCGGTCTCCAGCGGACGGATGCCGTTGCTGTCGAGTTGATGCCCGGTCAACGCGTCGAAAAGCTCGACGATCCAGAGCAACAACACGAACGAGACGATGGTGACGACCCCGACGACCCACGTCGGGCGCTTCTTCGGCTGCGCAGGCGGTCCGGCCATGCCCGGATAGCCGCCCGGCAGACTCATCGGCGAACCCTCAAGCCCATAGCTGCCCTTCCAGCGCGTCCTCTGCGTCATCCAGGCTACCGGCGTAGGCACCGGTCGACAGATACTTCCACCCGGC
>NZ_JBAUJB010000393.1:0-1588 GCF_049683355.1 Mycobacterium sp.
CCGATGCCAAGCAGTTCGCCGACGCGGTGCATGCGGTCTACCCCGACCAGATGCTCGCCTACAACCTGTCGCCGTCGTTCAACTGGGACACCACCGGCATGACCGACGAGGAGATGCGGGCGTTCCCCGAGGAACTGGGCAAGATGGGGTTCGTCTTCAACTTCATCACCTACGGCGGACATCAGGTCGACGGTGTCGCCTCCGAGGAGTTCGCCACGTCGCTTCGCCAGGAGGGCATGCTCGCCCTGGCGCGGCTGCAGCGCAAGATGCGACTCGTCGAATCGCCCTATCGCACACCACAAACCCTGGTCGGTGGCCCACGCAGCGACGCCGCGCTGGCCGCCTCGTCCGGGCGGACCGCGACGACGAAGTCGATGGGCAAGGGTTCGACGCAGCACCAGCACCTGGTGCAGACCGAGGTGCCCAAGAAGCTGCTGGAGGAGTGGCTGGCGCTGTGGAGCGAGCACAATCAGCTTCCCGAGAAGCTCAGCGTGCAGCTACGGCCGCGGCGTGCCGGCTCGGATGTGCTGGATCTGGGTATCTACGGCGACGGTGACGAGCCCCTGGCGAACGTGGTGGTCGATCCGATCAAGGATCGGCACGGACGCAGCATCCTGACGGTGCGCGACCAGAACACCTTCGCCGAACAGCTGCGCCAGAAGCGGCTGATGGATGTGATCCATCTGTGGCTGATCCATCGGTTCAAAGCCGAGATTGTCTACTACGTGACGCCGACCGAGGACAACATCTATCAGACCGAGAAGATGAAGTCCCACGGCATCTTCAGCGACGTCTACCAAGAGGTGGGCGAGATCATCGTCGCCGACGTGAACAAGGAACGGATCGAGGAACTGCTCGCTCCCGACCGGGAGGCGCTGCGCAGGCTGATCAGCAAGCAGGACTGAGCACCTTTTCGCCGGAACGGTATTCCACGCGCAAGAATTCGAGTGAGCGCCGCGTGGAATACAGTTCCGGCGGAGTTCAGGAGGCGGCGGCGCGGCGCAGCAGGTCACGCCACCTGCCGACCGTGGCCGGGTCGGTGACGGTGTAGCGGGCCACCCGGACCGGGTCCGGCGCCGCGGGCGTGGGGGCTGCGGGAAGGTAGCCGTCGGCGGGCACCAGTGAGCGGGCCTCAGCGACGACATCACCGTCTGTCGGTGACACCGCCGCGGGTCCGCACGCGAACGGCAGGTCGGGAAGCGCCGCGGCGAGGGCGGCATCGCCGGCCATGCCGATGCTCGTCAGCCCGGCGAGGTTCACCACACACGGCAGTCCGAGCGCTTCCGCGCGACGCAGCGCGCGGCGCACTCCCCCGAGCGGTCCGCAGCGCAGCACCGCGATGTCGGCGGCCTCGGCCTGCGGCCCTGCTTCGCGCAACAGCAACGCGTCCACGGCGACCGGGACATCCACGCCGCGCCGGACGGCGGCGACGACCTCGAGGCTGCCGCCGTACAGTTCCACCATCTCGAGTCCGCCTGCGGCCCTGTCGAGTCGGGTGATCGCCGCGATTGCCTCGTCGGCATCGGTCGCCTCGATCACACAGCGCACCGCGGCGCCGGGCCGCTGCGCGTCGCGCACCGCGGACACC
>NZ_JBAUJB010000394.1:0-2401 GCF_049683355.1 Mycobacterium sp.
CGGTAGTGGCGCCGCGGCGCGGCCGCTGCCGCGGGGGCCGGAACTGTTCGAGAGCTACCGTGGCGCGTTGGCCGCCCGCGGGGCGGGGAACCGATCATTCCTGGGCGCTGCCCGCGCCTTCCTGAGATGCTGGCCCGATCCGCAGGTGTGGGCTGAACAGCCACTGCCGGTGCGACTGTCGGCCGGTTCGGCGGTGCGGCCGCTGCTGAACCATCTAATGCTGGCCGGATACCTGCGCCCGGGCTACGACTATCTGCTCGAACGCAAGCTGCCCGCCATCCTGCGGGAGGCACACGCCAGCCCGTTGGCCGGTGATCTGACCCGATTCCTTTCCGCGGCAACCGAATTAGGCTACTCGCCCCAGAACGCAGCCGGGCTGGCCAGCCAGGTCGCGGTGCGCATGCTGATCCAGACCGGCGGCTCGCTCAACGAGCTCAGCGACGCCGATATCGCCGAGTTCGACGCGGCGATCACCGCCCGCGAACGAGCGGACGGGCGGCGGCTCAAGCACTACCGCACCGCGCTGCAGGCCACCCGCGGTGTGCTCTACCACCTGGACGGGCAGGTCACCCCGACCGCGAAGAACACCGCCCACCTGCGTTGGCCGTGGCGGCGTCACTTCGCCGGTGTCCCAGCAGGATTGGCTGATTCACTGGTGGCCTACCTGGAATGCGCGTCAGGCACCCGCACTCGCTCGACCGTGCTCCATATGGCCGGCCGCCTCGGGCACTTCGCGCGGCTCCTCACCGAGGTCGATCAGACGCTGGCCTCGCTGGCGGGCCTGGACCGGCAACGCCACATCGAGCCGTATCTGGCTGCGGTGGCCGCCGCGCGCAACCCGCGCACCGGCGCGGTGCTGTCGGCCTCCGAGCGGCGCTCACGGATCCTGACCGTCGGGCGTTTGATCGACGACATCAACGAGTGGGGCTGGGCCGCGGCGCCCGGCCGCAAACTCGTGTTCGCGCGCGATGTCCCACGACTGCCCCGGGCGTTGCCCCGCTACCTGCCCCCCGACGCCGACCGGCAGCTGTCGGCCGCGCTGCACGCTTCACCGAACCGGCTGCGCGCCGACGCGTTGCTGCTGCTACGCGCCACCGGGATGCGCATCGGCGAGCTGCTCGACCTGGAACTGGACTGCGTGCACGAGGTTCCCGGCGCCGGGTCCTGGTTGAAGGTTCCGCTGGGCAAGCTCGACACCGAGCGGATGGTCCCTATCGACGAGGAGACCCTCGACCTCGTTGACCGCATCGTCGCGCACCGCTCACCGGGTCGACCGTTGCCGCACCCCCGCAGCGGCAAACCGGTCGAGTTCCTGCTCACCCACCAAGGGCGCCGGATCTCCGTCGACACCCTGCGCAACGAACTCATCCGCGCCGCCACCGAAGCAGGCTTGAAATCGGTTACACCACACCAACTTCGGCACACCTACGCCACCGCCCTGATCAACTCCGGGGTGTCGCTGCAGGCGCTGATGGCCATGCTCGGACACGTCTCGGCGGAGATGAGCCTGCGCTATGGTCGGCTCTTCGACGAAACCGTCCGCGTCGAATACGAGCGCGCACTCACTCTCGCCAAGTCCCGTATCGGGCCGGTGCTGCCGCAGCGGACCCAACTGCCGATCAGCGACATCAGCGGCGGCGGTGCCACCGACTGGAAAGACACCCCGACGATCAAGGCTCGCATGGCCGGCGGATACTGCCTGCGCACCCAGGCCCAAGGAACCTGCGCCTACGCCAACATCTGCGAGCACTGCCCGAACTTCCGCACCGAATCGACCTTCCTGCCCATCCTCGCCGCCCAACGCGCCGATGCAGCTGCTCTCGCTGCCGACGCTGACGGCCGCGGCTGGGGCGACGAAGCAAGCCGTCACCGCCGCCTCGTCGAACGCCTCGACAAGCTGATGAACCGAACGGACACGCCGTGACCGACGAACCCGCCGTCCGCGTCGAACAGGCCTGCCGGCACCTGCTCACCACCGGCGACGACGTCACCTTCGACGCCGTAGCCGCCCACGCCGGTATCGGCCGCGCCACTCTCTACCGACGCCCCGAACTACGCGCCATCGTCGAAGAACACCGCCAACACGGCCGCGACGCGCTCACTCTCACCGGACTACAAGTCCAAATCGAGCAACTGCGCCTCGCCCTGGAAGCCATTGCCGCCAATACCCGCCGCCACGAAGAGCAACTCCGAAAGCTAAACCGCTCCAGCCAAACCCGATAGCTGACCACGCCCGCGTCCACGCACCAAGATCGACACCGATTAGCCGGATAACCGCAGGGCCGCGGCAAGATCGAGCGGTTCTTCCGCACCGTGCGCGACCAGTTCCTCGTTGAAGTCACCGACACCAGCGCCGAGGACCTTACCGCCGCGGGGGTGGACCACCGTGGGGCTCTGTTGG
>NZ_JBAUJB010000395.1:0-5871 GCF_049683355.1 Mycobacterium sp.
CTTGTCCCCGTTGTCGGCGACACCACGCCGGTCGAGTTCCAGGTCGTCGTCAGAGACGACTCGGAGAACCTCACCGGCGTTCTCGGCACAATTCAGAAAGTGCTGCACAGTATCGCCCGCGTGTTCGGGCTGGCAGAAGCCGAAAACTACACGCAGACAGTGAACTTCAATGTCGACCCGATCCTGCAGTTGCCCCCGTCGTTGTTGGCGGTGGGCGGGTTGCCTTACGTCCTGGGCGGTGATCCGGTCAAGCTGCTCTCGGTGGCCGAGATCGTCGATCTGGATTCGTCGTCTCTGAAGAGTGCGACGGTGACGATCGGTTTGGGTCGCCAGGATGGACACGCTGGGTTACGTTGCGCCGCTGGGCAGCACCATAGCGGCGACGTGGGTCAACGATTGGACTCTGCAACTGACAGGGTCGGCATCGCTGGCGCAGTATGAGGCGGCGTTGCGAGCCGTCACGTTCAGCGCGACCGATCTGGGTCTTCTCGTGCGCACCGTGGAGGTCACCCTGACCGACGACAAGGACGTGGCGAGCCTGCTGCCGGCGATGGTCGCTGTTGGTGTGCTGCCTGGGATCGTGATCGATTTGCCGCTCCTCGTGGTACCGGTGGGCGCACCGATTCATATCGTCGGCAAGACGCCCGTGAAGCTGATGTCGTCGGTGAGCATCGCCAATGCCGACGACGGCCAGCTCAGCGGTGCGACGGTGAGGATCGAGACATTGGGTCGCCTCAGCGGTGACACGCTGGATTACGTTGCACCGTCCGGAAATCCGATCACAGTCGTGCAGACCAACGCGTGGACTCTGACGCTGTCGGGGGTGGCTACGGTCGCGCAGTATGAAGAGGCGCTCGAGGCCATCACCTTCAGCGCGAGCCAGGTGGGTCTCACCCGAACGGTGACGATTACCGTCACCGAGGCTGACGGGGACACCAACCCGATACCGGGCACGATCTTCGCCAATACGATTGCGCCGCTTCCGCCGACGGTCGTGGTGCTCTCGCTTCCGCCGACGCACACCATCGGCAAGCCCGGGGTGGTCGTGGCGCCGGTGGTCGAAATCGGAGACCTGGACTCGACGACGTTGACGGGAGCAACGGTGAAGCTCGGGTTGGGACGCCAGGCCGGAGACACGTTGAGCTATAGCGCCCCGAGCGGAAGTCCCATCACCGCATCGTGGAACGGCACGGACACGTTGACACTGTCCGGGATCGGCACCATCGCTCAGTACGAAGCGGCGTTGGAGGTTGTGAGGTTCTCGGCGACCGCGGGTGCGCTGATACCGAGGACGGTGACGATCAACGTCGTCGATGACTCCGGCGTCAGTGCGCTTGTCCCGGCGATCGTGGTTGCGGGCGTGAAGAATCCGGATCGGCCGACGATAGTAGTTGTCGGCTTGGCAGGCCTGTCGTTCCCCAACGTCGGGGACACGGTGAAGCCGATCACCTCGGCCACGATCGTCGATTTCGATTCATCTGTCCTCAACGGTGCGACCGTCATCATCACGGGCAACCGCAAGAGCGGCGACACGCTGGCATACACCCCGATCTCAGGAAACCCGATCAGGGCGACCTACGACGCCGGCACCGGGGAGTTGAAACTGTCGGGCACGGCCACCATCGCTCAGTACAAGCAGGCACTTGAGGCTGTGACCTTCAGGGCAACGCAGTTCGGTGGCGGAGCGCTGGCACTGTTCGTCACGCGGACGCTGCAGATCAACATCACCGACGATTCCAATTTGAATGCGCTGATCGCCGGCATCGTGACGGTGCAGGTGTATCGGTAACGGCGGAGTTATCCGGATTCCGCGGACACCACCGAAGTCACGCGGTGAATCGCGAACTCACGGACCCTGCCCGAGGCCGGGTCGTAGGCGGTCAGCTGCCCGCCGCGGACGTTGATCGGCGCTACCACGCGCTGTGTGGCGACGCCTGCGGGGTCGACGTAGCCGATCACCACCGACTCCTGGTGGTGCGCGGCCGACTGCAGCTCCGAGATCGCGACCGCGGGGTCCAGACGCATGCCCGACGGCGTGGCCGCGGCCTTGCGCAACACCGCCACGATCGCGCCGAGCGTCTGATCCGTCGGCGTCAGCCCGTGCCGGTACCCACGGCGACGGCCCGGCGCCGGAACCCGCGAACCGCGGCTGCGCAGATCCACGATCGTCCCCGTCGCATCCTCGGCAGCCGGGGCGAACCCGGCGCCTCGCAGCGCGGCCAGCACGTCGGCGATCGGGGCCTGTGACACCGCCACTGTCGGTGCGAGGGTGCGCAACTCCACTGATTCGGTCGCCGGCGCCGCGACCGCCTGCGCGAGCAGCGCGGCGTCCTCGCAGCGCACGAAGGAGGACGCCATGCCCACCCGGAGCTGACCGTGGCGGCGTGCGACGTCGTCGATCATGTACGTCAGTGTCTGCGGGACCGGGGTTTTGGAGTGTTTGGCGAACAGCGCGTGCAGCTCGCCTGCCGTTTTTCCGGTGTCCAGCGCTCGCCGGACGGACCCCTCGGTGATTCGGTACACCATGGCCGCTCCGGCGGACTCCACAGTCGCCACCGCCGCCAGTTGCTCGGCCAGTGAGCGCTCCAGCGGCCCGGGCACGATGACCGTCAGGTCGGCCTGCAGCAGGAAGTGGTCGATCGGCTTGGGCAGCACCTTCGACATGGCGGCGACGACGGCGTCCTCGGGCTCTCCGGCGAGCATGCGTCGCATCGGCGTGGACAGCGCGCCACGGCCGACCGCGCCGACAGCATGCGCTTCGGCGAGGAGCGCGGCCACCGGTTCGGGTTGGAGCCGTACCGACCACCGGGGACGCCGCCACACCATTGCCCGCGAAGCGCTCTCACCGTCGACTCCCGATCCCGGCGGCAGGTCGTTGAGAGTGTCGAGAAGTAGCCGGCGATCCAGCGGAGCGGCGGTGGAGAACAGTGAATCCGACAGCGCAGCATACGGTTTGCCGTCGGGCCCACGGCTACCGATGAGGCTGGGTCGGCCCGGCAGGTCCAGCCACGCCGAGACCACCAGGTGCCATTTGACCGCGGTCGGTGACTCGACGAACCGGTCGGCTGCCACGGTGGGCGCCCAGTAGGGGCCCACGCCGTCGGGCGGATCGGGCTCGGGCATTCCCGGAGCCAGCAGCCCGGCGGCCGCGGCCACCTCCAGCACCAACCCGAGCCGACGGTCCTCGATGCCGGTGAGCTTGGTCAGGCGCTTGACGTCACGCACCCCGAGACCGCCGCTGCGGAGCTCGGAAACCGGGTTTGCGCTCAGTGTTTCGATGACGGTCTCGACCTCGCGCAACAGGTCGAGCGCGGCGCCGGCGGCAACCGCGTCGACATCGCGCGCAGCGGTCGATGACACCGTGGGATCAGGGCGGCTCAGGCTGACGGGCCCCGGTACTTCGCCGCGCAGCACCTGGCCGACCAGCCTGGGCAGGATCACCGTGTCGTCGTCGATCCTGCGCAGCAACCCGGCACTGAGCAGTCGCTGCACCGGACGGTCGGGCGGGGTGCCCGGCATCGCGTCGCGGGTCCGGCCCACCGGAGATCCTTCAAGGAGCTTGTCGAGCAACTCCCGCGCGGCATCGTCGATGGATTCGAGCGCCCCGCGGATCTCGGCCGCCGATGGCGCAGTGCTCTCTGCGGTGGTCTGTCCGGGGTACCAGGGCAGACCGGACGCGGCTTCGGCGGCCACCCTCAGCACGTCGTCGCCCCACACCAGCGCGCGCTCCCGCAGATCCTCTACTGCGGTGTTGAGCGTGACGCCATCGGCTCGTTCACCGAGGGATGCCGTCAGGGCGGCGACGCTGACGCCACCGGTGTCGGCATGCAGGGTGAGCAGGGCGTCGAGCACTGCTAGGTGCAGGAAGTCGAGATCGTCGGTAGCCGCTTTGACCGACTGACGTGCCGCCGCGCGGGCGGCCAGCGCGGCCATGGTGCCCGGTGGGGGCTGGGTGAGATCGGCGCGCAACCGCAGCAGCCGGATCAGCCGGTCGTCGTCCAGCTCGGCCAACCAGGCGCCGAGCGGCACGCCCGGGCTCTTCGCGCTCATCGGTGTCCTCTGCTCATTGCGTGACCAGCGTAAAGCAGCGTGCCGGCCTCGCCAGCTAGCAAGCGGCCTGCCACAATGTGGGGGTGGCTGATCAGAAACAGCAGAAGACCAGATATGTCGACCCGGGCTGGCCGACGAGCGACGCCGACGATCACGCGGTCAGCGAACTGGCCGCTGACCGCACCGGGGCGCTGTCGCCGTTCGGTGACATCACCTTCCCGCTTCCGGCCGACGAACTTCCGTTCGTCCAATCCTCGACGGTCATCAACAAGTAACGGCGGGATGAGCGGTGGGCTCCGTCGATTCGGATGGCCATTCGGATCTCTCGCATGTCGACAAGTCGGGCGCGGCCCATATGGTCGACGTCACAACCAAGGACGTCACCAAACGCGTCGCGGTGGCAGCGGGAACGGTACACACCCGCCCCGATGTGGTCGCCATGATCAGTGCCAACGGGCTCCCCAAGGGCGACGCCCTGGCGACCGCCCGGGTGGCGGGCATCCTGGCCGCCAAGCGCACCAGCGATCTCATCCCTCTTTGTCACCCGCTGGCGATCACCGGCGTCGACGTCGAGTTCACGATGGGCGACGCCGACGACCCCGGCTCGGTCGGCATCACCGCGACCGTCCGCACCACCGACCGCACCGGTGTCGAGATGGAAGCGTTGACGGCGGTCAGCGTCGCCGCGCTGACGATCTACGACATGATCAAGGCTGTGGACCGGTCAGCGCGGATCGACGATGTCCGGGTGGTCCGCAAAGAGGGCGGTAAGACCGGTCCATGGGTCAGGTGACGGCGGCATGACGCGGTCTGGCGCGGTGGTCATCGCCTCCACCCGGGCATCTGCCGGCGTCTACGAGGACCGGTGTGGCCCCGTCATCGCCGACTGGCTCAACGAACGGGGCATCGCCACCCCGCCACCCGTTGTCGTCGCCGACGGCGGCCCCCTGGAATCGGCGTTGCGGGCGGTGTTGCGCGACAACCACGATGTGATCGTCACCTCCGGCGGAACCGGTATCTCGCCGACGGACGCCACCCCAGAAGTGACCGCCGCCCTGGTGGACTATCAGATTCCCGGTCTGGCCGACGCCATCAGGCGCGCGGGACTCCCGCACGTGCCGACGTCGGTGCTGTCCCGTGGTGTCTGCGGTGTCGCCGGTCGGACGCTGATCGTGAACCTTCCCGGATCGACCGGGGGCGTGCGCGACGGCCTCGGCGTGCTCGCGGACGTCCTCGGGCACGCGCTGGACCAACTACGCGGCAAGGACCACACCGGATGACCGTCGTCGTGCGCGCCTCGCTGACCGAGCAGCACATCGATTCGGCCGAGCACGAAGCCCTGGTGTCGCACCACGCCGCGGGCGCGGTCGTGGTGTTCGCCGGGGTGGTGCGCGATCATGACGGCGGTCGCACGGTGACGCGCCTGGACTACTCGTCGCATCCATCCGCCGAGCAGACGCTGACCGACGTCGTCGCCGAGATCGCGGCCGACTGCTCGGGAGTTCGTGCCATCGCCGTCAGCCATCGGGTCGGCGTCCTGCACATCGGTGACGCCGCGCTGGTGGCCGCGGTGGCCGCCGACCACCGGCGCGCTGCGTTCGAGACCTGCGCGCGCCTGGTGGACAGCGTGAAAGAGCAGCTACCGGTGTGGAAGCACCAGTACTTCGCCGACGGCACCGACGAGTGGGTGAACTCCGCCTAATGGGTGTTGATCAGCGTGTCCTTGACGGGGATTCTGTCTCTGGAGCGGGAGGCTGATCACCGAGCCGCCGGCCGGTGAGCACCGTTGCCGCCTGGAGTGATGGTCAACTCCTAAAGCTA
>NZ_JBAUJB010000396.1:0-12478 GCF_049683355.1 Mycobacterium sp.
CCGGCTTCGGCCCACAGTGCGGCGATCCACAGCGACGCCGAGGGGTCTTTCTCGCTGGGTTTGAGGACCACGGTGTTGCCGGCGGCGATGGCGATCGGGAAGAACCACATCGGGACCATGGCGGGGAAGTTGAACGGGGAGATGATGGCGACCGGGCCCAGCGGCTGGCGGGTCGAGTAGACGTCGACTTTGGTGGAGGCGTTCTCGGTGAACCCGCCCTTGAGCAGGTGCGGGATGCCGCAGGCGAACTCGACGACCTCCTGACCGCGGGAGACTTCACCGAGGGCGTCGGAGACGACTTTGCCGTGCTCGGCGGTGATGATCTCGGCGAGTTCACCCTTGCGCTCGTTGAGCAGCTCGCGAAACTTGAACAGCACCTGAGTCCTTTGGGCCAGGCTGGTGTCCCGCCAGGCCGGGAACGCCGCCGCAGCAGCGTCGATCACCGTCTGCGCGTCCTGCACAGTCGCCAACGCCACCTGCCCGGTGACCGCACCGGTCGCCGGGTTCGTCACCGGCGCCGTACCACTACCGGTCCCGGAGAACTCCTTGTTGTCCACCCAATGGGAAATACGCTGCATGACCCGAGTCTGGCGCCGAGCGGCCCTCGCCGCGGGCGACAGAGTGTCTCTGGATGCTCTGTTGGCTTTACATTGTGTTCATGACGCTGACCGTAGGGGAGGTCATCGGGTTGCCCGTGGTGCAGTCCGGTGCCCCGGAGGTGCTCTCAGCGCGGCGGTGGGACGAGCCGCTGCGGTGGGTGCACGGCAGCGACCTGGCCGACCTGTCCGCCCTGCTGCAGGGTGGGGAGCTGGTGCTGACTACCGGAGCGGCGCTGGCGCGGTCACCGCGAAAGTATTTGCAGCGCCTGGCGTCCGCCGGGGCGATCGGCGTGGTGGTGGAGCTGGGGGACCGGCTGCCGGTCCTTCCGGGCAATGCTGCGCCGATCGCGGAGGAACTCGGCCTGGCGCTGGTCGTGCTGCACCGTCCGATCCGGTTCGTCGAGGTGACCGAGGCGGTGCACCGCAGGATCGTCGCCGAACAGTACGAGGAGGTCGCCTTCGATCGTCGCGTTCACGAAACGTTCACCGAGCTGAGCATGCGCAGAGCCTCGGTCGCAGGGATCGTGGACGCCGCAGCCAGGATGCTCGACGAACCCGTTGTGCTGGAGGACCTTTCGCATCGTGCGCTCGCGGTGTCCGCAGGCGCCCACGCCTCCACGCTGCAGGACTGGGAGCGCCGTTCGCGACGGAGTCCGGGTGCCGGCGGCGAGTCATGGGCGACGACGGCGGTCGGACCCCGCACTGAGGAGTGGGGACGTCTGGTCGTGCCGCGCTCTCCGGCTGACTCCGGCCGGGCGACGATGGTCCTCGAGCGCGCGGCGGCGGCACTGGCTTTGCACCGGATGATCGAACGCGACCGGTCCGGGCTGCAGCAGCAGGCCCAGAGCGGTCTGATCGACGACGTGCGCCAAGGCCGGGTCACCGAGGAACGCGAGGCCGCCGCCCGAGCGCACGCACTCGGGCTTCGGGCCTCGACGCACTACCTCCCGGCCGTGGTCAGGGTCGAACGACACAAGCGGGCCGGCGATCCTGTTGCCCGCCATCGCCGCAATGTCGCCCTGCTCGACGCCGTCGCGCACACGGTCAACGCCGCCGGCCACACCGGGCTGTTCGCACTGCGCGGTGACGGTGAGGTCGGCGCCGTCTTCGCGCTGAAGGACTCCAGAACCTCCGCGGTGCCGAAATCCCTGACGGCGCTCGGCGAAGCGTTGCGCCGCGAGGTGGCGCGTGTCGATGCACCGCAGAATTCGGTACTGGCGTTGGCCGTTGAGGTGAACGCGGTCACCGACGCCATCGCCGGGCTCGCCGAAGCCGCTCACATCGCCGAAGTGGCGCTGTCGATGGCGGATCCGCGGCCCTACTTCCGTGCCGCGGACACCAGGCTGCGTGGTCTCGTCACGCTGCTCCGCGATGACAGGCGGGTGCAGCGGTTCGCCGAGACCGAGCTGAGATCACTGCTGGCAGAAGATGACCGGGTCGACCCTTCCGACATCGCGGTGCTGCGCGAGTACCTGGCCGCCGCCGGAAACAAGGTGGCCGCCGCCGAGCGGCTACACATCAGCCGGCCCGCGCTGTACAAGCGCCTGGCTCGCATCAGCAACCGTCTCGGGGTCGATCTCGACGACGGCGAGTCCAGGACGTCGCTGCACGTCGCGCTGCTGGTTCTCGATGCGCGTGGCCGGGCCGAGGGTACGCCGGGTTAGCGCAGCGAGGCCTTCTCCAGATCGCCCAGCGCATCACCGGTGTACACCGCGAGCCGCTGCAGATGGGGCAGCGCGTCGCGGCACCCGACAAAACCGAAGTTCATCGTCTCTGCGTAGCTCTGCAGCGTGATGTTCAGCGCCATCCCGTGAATCGGGATCGACACCGGGAACGTCGCCTCCAGCCGGGATCCGTTGAAGAACAGCGGCTCCCGCGGTCCGGGAACGTTGGACACGCACAGGTTGAAGGTGTACGGCCACGGCGGCTGCACACCGGTCAAGGCGCCGGCGACTTGTCCGCCCGCCGGTGCCAGCAGTGCCGCGGTGTAGGCGATGATGGCCGTCGGTGACATGGTCTGGAGCTGCGCCTTGGACGCGCGCGTCGCCGCGGTGATCGTCTCCAGCCGCTCGACCGGGTCCTCGATGTCGGTGCCCATCGGAGCCAAAATGGCCCCCACCGCGTTTCCACCGCCCTCGTCGCCCTTGGGCCGCACGTTGACCGGAAGGAAGGCGATCAGGGAGCGGTCCGGCAGCTTGTCGAAATCGGTGAGGAACTTGCGCAGACCACCCCCGATGATCGCCAACGCCACGTCGTTGATCGTCGCGCCGTGCTGGGAACTCAGCGCCCGCAGCCGGTCGAATTCGTACTGCTGGGTGGCGAACCGGCGGTTGCGGCTGATCCGCGCGTTGAGGATGCTGCGCGGCGCCGACGCAGAACCGGCGATCCTGGAGAACTCGCCGTCGCGCCGGATCTGGGTGTTGACGATCGCGTTGGTCAGATCGACCGCCGAGCTGACGCCACCGACGATCTGGGAACCGAAACCGCCGAGCGTGCGCAGCGTGGAGGCCAGCAGATTCGACGGTGACGGGGGCGTGCGGCGCTCCCGTTTCGGTGTCGGCACGTTGAAGAACATCCGGGTGTCCCGCGACTGCGGGTCCGTCGACAGGCTGCGCGCCAGCATCCGCATCGCGCTGTAACCGTCGACGAGCGCATGATGGATCTTCATGTACAACGCGAACCGGCCGCCCTCGAGCCCCTCGATGACGTGGATCTCCCACGGCGGACGGGTCAGATCGAGGTGGTTGCTGTGCAGCCGGGAGACCAGGATGCCCAGCTCCCGTTCATCGCCGGGGCTGGCCAGCGCCGAGCGCCGGACGTGATAGTCGAAGTCGAAGTCATCGTCGGTGACCCAGGTGTGCACCGGGCTGAACTGGAACCGCGGGTGGGCCAGTTTGCGGTTCCACGGCGCCATCACCTCTTGGCGCCGCGCCTCGTCGATCATCTGCCGCAGGTAGTCCCGCGGGGCGTCGGCGGGCGGCGTGAACGGCAGCAGCCCGGCGACGTGCATCTTCGAACTCGATGTCTCGCCGTAGATGAAAATCAGGTCCTGGAGCCCAAGCCTGACACTGTTGCCGCTCAAGGGCTCTCCTGTGGGTTAGCTGCTAGGGTTTCCGCCACGGTACGCCCGTGCGGTCAGGTTCCACAGAAAGTTCGGAAGGAGCTGCTGAACTCCTTCTCGCCTGGCTCGGCGTAGCGCTCGAACCCGGGCCGTTCGTCGAACGGCGACCCGACCGCCTCGAGCAGCTGTCCCAGGGTTGCCAGCTCACCGGAGGTCGCCGCCGTCAGCGCCTCCTCCACCAGGTGGTTGCGCGGAATGTAGACGGGGTTGACCAGGTCCATCGCCGCCGGATGCGGGCCCAGGGCGCGCCAGCGGGCGGTCCAGTTGTCGAAGGCGGCGAGGTCGAGGAACTCTCCCCGGGCCGGCTCGGCGTCCCCGCGGGCCGCCCGGCTCAGCCGGCGATAGAACGACGTGTGGTCGACCTGGCTCTGCTGCATCAGCGTGAGAAGATCCTCCACCAGCGGGGCCACCACCTCGGTGGGGGCGTCCGGAACTCCGAGTTTGGTCCGCATGCCCGCCGACCAACGGTCCTCGTAGCGGGCCGGGAACGCGCCCAGCGACGTCTCGGCGAGCGTGATCGCCTGATCGGTGTCCTGCGCGAGCAGCGGGAGCAGTGTCTCGGCAAACCGGGCCAGATTCCACAGCGCGATCCCGGGCTGGTTGCCGTAGGCGTAGCGGCCTCCGCTGTCGATCGAGCTGAACACCGTCGCCGGGTCGAAGCTCTCCATGAACGCACACGGCCCGTAGTCGATCGTCTCGCCCGAGATCGTCATGTTGTCGGTGTTCATCACCCCGTGCACAAAACCGGCCAGCATCCACCGGGCGATCAGTTCGGCCTGGACCGCGATCACGGCGTCGAGCAGAGCGAGGTACCGGTTGTCGGACTCGGCGGCCGCGGGGTGGTGACGGGCGATGGCGTGGTCGGCCAGCCGGCGCAGCACGTCCACGTCCCCGCTGGACCGCGACACCAGCGCGGCGTACTGGAACGAGCCCACCCGCAGGTGGCTGTCGGCCACCCTCGCCAACACGGCGCCGGGCAGTACCGTCTCCCGGTACACCGGGCGGCGGGTGGCCACCACTGCCAGCGCACGTGTCGTCGGGATGCGCAGCGCGTGCATGGCCTCGCTGATGACGTACTCGCGCACCATCGGTCCGACCGCCGCCAACCCGTCGCCGCCGCGGGCGAACGGGGTCCGTCCGGACCCCTTCAGGTGGAGGTCACGCACCCGGCCGGAGCCGTCGACCATCTCTCCGAGAAGCAGCGCCCGGCCGTCCCCGAGGCGCGGAACGAATCCGCCGAACTGGTGGCCGGCGTAGCCCTGGGCCACGGGGGTGGCGCCGGCGGGGACCGTTGTGCCCACCAACAGGCCCAGCCCGTCGGGGCTGCGAAGCCATTCCGGGTCCAGGCCCAGCTCGGTGGCCAGCGGTTCGTTGAGCGCCAGGAGCTGCGGCTCAGGCGCGGCTTCGGCTTTCCAGGCGACCGCCAGTTCCGGCAACTCTCTGGCGAACCGTCCCTGCAGTGCGATGCTCACCCCATCCAGACTACGGAGCCAGGCGGATCACGGCGATGGCGTCGACTCCGTCCTTGATCGAGATCCGGCGGTCACTCTCCTCGAGCACCAGCGTTCCCGCCGGCTCGGTGTAGGAACCGGTGTGCGGCAGGATAAGGGCACGCTGCCCGGGCGCGACGTCGGCCGTCTGCAGCGCCGACGTCGCCGGCACGACCTGTTCGATGCTCTCGGGGGTCACCTGCCACACCAGCGGTGGATACGTCTCCGGCCGGTCGCACCGCCACATCGCCAGGCTCAGCTTCGGCAGGCCGGTGGTCGGCCACCACAACTTCGGCACCTTCGACCCGGTGGCCGCGTCCGGGCCCGCCACATCGAAGATCTGCTGGGATCCGGCGGCGTCGGACACCACGACGACGGCGGTCCCGCACGTGCTGTCGCTGCTGCGGTACAGCGCATAGGCCAGCGAGGCCCCGTCGGCGCTGAGCCGGGCGGTCGTCACCGGGGTGTTCGCGTCAGCCTGACCCAGCGGTGTCGGCGCACCCGGGCCGTGCACCGCGTAGAGCGTGTCCGGACCGCCGAACGGCGACGGCGCACCCTCCACGCGCGCGAGCACCGCGGTACCGCCGCGGGCGACGATCAGCCGGGGCTCTGCCGGGGGTATACCGGCGACCGGCGGCAGGTCGACGATCTGCTGCAGCACGGGTTGCGACTCCGGGTCGGCGAGATCGAGCTGCATGAGCCGATTCGGCTGCTCCCACCACACGATCGAGCTCGGCCCGGCCGTCCCCAGCACCGGACCCACCGGCACCGCGCGGGTGGCTGCGTCACCGGTGGCCACATCGAGCGTGGCGACCTGGCTGTCGGTGGTCCGCGCGAACACGAACCGGCCGTCCTCGGTGGTGATCAGGTCGTTGGAGGCGTCGAAGGCGCCCGGCGCAGTGGCTACCACGCTGGTGCCGTCCACCAACCCCAGCTCATCGGCCGCCCGGTAGGCCAGCAGCGGGCCGGTGGGCGGCGGTGGTGGCGTCGTCGGGTCGAACGGCGAGCTCGGGCTCGGAGTGGTGACCGAGGTGGTGCCCGGCGCAGGTTCCACGCCGGTGCAGGCGGTGACGAGGCAGACGATCAGCAGTATCGCCAGCTTGAGGAGTGTCTTGGGCTTCTGGGGAATCTTCATGGGACTCCCTTCAATGTAAAGAACGGTCCCGAGAGTGGGGTGCGCTCGGGTCCTCCGCACCGAGCCCCGGAATCGGCGGGTCGGTATGGTTATTTTTTCCGGTGGCGGGGGCGAGGCCGAAGGAAGTGACATCGGCCGGGCCGCCGGGACAAGCCGACGTCAGATGTGGAGCAACGCTGTGAGCCTGAACACCATCGCTCTGGAGCTGGTGCCGCCGAACGTCGATCGGGGCCGGGAGCGGGCCCTCGAGGACGCTGAGAAGGTGCTGCGCTGTTCGGCGGAAGCCGGCCTGGCCGGGCGTGTCCGCCACGTGATGATCCCGGGGATGATCGACGAGGACGACGACCGTCCCATCGAGATGAAGCCGAAGCTCGACGTCCTGGACTTCTGGTCGATGATCAAGCCGGAGCTGCCCGGCATCAATGGCCTGTGCACACAGGTCACCGCGTTCATGGATGAGCCGACGCTGCGCGCCAGGTTGACCCGGCTGGGCGAGAGCGGGTTCGACGGGATCGCGTTCGTGGGAGTTCCGCGCACCCTCAACGACGGCGAGGGCTCCGGCGTCGCGCCGACCGACGCGTTGTCGCTGTTCGACAACGTCGTCGCCAACCGTGGCGTGATCCTGATCCCGACCAGGGAAGGGGAACACGGCCGCTTCGAGTTCAAATGCAACCGGGGCGCCACCTACGGCATGACGCAGCTGCTGTATTCGGACGCGATCGTCGCGATGCTCACCGAGTTCGCCAGGACGACCGAGCACCGGCCCGAGATCCTGCTCTCGTTCGGGTTCGTGCCCAAGCTCGAGACCAAGGTCGGCCTGATCGACTGGCTGATCCAGGACCCCGGGAACGCGGCGGTGGCCGCCGAGCAGGAATTCGTCGGGACGCTCGCCGGGTCCGAACCGGTGCAGCGACGCAAACTTATGCTCGACCTCTACAAGCGCGTCATCGACGGCGTCGGCGGGCTGGGTTTCCCGCTGAGCGTGCACTTTGAGGCGACCTACGGTGTCAACACGCCCGCGTTCGAGACCCTCGCCGAGATGCTGGAGTACTGGTCGCCCGACCAGCCGTAGCGGTCAGGCCCAGAACGCGACCAGCGGGACGGCGATGCAGATCGCGAGCATTCCGGTCGCGTTGACGAACAGGTTGCGGCCCAGATCGCGGGCGGCGACGTGCATGCCGACGGCAGCCACGAAATACCCGATCAGCGCCGCGCACGTCAGCGCCGCCAGGTAGGGAATCCACAGCCCGGCGATCAGGCCTGCGGTGGCCGCGAACTTGATGACCGGCATCAGCCACCACAGCCGGCGCGGCCAGCGCACCGCCTCGAAGCACTCTGCGATGAACCGCACCGGTCGCAGGCACAACAGTGCGTCACCGAACTGGATGGCAGCCAGCAGCAGCACCGGCCACGCCGGGTCGGGAGTCGAGAACGTCATGACCGGTAGACGAGACGGCCCGCGACTATGTGACAGCGGCGGGACAGCGGCGTTCGGTGACGGCGGCGTTCGGGATGAGTTCGCGGCGCCGGCGAGGTCTACTTCTTCTGTGAGGGCACCGAGCGCGCTCGTCCGCCGGGCCGGGGCAGTACTGGCCGCGGGTTCGGCGGTGCTGCACGGCGCATCACTCGCCCCGGCGGCGGCCTCGTGGGTGACGGCGCTGACGGTGGTGATGCTCATTGGCTGCCTGTACTGCGGGTACGAGCTGTGGACCCGGGACACGGTGCGGGCCTGGGTGCTGGTGGCGGCGATGAACCTGGTGATGGTCGGTGTGCACCTGCCGATGGCCGGGGCACACCATCACGGCGCTGTCCCCGGCTCGCTGTCGGATGCTGCGGCCTCGCCGATGCAACTGGCCTCCGCGGTGGCGCTGGTCGAGGCGCTGCTGGCAGGTGCCGTGCTGTTCGTCCGTACCCGAGCGCTCGCGCCGGTGGCCACAGCGCCATGTCAGAGTGGAGATCATGACGCACGCGGAGGCACCGGTCGGCCGGCTGGGCGCGGCCTCGATCGACTGCCCGGATCCGGCTGAACTGGCGGACTTCTACGGCCGCCTGCTGGGGATGCGCCGTCCGGTCGAATCACCCGACGGCGGGGTCGTGGCCATCACCGACGGCGCCCACATCCTGGCGATGATGCGCGTCGCCGACTACGTCCCGCCGACGTGGCCCGGACCCGGCCAGCACAAGCAGATGCACCTCGACGTGTCGGTGACCGATCTCGACGACGCCGTTGCCCGAGCCGAGCGGCTGGGCGCCCGCCAAGCCGAACACCAGGCCCAGCCGGCGATGTGGCGGGTCATGCTCGACGCGGTCGGGCACCCGTTCTGCCTGACGACGGTCGGAGCGGACTGACGGTCCGCCGCCTATCGTTGCCGGAGTGTCCGAACCGTCCACCGCCGACCTTCGCGCGCTGCGGGCGCGCCTGGACGGGCTGACGTTCCGCGACGCCACTCGGCTGGGGCGCAGGCTCAAGCAGCTGCGCAACCCGAGCGCCGAGCAGCTCGACAAGCTCGCCGGCCAGTTCACCACCGCCGAGGCGCTGGTCGCGACGCGCGAAGCCGCTGTCCCGGTGATCAGCTACCCCGACCTGCCCGTCAGCGAGCGGCGCGACGACCTCGCCAGGGCCATCAACGAAAACCAGGTGGTGGTGGTCGCCGGCGCGACCGGGTCGGGCAAGACCACACAGCTGCCGAAGATCTGCCTCGAAGTGGGCCGCGGGATCCGCGGCACCATCGGCCACACCCAACCGCGGCGACTGGCCGCGCGCACGGTCGCGCAGCGGATCGCCGATGAACTCGCCACGCCGCTGGGTGAGGCCGTGGGGTATGCGGTGCGCTTCACCGACCAGGTGAGCGACCGCACGCTGGTGAAGCTGATGACCGACGGGATCCTGCTCGCCGAAATCCAGAGGGACCGTCGGCTGCTGCGCTACGACACGCTGATCCTCGACGAGGCGCACGAACGCAGCCTCAACATCGACTTCCTGCTCGGCTATCTGCGGGAACTGCTGCCACGGCGCCCCGATCTCAAGGTCATCGTCACCTCGGCGACGATCGAGCCGGAGCGCTTCGCGGCGCACTTCGGCGGAGCCGAACATGGGTCCAGCTCGGGAGCGCCGATTGTTGAGGTGTCGGGGCGCACGTACCCGGTCGAGATCCGGTACCGCCCCTTGGAAGTCGTGCTTCCCGCCGCCGGCGGAGACGGGGTCGAGGACCCTGACGACCCCGACCACGAGGTGGTGCGCACGGAGCTGCGCGATCCGACCGAGGCGATCGTCGACGCCGTGGCCGAGCTCGCGGCCGAGCCCCCCGGCGACGTGCTGGTGTTCCTGTCCGGTGAGCGCGAGATCCGCGACACCGCCGAGGCCCTTCGTGGCGCGTTCGACGACAACACCGAGGTGCTGCCGCTCTACGCCAGGCTTCCCACCGCCGATCAGCAGAAGGTGTTCCAGACCAGCCGAGCCGGACGCCGAATCGTGTTGGCCACCAACGTCGCCGAGACGTCGTTGACCGTTCCCGGGATCCGCTACGTCGTCGACCCGGGGACTGCCCGCATCTCGCGTTACAGCCGCCGCACCAAGGTACAGCGGCTGCCGATCGAGCCGATCTCGCAGGCGTCGGCCCAGCAGCGCTCCGGGCGGTGCGGGCGAACGGCGCCGGGGGTGTGCATCCGGCTGTACTCGGAGGCCGACTTCGAGGCCCGCCCGCGCTACACCGACCCCGAACTGCTCCGCACCAACCTCGCCGCGGTGATCCTGCAGATGGCGTCACTGGATCTCGGTGCCGTCGAGGACTTTCCCTTTCTCGACCCCCCGGACGCGCGCAGTATCCGCGACGGTGTCGGCCTGCTGCAGGAGCTCGGCGCGTTCGACGGCTCGGGGAAGTTGACCACCGTGGGCCGCCGGTTGGCGCAGATCCCGGTGGACCCACGGCTGGGCAGGATGCTGCTGCAGGCCGACGCCGAGGGGTGTGTCCGCGAGGTCCTGGTGATCGCTGCGGCGCTGTCGATTCCCGATCCGCGGGAGCGGCCGGTGGACCGGGAGGAGGCCGCCCGCCAGAAGCACGCCAGATTCGCCGACGAGGCCTCGGACTTCGTCTCCTACCTCAACCTGTGGCGGTACCTGACCGAGCAGCGAAAAGAGCGTTCCGGAAGCTCTTTCCGCCGGATGTGCCGCGACGAATTCCTGCACTATCTGCGGATCCGGGAGTGGCAGGACCTGGTCGGACAGCTGCGCAGCATCTGCCGGGATCTGGGGATCCGGGAGCAGGACGAACCGGCCGACACCGCGGCGGTGCACGCGGCCCTGACCTCAGGACTGCTGTCCCACATCGGGTTACGCGATGGTGAGGGACGCGACTCCCGGCTGTACTCGGGGGCGCGTAACACGAAGTTCGTGCTGGCGCCCGGTTCGGTGCTGACCCGCCGGCCCCCGCGCTGGGTTGTGGTCGCCGATCTCGTCGAGACCAGCAGGCTCTACGGTCGCACCGCGGCGCGCATCGAGCCGGAGGCCGTCGAACGGGTCGCCGAGCATCTGGTGCAACGGACCTACATTGAGCCGCACTGGGATTCGAAGCGCGGCGCGGTGATGGCCTATGAGCGGGTGACGCTCTACGGGCTGCCGATCGTCGCCCACCGGCGTGTCGGTTACGGGCAGATCGACCCAGAGGTGGCACGGGATCTGTTCATCCGGCACGCGCTGGTGGAGGGCGATTGGGAGACGCGGCACCACTTCTTCCGCGACAACACCCGGTTGCGCGCCGAGCTCGCCGCGCTGGAAGAACGGGCCCGGCGGCGCGATCTGCTGGTCGGTGACGACGAGGTCCACGCGTTCTACGACGCGCGTATCCCCGCGGACATCGTGTCGGCCCGCCACTTCGACGGATGGTGGCGCAAACAACGTCACCGCAAACCCGACCTGCTCACGATGCGCCGAGAAGACCTGATGCGCGCCGAACAGGATGACGAGCATCCGGATGCATGGCGCGCAGGCGATCTGACGCTGCCACTGAGCTACCGGTTCGAACCCGGCGCCGCCGCCGACGGCGTCACCGTGCATGTCCCGGTTGATGTTCTGGCCCGCCTCGGTGGCGACGAGTTCGCCTGGCAGGTGCCCGCATTGCGAGAGGAGTTGCTCACCGCGTTGATCCGGTCGCTGCCGAAGGACCTGCGGCGCTACTTCGTTCCCGCTCCCGATACTGCGCGCGCGCTGCTCGCGGCGATCACGCCCGACAGTGGGCCGCTGCTCGACGCGGTGCAGCGGGAGTTGCGGCGCCGGACCGGGATCCTGGTCCCCGTCGACGCCTTCGATCTGGACAAGCTGCCGCCGCACCTACGGGTCACCTTCGCGGTGGAATCCGGTGACGGCACCGTGGTGGCCCGCGGCAAGAGCCTCGATGAGCTGCAGCACCAGCTCGCCGCACCCGCCCGGCAGGCGGTGGCGGCCGCGGTGGCAGGTGGGCTCGAGCGTTCCGGCTTGCGTGACTGGCCCGAGGATGTCGATGAGCTGCCGCGTGTCGTCGAGAGCAGCGGGACCACGGGACACACCGTCCGCGGATATCCGGCGATGGTCGACGGAGGTTCGTCGGTGTCCATCCGGGTGTTCGCGACCCAGCTCGAGCAGCAGGCCGCAGCGCCGTCCGGGAGCCGGCGGCTGCTGCGGCTGGCGGGGCCGTCGATCGCCAAACCCGTCGAGCGCGAACTGGATCTGCGGACCAAGCTGGTGCTCGGCAACAATCCGGACGGGACTCTGTCGGCACTGCTCGACGACTGCGCCGACGCCGCCGTCGCGCTGCACGTTCCCGGGCCGGTCTGGACCAGAGACGAATTCGTCTCCGCCCGAACCCGATTGACCGGCACGTTGGTCGCCGGCACGCTGGATGTGGTGCGCCGGGTGGAGAAGGTGCTGGCCGCGCTGCACGATGTGCAACTCGCGCTGCCCGACGTGCCGAGCTCCGCCCAGGCCGACGCGGTTGCCGACATCCGCGCCCAGTTGGCCCGGCTGGTGCCGGTCGGCTTCGTCGCGGCCACGGGGGTGAGCCGGCTGGGTGACCTCGCCCGCTACCTGACCGCGGTGAGTCGGCGACTGGAGCGACTTCCGCACGCGCTCAACGCCGACCGCGAGCGGATGACGCGGGTG
>NZ_JBAUJB010000397.1:0-5240 GCF_049683355.1 Mycobacterium sp.
GTCGCGCCCGCCGTGGACCGGGACGGCCTCCGCGCCGCGCTGGAAACGCTGCGATCCGGTGCGCCGACGGTCATCCTGATCGGCGGGGACGCGACGCGGACCCCGGGACTGGCTGCGGCAAGCCGCATCGCGCAGGCCACCGGGGCCAGAGTGCTGTGCGAGACGTTCCCCGCCCGGCTGGAACGTGGGGCGGGGGTGCCCGCCGTGGCGAGGCTGGCGTACTTCGCCGAGGCCGCGGAGGCGCAACTCGCCGGCGCTGCCCACCTGATCCTGGCCGGGGCGAAGTCTCCGGTGTCGTTCTTCGCCTACCCGGACAAGCCCAACGACCTGGTCCCCGAGGGTTGCGAGGTGTACCTGCTGGCCGAGGGCGCCGGCGCCGCGGCGGCACTGGAACTGCTCGCCGACGAACTGGCCCCGGGCGCATCCGCTGCCGTGGCGCCCGCAGCACGGCCCGAACTGCCGACCGGCGATCTGACCGCCTTCACCGCCGCCGCTGTGGTGGCCGCACTTCTTCCCGATCGGGCGATCATCGTCGACGAATCCAACACCGCCGGAGTCGGAGTCGCTGCCGCGACGGCGGGCGCCCCGGCGCACGATGTGGTGACGCTGACCGGGGGAGCGATCGGCTACGGCATCCCGGCGGCAATCGGCGCCGCGATCGCCGCGCCGGAACGGCCGGTGCTGTCGTTGCAGGCCGACGGGTCGGCGATGTACACGATTTCCGGGTTGTGGACGCAGGCGCGAGAGAACCTCGACGTGACCACGGTGATCTTCGACAACGGTGCCTACGACATCCTGCGCATCGAACTGGAACGCGTCGGCGCGACGAGCACCCGACCGCCGGGCCCCAAGGCGCTGGACTTACTCGACCTGAGCCGTCCCGCAATCGATTTCGTCAAGATCGCCGAGGGTATGGGTGTTGCGGCCCGGCGGGCGACCACCGCCGAGGAGTTGGCGGCCGCGTTGGCCGATGCGTTCCGCGAGCCGGGGCCGCACCTGATCGACGCCGTGGTCGGTTCACTGGCCGGCTGACCGGCTGTTCCGTCAGGGCGTGATGACGGTTTCGTCGTCGATGATGTTCGTCGCAGCGCCGACTACGTCCATCTGGCTCTCGAGGCCGTCGGCGTTGAGCTGCAACACGTAGACGCCGTCGGACCACGGGATCACCACCGTCTTCTGCGCGACGATCTTCTCCACACCGTCCTGCACCCAGGTGCCGCCGAGCTGGAATGCCGGGAAACCGCTGAGTGAGCTCTCCCGGCCGTTGGTCAACGGACTCCAACCGGGAAGGTTCGCCAACTCGCCGGGCGCATGGTCGAGAATGGCCTGCGGATCCACATCGCCGGTCAGCTTCGACAGCAACGCGACGATGCTCGGCGTGTACTCCCGCGCTTCGGGCCCGTCGTAGAGGATGGCGCCGTAAGTCCATTCCGGGGCGTCGGGACCGGCGTCGCGCCAGCCCTCGGGGAAGGGCAGGTTGATCCGAGGGGCACCGGAATCGCTACGGCTGATCGGGGTCTCCTGGATCCCGTTGGCGACGATGTAGTCGACGATCGTCGGGTTCGACCCCTTCGGGTCCTCGTCTCGCGGAGCGATCCTGGTCGTCGAGGGTGCGGCCGCCGCGCTGGTTGTCGTTGCCTGCGACGTGCTGGTCTCAGACGACTCCGAGGTGGCGGAACCGGTCGTGCTATCCGAGCCGCAGCCCGTGGCTACGGTGGCCAGGGCCGCAGCGATGGCGGCGAAGCGGGTGACGGCCGAGAGCTTCATGGCTGAACTCCTGTCGATACCAGTTGTCCAGCGAGCCTAAGTCAGCGGGCGTCCCTGTTCGTTGGGTACTTGTACTCAACTTCGGGCGCGGGCCGCCAGGTTCTCGGCAACCTCCTGCTGCCACAGATCGTTGGCGTGGGTGGTGTCGACCTCCTGCTCGAACCTGTCGGTCATGTCGGCGGTGACGTCGGCGAGGTCGGTGTAGAACTGCTGGTACCAACGGCGATGCTGGTACACCGGCCCGTCTTCCTCGGTGAGTAGCGGATTGTCGATGCGGGTCTTGTTCTTCCAGATCTCGACGTCCTCGAGGAAACCTTCGCCGAACGAACTGTTCATCGCCGCGGCGAGTTTGGCGGCCTTGTCGGCGGGCAGCCCCGGCATCTGCTGCACGGCCACCCCCCACTGCAGGACGAACGAGCTGTGGCTGACCGGGTAGTGGCAGTTGATCAGTGCCACCTCGACGGTGAAGTCCGGGCCGAGGTCGTTGTGCAGCCAGTTGATCATGTACGCCGGACCGAAGTAGGTCGCCTCCGAACGCAGATACGTTCCGTCCCAGAGCTTGTCGAAGTTCGCCGAGGTGTCGGGTCGCGGCTTGGACTCCATGAACTGACTGGCGGTGTGCCCTTCGATGACGTTCTTGAAGTACGTCGGGTAGGCGTGGTGGATGTAGAAGAAGTGCGCCATGTCGACGTTGTTGTCGACGATCTCGCGACAATGCGCGCCCTCGATCAGGATCGAACTCCACTGCCACGGTGACCAGAGGCCCTCGTCGAAGCCTTCGATCGTCGGCGGGGTCAGTTCAGCTGGGGGAGTGGAACCCTCGGAGTCGTGCCAGACCAGCAACTGACCGTTGACCTCGGTGGTGAGCCAGGCCCTGGTGCGGGCCAGCCGCGGGGTCCGCTTGGCGTACGGCACCAGGGTGCACTTGCCGTCGCCGCCCCAGCGCCAGTCGTGGAACGGGCAGGCGATGTCGTCGCCGTTGATGGTGCCCTGGGCGAGGTTGCCGCCCATGTGCCGGCAGTAGCCGTCCAGGACGTTGAGCGCGCCCTTGGAATCCTCGAACACCACGAGCATGGTGCCGAACGCGGTGATGCCGTGCGGCTGGCCGTCGCGGAAGGACTCGGCAAGGCCCAGGCAGTGCCAACCGCGGGCGAATCGCGTCATCACGGCGCCGGTGTCGATCTCGCGGACGTTCTCGGTCGCTGTCTCACTCATGGCTGACTCCTTTTTCCATGTCCAGCACAGCCAGGTGGCTGAAGACCATGCTGGTTCCGATCGGATTGCCGCCGCCGGGGTAGACGGTGCCGCTGGGTGCTGCCATCGTGTTGCCGGCTGCGTAGAGTCCGACGATCACATTGTCCGCCGCGTCGAGCACCCGCGCGGCGGTATCGGTGCGCAGACCGCCCTTGGTGCCCAGATCGGACACGCCGAATGCGGCCGCGTGGAACG
Source organism: Mycobacterium sp. (assembly GCF_049683355.1). Lineage (GTDB taxonomy): Bacteria > Actinomycetota > Actinomycetes > Mycobacteriales > Mycobacteriaceae > Mycobacterium. The sequence continues at coordinate 3,217 of NZ_JBAUJB010000397.1, forward strand.
GCGCACGTTCAATCGGGTAGAGCGGTGGGGCGCCGGCGGAGAACGCGCGGTCGTAGGGTTCGTCGCCGCGGCCGAAGTCATCATCGCTGCCGTGCCGCACGAACTCGTTGAACCGCGTCACCGTGTCCAGCAGATTCTGCGGTGGCACGCTGATCTCGGCGGCGAGTTGTTCGAGGGTGTCGGCAGTGCGCCACAAGCCCGCGTCCACGTATCTCGCCGGCTCGACCGTCGAGACGTTGGTCGCCTTGACCGGCGGGACGCCGTCCTCGGCGTTGTCGTAGATCATCCAGAGCGGCAGCGTGACTGTGCCTGCGTCCATCGCAGCGAGGATCTCGCGCCCGAGACGGTCGTAGGCCGCCGACTCGTTGACGAACCTGCGTCCGTTGTCGTCGACGAAGATCCCCCCGGTGAACCACAGCGCGAAGGCCGAGGTGCCGTCGGGATGGGTCAGTCCCGGCGACCACCACGCCTGGTCCATCAAATCGGTGTCTGCCCCAATGGCCATCGCTGCCAGATGGGCCAGGCCCCGGTTGCCCAACGGCCCCATGGTGTCTCGTGAGTTCCCGGGAACGCTGTAGCACTGCCGCATGTCGTCGTTGTGTTCGAAACCGCCTGCGGCCAACAGCACCCCGCGCCGGGCCCGGATGGCCCGGCGTTGCCCGTCGGTCTCGACGATCGCGCCGACGACGGCACCGTCGTCGACAACCAGCTCGGTGAGCGCCGTGTTCCGGCGGGCGGAGAAGTGCGGATACTTCTCGGAGGCCGCAAGGAACCGGGCGATGAGCGCACGCCCGCCGACAAAATAGTCCTCCGGTTGGGGCCGGCCCAGCCGGTCGGCGTCCAGCGGCCCGCGGACGAGTTCGCGCAGCGCGGGTGCGGCCGCGACCTTGAGAGGTTTGGCCGCGATGTGCCGCATGCCGTCGGCGCGTGCCTTCGGGGCCTTGCCGAAGTAGTCGGGCCAGGGCAGCAGGGTGAACTTCAGCAACTCGTCGGACTCGAGGTACTCGACGAGCGGCGCACCGCTGCGCACGTAGGTCTCCTGCAGTGCTTTCGGCGTGCGGTCCCCGACCACCGCGGTGTAGTACTCCAGCGCGTCGTCGATGCTGTCGTCGGTGCCCGCGCGCAGCAGAACCGGGTTGCAGGGGAACCACATCCCACCCCCGCCCGAGTACGCGGTGGTGCCGCCGAACTTGTCGGTGGCCTCGATCAGGATGACGTCGAGACCCTCTCGTGCGGCGGTGTACGCGCCGGTGACCCCGCCCGCGCCGGATCCGGCCACCAGCACATCGGTCGTCTCGTCCCATTCAGTCATGCATGGATTTTCCTTCCGTGCGTGGCGAACTCCGCATCCAGGGCCTGCCGGTCGGCGTCGGTCATCCGGCGGTAGCGCGGACGGCCCCGGCCCGCCCAGCGGTACACCGGTTCGGCGGTGTGCCAGCGCTGCGCCTGCAGATCCCGTTTGAGCACCTTGTGGGATCCGGTGGCGGGCAAGCTGCCCGACACCCGGATGAAGCGTGGGGTTCCCTTGGCCCCCAGGTCATGCTGGGCGGCCAGGAACGCCGTGAACCCGTCGACGTCGAACGTCTCGGGATCGGCGACCTCGACGGCAGCCATCACCTGATCGCCCGAGCGGGGGTCGGGTACGCCGTAGACCCCCGCGGTGATCACGTCCGGACAACGCCGGATGACGCGTTCGATGTTGAGTGCGGAGATGTTCTCGCCGTCCACCCGGATCCAGTCACCGCGCCGGCCGGCGAAGTACAGGAACCCGCCATCGTCGAGGTACCCGAGATCGCCGGACCAGTACCAGCCGTTGCGGACCCGTTCGGCATCCGCGGCGTCGTTGCGGTAGTAACCCTCGAAATCGGGCGCACCGCGCTGGTCGACGATCTCGCCGATGGCCTCGTCGGGATTGAGTACCTTGCCATGGACATCGAGAACCGCTGCCGGACAACGATCAAGCGAGTCCGGGTCGACGATGGCGACGTCGGGGTGCGCCGGCCGGCCCAGCGCCCCCGCGGGTG
>NZ_JBAUJB010000398.1:0-6487 GCF_049683355.1 Mycobacterium sp.
GCCAGGAACTCAGTTCGGGATCACTGGCACGACCACCGACCACACCACCCCCGGCCGTCGCCCCCTACCGAGGACCGACCGGCGAACGCGCCCAATGGAAGTGGTACACCCCCTACCAACCACCACCACCGACCATGGACCAGGCTGGCTAGAGCCCGAGGAATTCCCGGGCCGGCTCCAGTCCGCTGAGCTCGATATCGTTGCGGTGCACTGTCTCCCATCGCAAGCGGGTCATCGAGAACGCCAGCATGGTGTCCACACCGGTCACGCCGCGGTTCCTTTGTGGCGCCGTCCTCGATGTACGGCAACGACCGCGTGACCCGTACCGATGCGATGTTGTCATGCCACGCCCGGGTGGTCGCCCGTTCGCCATCCAGCCCGGCGAAGATCAGATGCAGCACGGCCTGGCGCATTTCGCGCCCCAACCCGCGCCCCTGGTAGCGGCGGCCGAGCCACGACCCGGTGGTGGCGGTGCGCATCGACGGGAACTGCTTGCCGTCGATGGAGCAGACGCCCACGACATCGCCCTGCGCGTGCACCGAAAAGTCGAGATGCCAATTGCTGACGGTGGTTTCGGCGCGACATCGCCAGAAGTAGCGCAGCGCGTTCCATTGCAGTTGCGGCGGTGCGACATCTGTCCACGGCTCCGAAAACGGCATGGTCGCTGGATCGTGGATGCCCTCGGGAGCGAGCGCAGCGACAGCCCCGGGGTCGACACGACAAGGCCGTTGAGCGGCCAGAGTGCAGCGGGCATGGGTCCCATGTCACCGCAGATCAACCGTCAGCTCAACGCATTTTTCGGTTCGAGGCGCCGGGTCGCCAGCACCGATCCGGTGAGGATCAGCGCCAGTCCGGCGAGCCGCCACGGTGTCAGCGGTTCATTCAGCACGATGACACCCGCGGCGAGCGCCACCGCGGGGTTGACGTAGGTGAAGACCAGCGCCCGCGGCGCGCCTACTTCACGGATCAGCGCGAAGAACACGATGAATGCCAACGCAGTACAGACCACGGCCAGAAGCGCCACCGCGATCACCACCCGCGGCGAGGCCGAGGCATGCGGCCGTCATCGGCATCGTCGGCACATCACCGAGATAACGCGCGGCGACCAGCGGTGCGATCGCGTAGCAGACCGCGACAAGCAGCACCTCCGTGACCGGCCATGCGCTGCCGCCGGTCAGCTCGGGGCCGGCGAGTACGGCGACTCCCGACAACCCGACCGCGAGCCCGGCCAGCCGCTTCACCGTCAACGGCTGGCCACCGCCGGTGAGCCGGTCCAGCAGGGTCGCCACGATCGGCGACGCCGCGATCAGCAGACCCGTCAGCGAGCTGGAGATGTGCCGTTCGGCGTCAGACAGCAGCAGTCAGGCGGCGATGATCTCGAACAACGCGAACACGGCGACCGGCTTCCAATGTGCGAGCACCGGAGCCCACGCGGAGCGGCGCATCGTCAGCGGGATCAGCACCAGCGCACCCACGGCGGTACGTGCGAACACCAGGACCGGGGCCGAAAGTCCTTCCACCGCAATCTTGATGAGCAGATACGGGATACCCCAGATGACGCTCATCGCGGCGAAGAGCAGCCATCCGCGTACGCTCATCCGGCAAGGTTAGCCAGCCGGCACGACACCTCGGGGCAGCGGCAGCGGCAGGTCGTTGTAGGTCGCGATGCCCGGCGCTGCGGCGACGACGGCCGGGATTGCGTGGATCGGCGGCAACGCGGTCATGATGTGGCCGAGCACGAAGAAGTCCTCGAGCGTCTTGGCGTTCTCGATCATGTCCTGCGGCGGCAGGAAGCCGACGGTCATGTTGACCGACGGCCGGCCGTCGATGGTGATCTTCCATCCGTCGCCGTCGAGCTGCCAGTCCGGCTCCAGGGTCTGACCCTTCTTCCACCGGACGTTGATGTCGATGACGGTCTTGCCGTTGCCGATCCCCTGCCAGCTGGCGAAGACGCCCGCCACATGTCCGGCTTTGATGGTCCACGACGCCATCGGTAGGTCCTCTGTCGTCTGGGCGTATTCGGACACGCAGGGTGATCTCATCGAGCTCGATGCCCAGAGCGTCCGCGACCAGTCGCACCGCTTCGGCGAACACCGCGGTGCCCTTGGCGGCCATCGGCCGCAGGTCGGGATCGTCGATGGCCATGTCGAAGCCGACGGGCCGCTCGGTGTCGGGGGAGTCGTAGAGGGTGGTGTCGGCGGACTCGGCGATGGTGACCTTGTCGATGCGGTCGCACGCGGTGCCCGCCACGATCGCGAGCATCTCGGCGAAGCCGGGGCTGACACCGGAGCCGAAGAGCGTCGATCCGCCGCGCAGGCACGCGTCGGCGAGCCGGTCCCGGTCGTCACCCAGGTTGTGCCCGGTGATGAACGAGGCCGACGCCACGACGTTCACGCCGGCCTCCAGGACCCGCACCAGCTCGTCGACGTTGATCCACATCGGGTTGTAGACGACCACGTCGGGTTTGAGAGCGAGCAGGGCGTCCGCGTCGTTGGTGGCGGTTACCCCCAGCGGTTCGATGCCTGCCAGCTCACCGACATCGCGGCCGGCTTTGTCGTCCGACCAGGCGTAACAGCCGACCAGTTCCAGGCTGGGGTGCTTCGCTATCGCGGCGACCGAGCTCTTTCCGACGTTTCCCGTCGTCCACTGGACGACCCGGTACGAGGCATTGTTGGGCACTCGCTCAGCATAGGGTTCCGCGGTGGCCTGTCCGACGGGTTTGGATCAATTGACGCCGGGGGTCAGCACCGCGACGCTGGTGCGCGTCTGTCCGGCACCGTCGATCCACACCAGCTCCAGCGCATCTCCCGGGTAGTGCCGGTCCAGCACCGAGGTCAACGTGTTCGTCGAGTCCAAGGTGGTCCCGTCGAGGGCGATCAGGATGTCGCCGTCGAGCAGTCCGGCCTGGTCGGCGGGGCCGCCACGCATCACCTCCTGGACGAACACCCCGGGCTCGTCGCGCGGGGTGGTGCGGACCCCGACACCGAGCAGCACCGGCGGGCCGATGTGGACCGTGTCGGAGCGGATTCCGGCCCGGATCTGGTCGCCCACGCCCATCGCATCGTTGATCGGGATCGCGAACCCCTTGCCACCGGGACCCATCCGGAAGTTCACCGAGGCCGCCGTCGTCAGGCCGACAACCTGGCCGGTCGCGTTGACCATCGGGCCGCCGGAGTCGCCGGCGCGAACCGGCGCGGCGAACTCGATGAGACCGGTCAGCTCATCGGAGGTGCCCGTCAGCGTGTCCTCGGCGTTGACGGTGCGGCCGAATCCGGTCACGGTGCCGACCTCGCGGGTCAGCGGCCTGTCGGTGCCCATGGAGTTACCCAGCGCCACCACGGGCTCACCCGGCACCAGCACGTTCGCGTCGCCGATGGCCGCGATAGGCAGTCCGGCCGCACCGATCAGCTGGATGACCGCGACGTCGCGTCCGCGGTCGTACCCGACCAGGGTTGCCGGGTATGACCTGCCCCCGACCGTGCCGGTGATCCGGTCGGCACCCTGTACGACGTGGAAGTTGGTGAGCACCTGCCCGCCGGGATCGAGCACGATCCCGGTCCCGAGGCCGATCACGCCCTGGTAGTCGACGGCTGTGTCGATGCGCACCACCGACGCTTCCGCCTGGTCGGCGGCTGCCATCACATCACCGGGGGCGGCGGCTGCGGGTGCCGCCGGGGCTACGAGCGCCAGGACCGCGGCAAGTGCGATCAGCAGGCTTCTGAGAGAGGGATACGGGCCCATACCCATCAATAGTGGCTGCGCTGAGGGCCGCTGTCGATGTCGTGCCTTTCCCTCAGTCCCCGCCAGCAACGCCGCCACGGGTTCGTTTGCGTCTGCCCGGGGCTTTTCCCTTGCCGGTCGGACGGCGGTTCTGGAGCGTCCCGTTGGCACGTTCGGTGCCGCTCTCGTCGGTGTTCTCCGAGGTCTGCGGGCCACTTTCGGCGTCTGCAGCCGGCTCCTCGGATTCCTGACCGGCCGTGGCCGGCTGCTCCGCGGGGGTCTGCGGAACCTCAGGATCCTCAGCCGCCTCGGCGTCGTCGGCGGATTCGGAATCGTCTGACGATTCTGTGACCTCCGAGGATTCTTCGGCCGGTTCCTCGGCCTTCGCCGCATCCTTGCGGCCGCGCCGGCTCTTGCGTTCCTTGACCTTCAACGGCTTCGGCGGTGGCGGCGGCAACTCGGCGACGAACGCCAGGTAGAAGGCGAGCATGCCCAGCAGCGCCATGGCGGCGGCCGCGCCGTAGATGCCGAACAACCACTGCCCGGCGTCGTCGAGCGAGAGCCAGATCTCGCTGATCGCGGTACCGATGATGAGCAGCCCTGCCGCGGCGTGCAGACCGATCGATGCCGTGCGCAGGTTCAGCGCGAGCGCCGGGGTCCCGAATTCCGGGCGCCGGGTGCGCAGCAGCGTGAACACTACGGGCAGCGCCGCCAGACCGATCAGCGCGCCGGTGACGATGCGCAGTGCCGTGCCCAGGGTGGGCGAGGTCTGCCCCAGCAGCTCGGGCGTGCGCGGAAGCACGAAGAAGAAATAGAGGACACCGGCGGCAATGGAGAACGACGCGTGCCAGATCACCGCGACGGTGCGACCCATACCCCTCCTCGATCTTTGTCGTCGGGGGTGCGACCGAGCTCTCGGTGATTGCCGGTCGCACCCCGGACTGAGTGCGGAGGATAGGGGATTTGAACCCCTGAGGGCTATTAACCCAACCCGCGTTCCAGGCGAGCGCCATAGGCCACTAGGCGAATCCTCCGTCGGCCATGGTAGCCGACCCGCATGGTGGGTCCGCAAAGCCGCTTGGCGGTTGCACCGCGGCAGGCGGCCGGGGCGGGGTACTACACTCTTCGTGGACCCCGCGCGGCGTCCATCCTGTGAACTCCCCCAGGGCCGGAAGGCAGCAAGGGTCAATGGGCTCTGGCGGGTGCGCGGGGTCCCCTTACGTCCGGAGAATCCACGCACGACGGTGAAAGGCGCGCGGTGTCGTTTCAGTCGCTGGGCCGTGACGAGCTGCTCGCACAGCATGACCAGCAGCAGCGCAACTACGCCGACCTGCAGGCCCGATCCCTGCAGTTGGATCTGACGCGCGGAAAGCCGTCTCCGGCGCAACTCGACCTGTCCAACGGATTGCTCGCGTTGCCGGGGGACGGACCCGACGCGTTCCGGGACGGGTCGGGCACCGACACCCGCAACTACGGCGGCCCGCACGGGCTGCCCGAACTGCGGAAGATCTTCGGCGAGCTGCTGGGCATCCCGGTGCCCAATCTGATCGCCGGCAACAACGCCAGCCTCGAGTTGATGCACGACGTCGTCGTGTACTCGTTGCTGCACGGTGGTGTCGACTCGCCGCGCCCGTGGATCGACGAGCTGCGGGACGGGCCCGGCGTCAAGTTCCTGTGCCCCGCGCCCGGGTACGACCGCCATTTCGCGATCACCGAGAGCCTGGGCATCGAGATGATCACCGTGCCGATGCTCGAGGACGACCCGGACGTCGATCTGATCGAGGAACTCGTCGCCGCCGACCCGGCGATCAAGGGCATGTGGTGTGTTCCGGTCTATTCGAACCCCACCGGCACCACCTATTCGTTGGAGACGGCTCGCCGGTTGGTTCAAATGGAAACAGCGGCTAGCGATTTCCGTCTCATGTGGGACAACGCCTACGCCGTGCACACGCTCACCCACAACACCGTCCGCCAGATCGACATCCTGGGCCTGGCCGCGGCGGCCAACCACGCGAACCGGCCGCTGGTCTTCGCCTCCACATCCAAGATCACCTTCGCCGGCGCCGGCGTCAGCTTCCTCGGTGGTTCTCTGGGCAACATCGCCTGGTACCTGCAGCACGCGGGCAAGAAGTCGATCGGCCCGGACAAGGTCAATCAGCTGCGTCATCTGCGCTTCCTCGGCGACGCCGACGGGGTGCGGCTGCACATGCAGCGCCACCAGGAGTTGCTGGCCCCGAAGTTCGCGCTGGTCCTGGAGATTCTCGAGGACCGGTTGGGTGACGCCAAGATCGCGTCCTGGACCGAACCCAAGGGCGGTTACTTCATCAGCCTCGACGTGTTGCCCGGTACGGCCAAGCGGACCGTGGCGCTGGCCAAGGAGGCCGGGATCGCGGTGACGGAGGCGGGTGCGTCGTTCCCGTACCGGAATGACCCGGAGGACAAGAACATCCGCATCGCACCTACGTTCCCCGCGTCGTCTGATCTTCGGGTGGCCATCGACGGTCTGGCGACATGCGCGTTGCTGTCGGCCACCGAATCGTTGCTGGCCGACAAGTAGTCGGTCGGCCTGGGTAGCCTGCTTCCGTGTTGCGTCCTGCAAGTTGGACTGAACTAGCGGGTGTGGGTCCCGTCCCGGTAAGCACCGGAGCGCCGGGTAGCAGGCCCCGGTTCGTCGTTGAGAGGCGGCGGGCTGAGCGGGGTGTCAAAAGCCTCTTCGGAGGGAGCAAGTGTGCGGGCCGTAGCGTTGTGCGAACTCTGCAGCCTCGTC
>NZ_JBAUJB010000399.1:0-4821 GCF_049683355.1 Mycobacterium sp.
CGGGCACGTCGACCGCGCGGGCCAGGCAGGCGGCCGCCAGCGCGTTGAGCACGCCGACCGGGCCCGCCACCGTGATGCTGTCCACGTCGGCCACCTTCAGCCCGCGCGCAAACGCGTTGTCCACCAGCTCACCGTCGCGCACCCCGACCTCACCCGGACCGGGCTCCCCCGCCCGGAAACCCACCTTCACCGGAGCCGGTGCGGCGTCCAGCAGCGCGGCCGCGATCGGGTCGTCGAGCCCACCAACCGCTACGGCCCCGGTCAGTGCGCGCGCCTTGGCCTGCGCGTATGCCTGCATCGAGCCGTGCCAGTCCAGGTGGTCCTCGGCGACGTTGAGCACCACCCCCGCGGTCGGGCGCAACGAGGGCGCCCAGTGCAGCTGGAAGCTGGACAGCTCGACGGCGAACACCTCGGCCGGCTGGTCCAGCACGTCGAGCACCGGTTCACCGATGTTGCCGCACAACGCCGCACGCCGTCCCGCCGCCTCGAGCATGGCGAACAGCATCGACGTCGTCGTGGTCTTGCCGTTGGTGCCGGTGACCACCAGCCACTGCCGCGGCGGGCCGTACCGGCCGGATCGGTCCAGCCGCCAGGCCAGTTCCACGTCACCCCAGATCGGGACGCCCGCCGCGGCCGCTGCAGCCAGCACCGGTGCGGTGGCAGGGACCCCCGGGCTGGTGACGACGAGCTCGAAGTCGGCGATCCGCTCGACGGCCGCCGCCGGGTCGAGCACCGCCACGCCCTGCTGGGCGAACGCGGTCAGCGCTGTCGGGCTGTCGTCGGTCAGCGTCGTACCCACCCCCAGCGGTGCCAGCGCGGCGAGCACGGCGCGGCCGGTGATGCCGGCACCCGCCACCAGGACCCGGGAGTAGCCCAACGGGCCGCGGTCGACGTCCTCAAGCACCAACGGTGGTCAGCCACTCGCTGTAGAAGAGCGCCACCCCGAGCCCGCACGCGATCGCCGTCAGCAGCCAGAAGCGGATGATCACAGTGGTCTCGGCCCAGCCCACCAACTCGAAATGGTGATGGAACGGCGCCATCCGGAACACCCTGCGGCCGGTGGTGCGGAAGGCCATGATCTGCACCACCACCGAGGTCACCTCGGCGACGAACAGCGCCCCCAGCACCACGGCGAGCATCTCGGTCCGGCTGGTGACCGACAGCCCGGCGATGACGCCGCCCAGCGCCAGCGAGCCGGTGTCCCCCATGAAGATCTTGGCAGGCGCGGCGTTCCACCACAGGAACCCGATGCACGCCCCGGCGGTGGCCGCCGCGACGATCGCGAGGTCGAGCGGATCACGTACGTTGTAGCAACCCACCCCGGGGCTGGTCGCGCAGGCGTTGCGGAACTGCCAGAACGTGATCAGCACGTAGGCGGCGCACACCATCGCCATCGCCCCTGCCGCCAGCCCGTCCAGCCCGTCGGTGAAGTTCACCGCGTTGGACCATGCGCTGACGATCACCACGCAGAACAGCACGAAGATGGCGGGCGCCAGCGTGACTGTCGCGATCTCGCGCACGTAGGACAGCTCCGCGCTGCCGGGGGTCAGCCCGTCGGCGTTGCGGAACTGCAGTGCCAGCACACCGAACAGCACTGCGGCGACCAGGATCCCGACGGTCTTGGCGGTTTTGTTCAGTCCGAGGTTGCGGGCCTGCCGGATCTTGATCATGTCGTCGGCGAACCCGACGGCACCCAGCGCCGTCACCAGCCCGAGCACCAGCAGCCCCGAGGCCGACGGTCCCTTGCCGTCGATCAGCACGCCCACAAGGTGGGTGCCCAGATAGCTGGCCCAGATACCGGCGATGATCGCCACCCCGCCCATCGACGGGGTGCCGCGCTTCTTGTGGTGGCTGGGCGGGCCGTCCGCGCGGATCTCGTGGCCGAACCCCTGGCGGGTGAACAGCCGGATCAGCATCGGCGTCAGGAGTATCGACACCGTCAGCGCGATCGCGACGGCGATGAGTATCTGCCTCATCGATCGCCCTTCCCGGCACCGGTGGAATCGGCCACCAGCGCGTCGGCCAGCGCTCCGAGCCCGGCCGAGTTCGACGCCTTCACCAGCACCACATCGCCGGCCCGAAGCTCGGCGCGCAGCAGGTCCAGTGCGGCGTCGGTGTCGGCGACACCGGTGGCCTCGGAGCCCCACGACCCTTCCATGACCGCCCCGTTGAGCATGGCGCTCATAGGCCTCCCGGTTCCGACGACGATGAGTCGAAACACATCTAATCGCACCGCCAGTCTGCCGATGCGGTCATGCTCGGATATCGCGTCGTCGCCGAGTTCGGCCATCTCTCCGAGCACCGCCCAGCTTCGGCGTTTGGGCGTCCCACCCCGGCTCATCCAAGCCAGCGCCTTGAGACCGGCGCGCATCGAGTCCGGGTTGGCGTTGTAGGCGTCGTTGATGATCGTCACCCCGTCGTCGCGCGTGCTGACCTGCATCCGCTGCCGCGACGCCGGCCGTGCTTCCCGGAGCGCGGCCGCCACCTGGTCGAGCGACGCGCCGCACTCGAGCGCGACGGCCGCCGCGCACAGCGCGTTGGACACCTGGTGGTCGCCGTGTACGGCGAGGGAGACCGCCACCGCGCCGCCTCGGGCGTGCAGCGTGAAGCGGGCCCGGGCGAGCGGGTCGAGCTCGACGTTCTCCGCGCGCACGTCGGCTTCTGCGTCATCGGCGGAGCGGCCCACCCGCACCACACGCGCCGCGGTGGTGTCGGCCATCGCCGCCACTATCGGATCGTCGGCGTTGAGGATCACCGCCCCCGATGCCGGAACCGACTGGGGCAGCTCGGATTTGGTGGCGGCGATCGCTTCGTGAGAGCCGAACTCGCCGAGGTGGGCGGTGCCGACATTCAGCACGACCCCGATCGACGGCGGCGCGATGCGTGCAAGTGCTGCGATGTTGCCCGGATGTCGTGCCGACATCTCCAGCACCAGGTAGTCGGTGGATCCAGTAGCCCGAAGCACGGTCCACGGGTGACCGAGCTCGTTGTTGAACGAACCTGGCGGAGCGATCACCTCGCCCAGCGGAGCCAGGACGGCGGCGATCAGATCCTTGGTCGACGTCTTGCCTGAGGAGCCGGTGATGCCGACGATGGTCAGCCCGCCCGCCGTCAGCTCGGCGGCGACGGCGGCCGCCAGCTTCGCCAGCGCCGCGAGCACCGCGGCACCGGAGCCGTCGGTGTCGTGCTCGAGGACTCCGGCGGTGCCGCCGGTACCCGGTGGCACACCGACCGGTTCGACGATGATCGCGGGCACGCCGACCGGGCGGGCGGCCAACACCGCCACCGCGCCCGCAGCGACCGCCGCCGCCGCGAAATCGTGCCCGTCGGAACGCTCCCCGGGCAGCGCCAGGAACAACCCGCCCGGTGTCACGGCGTGGGAGTCGAACTCGACGGTGCCGGTGACGGACGTGGCGGCGGCCTCGTCGGCGCCGATGTTGTCGAGGCGGCCCTCGACGATCTCGGCGATCCGGGCCAGCGACAGCTCGATCATGTGCGTGACTCCAGCGCGTCCGCCAGCTCGTCCCGGTCGTCGAACGGGCGGGTCTGACCCCGGCTGGTCTGGCCTGCCTCATGCCCCTTGCCCGCGATGAGCACGATGTCGCCGGGTCCGGCCCAGGCGACCGCGTGATCGATCGCGGCGCGCCGGTCACCGATCTCCACGACCTCTGCGCGGCCGGCGCCTTTGCCTGTCCGCGCGCCTTTCACGATCGCCGCACGGATGGCCGCCGGGTCCTCGTCGCGCGGATTGTCGTCGGTCACCACCACCAGGTCGGCCAGTTCGCCGGCCGCCTCCCCCATCGGCTCGCGCTTACCCGGGTCACGGTTTCCACCGGCGCCGAACACGACGGCAAGCCGGCCCGTGCCCTGCCGGCGCAGGGTCTGCAACACCGCTCGCAGCGCACCGGGTTTGTGCGCGTAGTCGACGAGGGCGAGGAACGGCTGCCCACGGTGCACCGATTCCAGACGGCCCGGCACGCTGGCGTCCCGTAGTCCCGGCGCGGCCTGCTCGGGTGACACCCCGACCGCGTCCAGCAGCGCCACCGCCAGCAGACCGTTGGCCACGTTGTACCTGCCCGGCAGCCCGATCTGCAGGCCGTGATGGACACCGGCCGGGTCCACCGCGAAGAAATCCTGGGAGCCGCCTTCGCCGGAGGTGATGGCGTCGACGACCCAGTCGGCCGGTTGCGTCACGCTCACGGTCACCACATGATGCGCCCGCTTCGCCATCGCGCGGCCCCACTCGTCGTCGATGCACACCACCGACACCTCGGCGTGCGTCGGTGCCTGCGGGTCGAACAGCCGCGCCTTGGCCTCGAAGTACTCCTCCATCGACCGGTGGAAGTCCAGATGGTCGCGGGACAGGTTGGTGAACCCGCCGACCGCGAACGACACGCCGTCGACGCGGCCGAGGGTCAGCGCATGGCTGGACACCTCCATCACCACGGTGTCCACCCCCTGCTCGACCATCAACGCCAACAGCGCCTGTAGTTCCGGGGCTTCCGGTGTGGTCAGCCCGCTCGGCTGGTCGCGTCCGCCGATGCGTACGCCGACCGTGCCGATCAATCCGGCCACCCGGCCGGCCGATTGCAGGCCTGCCTCGACCAGATACGCCGTCGTGGTCTTGCCGGAGGTGCCGGTGACGCCGATGACGCGCAGCTGTTGCGACGGGTGTCCGTACACGGCGGCCGCCACCTCACCGAGCACCGCCCGCGGCCCCGGGTGCACCAGCACCGGCACTCCCAGAGCACCGTCCGGGCCGGCGACCTGCGCCACACCCTCCTGGTCGGTCAGCACCGCGACTGCGCCGCGGGCCACCGC
>NZ_JBAUJB010000400.1:0-17564 GCF_049683355.1 Mycobacterium sp.
GGGCGCGGGTGCGGGTGCGGCAGGTGCGGGGGCCTGCTCCACGAACACCGTCCGCGGCGTCTGAGCCGGCGCCTGCTGGACCACGGGCACCGGCGGTTTGATCGTCTCGGCCGACGGCGGGTCGACCGGCTGCTGGGCTTCCTGGACAGGCGCCGGCGCCGGAACCTGACTGCTCGGCACGATGACGGCCTCCGCCGGGCTCGGGCGTTGGTCGGCCGTCGGGCGGATGCTGACGGCCAGCGAGATGACCAGTGCCACCACGCCGACCACGAAGATCGAGGTCAGCGCGCTGCCCACGAGCAGGAACGGCTTGCGCTCCTCCTCGACGGGCCGGGCGTGGGTCTGCGCGAACTCGTCGACCTCGTCGACCATGTCGACCGCGGGCTCGGCGCCCACCGGCGCCAGCTGGGTGCCGGCTCCGGCCAGAACGGCGTAAACCGAGCCGGCGGTGGGGCCGTCCGGGTCCTGGGAGTACGCAAGGCCCACGGTGGACGCCTCGAAGGCCGGCGCCGCGGCAGAGGCCAGCGCCGCTCCGCGGGCCAGCGCCATCTCTGCATCCTCGGGTGCGCTCACCGGCAGCGAGACGAGATGTTCGAGGTGCGCCTTGACCGAGCTGACGTCCACCCCCGAGCCGACGACGAACATGGCCTGCGGAGGGGCCTCCTGAGCGGCGACCGCCTCGGCCATCTCCGTCAGCACGGCCATCGCGTCGGTGCTGTGCAGCGTGCGGCTGAGAACCTTGACCACCGAGCCGTCGTCGGTCTGCACCACAGACAGCGTCGCGGTGTCACGGTTGACGAACAGCAACGCGGTGGTGTCGTAGCCGACCGCGCGCCCGACCGCCTGCGCCAGCGAGGACGCCGCGTGCCCCTCGGAGACCAGCATGACGTCGTCGATGTCGTGGGCGGCCAGCGCATCGCGCAGCGCGGCGGCCTCGGCGTGGTCGCTCCAGGCGACACCGATCGACTTGAGGTGATGCCCGCCGGCCTGCGCGCTTTCCCGGGTACCCAGAACCGCCGCCAAAACCTGATCAGCAGCGTTTGCTGTGCCCTCTGCCGAAGCGACGTCGAAGACGTCGTGGTCGACGGTGACACCGTCGGCCTTCTCGCCTTCGACCAGCACCATGCGGACCGTCGTAGGTGTCATCGACACACCCAGCACGATGTCCACTGACCCTCCAAAATGTTTGCTATGCCTGGTTCGTCGCCGATGCTCATCCAGGCACGACGAGCCGACAACTAGATAGTTCATCGGCCTGACCAGCTGACGCGTTACACCTGATGCAGTTAGCTGATGGCGACGAAAATCTGGCCGGAACGCGACGGCATGGATGCGCGAGAGCGCCGGTGCCTCCCGACCCTACTCGCGTGATCGAGACTCGGCTGTGACGTTCCTGGTCAGCTGGATTTGATGAAGTTCTGGTAGGAACGCGACGGCGTGGGGCCTCGCTGGTTCTGGTACTTGGAGCCCGCTTTCGCGCTTCCGTAGGGATGCTCGGCGGGGCTGGTCAGCCGCAGCAGGCAGAGCTGGCCGATCTTCATCCCGGTCCACAGCGTGATGGGCAGGTTCGCGACGTTCGACAGCTCCAGCGTGATGTGCCCGGAGAACCCCGGATCGATGAACCCGGCCGTGGAGTGGGTGAGCAGCCCGAGCCTGCCCAGCGAGGACTTGCCTTCCAGCCGACCTGCCAGGTCGTCGGGTAGGGAGCAGCGCTCCAGCGTCGCCCCGAGCACGAACTCGCCCGGGTGCAGGACGAACGGCTCCCCCTCCTTCGGTTCCACGAGGGAGGTCAGATCATCCTGGCGTTCGGCGGGATCGATGTGGGTGTAGCGGGTGTTGTTGAACACTCGGAAGAGGTTGTCGAGACGGACATCGACGCTGGAGGGCTGGATCAGGACGTCGTCGAACGGGTCGATACCGAGCCTGCCGGCCTGGATCTCGGCGCGGATGTCACGGTCGGAGAGCAGCACGGCACGAGCGTAGCCGCCGAGTCGGGCCGAGAATCGCCGAGCAGGCTGGAAACCGGTCGCACCCCGCATCGCTGTGCAACTCGAAGACCGCGCGAATGCACGCTTTATGACGGGATCCGACTGAAATCCATCACAAACCGTACTTTCGGCGTGCATCTCCTCGATGAGCTGGCAGAGGACGTCTCAACTCAACACTGGGCAGCTCACGGCGGGTGCCCGCGGGGTGTTAGCCTTCGTGTTCGAACAGGCCGATGTAGTTCAATGGCAGAACATCAGCTTCCCAAGCTGAATACGCGGGTTCGATTCCCGTCATCGGCTCCACGATGTTGCAGTCTGGTCGCTACTCGACCGACCGGCGGCCTCCTTGTGCTGGTTTCGATTCTCGATGAAGAACGAACCGAGCAATCCTGCGAGCGCGCCGAACACCACCACCGAGAAGATCGCCAGCACCACGTCGGTCACCTGGGCGAAGCCGTCGGGCTTCCCCAATGGCTCACCTGTGACAGCCCCCAGCGCGGCCGAATGCAAGGCATCCGCGTACCGGGGATAGTCGCTGAACTGGTACAGCAACTGACTGCTGCCCAGCACCGTGATCGCCACCACCGACCCGAGGCCCGCCAGCCTGCTGCCCAACACCTGCTGTGCGGATCGGCTGCCCCGCACCGCGCCGGCCAGCACGCGACCTGATCTGGTCAACCGCGCAACCCGGAGCAGCCGCAGCAGCCGGAGGAACGGCAACACCAGGAAGATCACCTGCCACCAGTTGCGCCGGAGGAACTTCGTTGTGCTGGGCGCCACCACCAACCGCGCGACGAACTCGATTGCGAAGACCGCCCACAACAGCCAGCTCAGCACCGCCAGCACCGTCGACAGCGGACCCGGGCGCGCCAGTTGCTCGCCGAGCACCAGCAGCACGAACACGATGCCGAGCACACCCATGACCGGCGCCAACCGGTCCAGAATCTCATCGGCCCAGCGCTCGCGCTGGTCCGCCGGCCGATGCAGCAGTTCGTCGCCGCGCACCATGTTCTACCGGTACCCCTTACACGGCGGCGCAACCAAACCACCTTGCCGCTCCCCTTTGGGGGAGGCCCCACGGTAGCCGTATGACAGAAAACAACAGCGCCGCTAGATCGCCCTGCCTGCGGTGGTGACGGCGGCGACACCGAGACGACCGGCACTGCTGGGCGAGGGGCGACGGTGGCTCGCAATCCGGCACTCGCGGCACTGACGCCACCGGCGGCAGCGAAGCCCGAAGCTTCCGCAGTCGATCACCCGCGTGCGCCCGTGAAAGTACGGTTTCTGACGCATTTTGCGTGTAGCGCCGTCACAAACCGTGCGCTCGAGAAGACGGGCCCATCCGTATCCAGCAAAATGACGTCTCGCTGACGTTGCTGACAATTTAACCCCACCGTCTGTCGGCCCACGGTTTAATTCGCGCCGTGACGACGCGACGGTGGGTGCTGTGGTTCGGGGCCATGAGCGCGGGTGCGTGCATCGCGCTCGGCGCAGGCCAGGGCGTCGCCGCAGCCGACACGGATTCCTCCGACAGCAGTAGTGGCGCCGCCAGCCGGTCGGCTGGGCAGGACTCGTCACAATCCGCCGATTCGTCGACGCGGAACAGCGATGCCTCCGGGAAAGCGGACGCCCCGACGGATCCGGGGTCGGTGCCCACTTCCACCCGACGCTCGGACGCGGAGGCGTCGGAGGAGTCCGAGTCCGGAACCTCACGCACTGAGCGCGAAAGCTTGTCCTCGCTGGAGCGCGACGCCGCGGCCGCAGACGACAGCGAGGTCAGCCCTTCACCTGAGGACGAAGCGACCCAGACGAAGAAGCGCTCGGCGGTGCCGACGTCGGCAGAGGCTGAGCCCGCGGAAACGTCTGCACCTACGGACACCCCAGCCGAGTCGACGACATCCGTCATCGCCGATCCGGTGGCGCTCGGAACCGACTCCACGACTGGGTCTTCGGAGACAGGCACCATGCCGTCCGAAGTCGGGGCGCTTGCGGTCAGCGCCGGTACGGTGACCGGCGTCCAGACCGGCAAGGCCAAGCTGACCATCCCGGTAGGCACCAACGGCTACACGACTCGTGCGGACTGGTACCTCCCGACCCAGGCCGACGGTTCGGTCTCCGCGACCGGCGTGATGTGGCTGCAGCACGGCTTCCTCGGCAACAAGCTGTTCGTGTCCGCGCTGGCCGAGAGGCTCTCGCAGCAGACCAACAGCATTGTCGTGGCGCCCAACATCTCGTCATTCCCACTGTCTTGTTCGGCCTGCTGGCTCAACGGCGTGCCGATGCAACAGGCCGTCGCGAGCATGTTCCTCGCCGACCGGGCATCGCTGAACGCCAGCGCGCTCGCCGCGGGTTTCCAGGGGACGTTGCCGGAGAACTTCATCCTGTCCGGTCAGTCCGCGGGCGGTGGCTTCGCCGCCGCGGCGGGAGGCTACTACGCGACCGACCCCGGCAACGACGACAGCCTGCGCGGCGTCGTGATGTTCGACGGATTCGCATGGAACGGCGTCGTGACCGACGCCCTGGAGCGCTTGGACACCCTGGACATCCCCGTCTACCAGGTCGCAGCACCGCCTCAACCGTGGAATTCCAACGGCGCCGCCACCGCGGAGCTGGTGGCGGCCCGCCCGGGACAGTTCGTCGGCGCGACCCTGGCAGGCGGCTCCCACTACGATTCACTGATCGGCGCCAACCCGCTCATCGACTTCTTCGGGCAGCTGGTCACCGGATTCTCCCCACCCGGCAACACCGAGGCCGTCTACACGCTGGCCACCGGCTGGATCAACGACATGTACCAGGGCCTGGGCCCGACCGACGGCAACGGCATCTACGGCGCCCCGGACGAGTACATCGTCATGGGCGACACCGCCGCCATCGTTCTCGGCCCCCCGCCGGTCGTCGACATCAACAGCTACCTCGGCACCTGGTACGAGGTTGGCAGCGTCAAGCAGTTCTTCTCGATCGGCCTGGTGAACACCACCGCGGTGTACAGCCCCAACCCCGACGGGTCGATCAAGGTCGAGAACTCGGGCAACTACTTCTTCAACAACGGGCCGCAGTCGACCATCACCGGTGTCGCGTTGCCCGTCGACTCCACGAACAACAAGCTCAATGTGCGGTTCTTCGGGCCGGCATCGGCCAATCCCCCCGGGAACTACTGGATCGTCGACCTCGACCCGGACTACCAGTGGGCCGTCGTCAGTGACCGCACCGGCCTCAGTGGTTTCCTTCTCAGCCGCACCCGCACCGTCTCGGACGCCCTCTACCAGGAGTTGCTGGACCGGGCGTCGGTCAAGGGGGTCAAGGGGCGGATCACCCCGACCCGGCAGCCGGCCGCGGGGACCACCACCGCGCTCTAGCAGGCCCGACCGCCTGTCGGATCGATCAGCGCAGCGGTACCCTCTTCCCCGGGGGTGCGCTGATTGTGTCGCGGTTGCAGCGGTGGTGGCGGGAACCAGACCAATACGACTGGACCACAGACTTTTTGACCCAACGGGGGCTGCTGCGGTCGGCACAGATCGTGATGGCCATCGTTTCGGCGTCAGCAGCACTGGTGCCCCTGAGCTTCCTGGGCGCCCTTCGCTGGCCCCCGGTGACCTTGGTTGCGCTCGGCGTGGTCGGCGCAATCCTCACCATCGGCATGACGGTGGTGTGGCTCACCCGGTGGCCGACCCGCCGGCAATCCGAGGTGGCCATCATCACCGGCACCCTGTGCGTGGCCGTCTGGAGCCTCGGTCAGCCCACCGCGGCGGTGTCGCTGCTGGCCTGCACAGCGACCGCCGTCACCGGCGGCTACATCGCGTTCTTCCACAGCACCAAGCTGCTGGCGTTCAACTTCGTCGTCGCGATCGTGATCGCGACGACGGCCTCGTGGCGGCTGGCCGCCGACGCGGGCGTGGGGACCGCGGTGGCGGCGTTCTGGCTTGTCTGGTTTCTGAACTTGACTGTGCCGGTGGCGATTCGGAGCATGTCCCGGGCAATGGGCACCTACGCCATTCGCTCGGACGCTGATCCGCTGACCGGACTGCTCAACCGCCGCGGGTTCGCCGACCGGGTATTGCGTCAGCTCCGTCATGCGGATGACGCCGACGCCGACCTCACCCTGGTGATGGTCGATCTCGACAACTTCAAACGTGTCAACGACACGCACGGGCACGCTGCCGGCGACCGCGTGTTGAAGGCGGTGGCCGAGCTGCTGAGGCACCACAGCCCGCCGGATGCAGCCATCTGCCGCGCGGGCGGGGAAGAGTTCCTGATCGCTGTGCGCACCGACGCCGCCGTCGCGGGCTCGGTGGCCACGCAGCTGTGTGCGGCCATCGCGGCCTTACCCGAAGAGGTGACGGCCAGCGTCGGCATCAGCAGAATGCCGATCGCGAGCCTGCGCAGCCGAGACACCGAATCGCGGCTCGACGACCTCATCGCGGCGGCGGACGCCGCCATGTATGCCGCCAAACGCAACGGCGGAAACCAGGTCAGGCACCAGTAGCCGGCGCAGTCCGGCAAACTGCACGACAGCCCGGCACCGAAGTTTTACCGTGGAGACATGTTCAAGCCCGTCACCTTCGCAATGCTCTTGGCCACCCCCGCCCTGCTCTTGACCGCCTGCGGTTCCGAGGACTCCGCCGGTGAGGACACGACCTCGGCGACGACGAGCGAACCGGGAGGTCCGCCCGCCGGTACCGAACGGCTGACCGCGCAGCTGGCCACCGCCGACGGCACAGAGGTCGCCGACGCCACGATCGATTTCGCCGATGGCTTCGCCACCGTGACGGTGGAAACGGTGGCGCCGGGCATCCTGTCCCCCGGATTCCACGGCATGCACATCCACTCGGTGGGCAGGTGTGAACCCGATTCGCAACCTCCCGGCGGTGGTGAGCGGGGAGATTTCCTCTCCGCAGGCGGTCACTTCCAGGCCCCCGGGCACAGTGGCCACCCCGCGAGCGGTGACCTGACGTCACTGGAGGTGCGTTCCGACGGATCCGCGAGGTTGGTCACCACCACCGATGCCTTCACCGCCGAGGACCTGTTGGCCGGTGAGAGGACCGCGCTGATGATCCACGAAGGGCCGGACAACTTCGCCAACATCCCACCGCGATACACCATCGACGGCACGCCCGGCGCTGATCAGGAGACGCTCGCCACCGGCGACGCCGGTGGTCGGGTGGCGTGCGGTGTCATCACCGATCCGGCGGCGGAAACCACTGCAACGACAGAAACCACCGTGACGACAGAGACCACCGTGACGACCGCCCCGCCGGCGACCACCGAGACCGAGACCACCGAAGTGGTCCCGCCGCCGGCGACCACGGACACCGAGACCGTCACGGTGACTCCCACCACGACGACGATCAACCCGCCGCAGATTCCCAGCCCTCCACCGGTGCCGGAAGTCCCCGACGTGCCTGACGTACCCGCGGTGCCGAACATCCCCGGCGTGCCGGGACCCGGCAACCCGTAGGAGTCGTGTCACCGCAGGGATCGCGGGATGACGCCGCCAGAACGCGGCGGATGCGACGGCAAGGTCGCGTTGGTCACCGGGAGCAGCCGGGGTTTGGGCAAGGCGATCGCGCTGCGGCTGGCCCGCGAGGGCGCGGTGGTCGCGTTGACCGCCCGCACCCTCGACAGCGACCCCAAGTACGACGGATCCCTTACCCAGACCCGCGACGAGATCGTGGCCGCAGGCGGCCAGGCACTCGCCGTCCAAGCCGACCTGTCGCAGGCCGGTGACCGTGACCGCCTCTTCGCCGAGGTCGTCGACACCGTTGGCGCGCCCGACATCCTGGTCAACAATGCCGCGGTGACGTTTCTGCGGCCGCTCGACACGTTCCCGGAGAGGCGGGTCCGGCTGATGTTGGAGATGCACGTCGTCGCGCCACTGCACCTGAGCCAGTCGGCCGTTCCCAGCATGCGCGAGCGTGGCCGGGGCTGGATTTTGAACCTGACGTCGGTGGCCGGGGACCTGCCGACCGGCCCGCCGTTCGCCGAATTCGACACATCGGCCGGTTTCGGGATCTACGGTACGGCCAAGGCAGCACTCAATCGGTTGACGAAAAGCCTTGCGGCCGAGTTGTACGACGCCGGGATCGCCGTCAACGCCGCAGCGCCGTCCCATCCGGTCCCACCCCTGGCGCCGGTACGCTCGACCTGGCCAAGACCGACACCGAGGACATCGCGCTGATCACCGAGACTGCGCTGCGATTGTGCACCGGTGATCCGAGAACACTCACCGGCCGCGTCGTCCACACCCAGTCTTTCCTGCGGGAGGTGAACTGGCTCGGTGGCTGAACTGGACGTCGACGAGTTGCGGACGCGGCTGTCGACGGCGGGTGTGTCGAATGTGCTCCCGCTGGCGGGCGGGGCGTCGAGCTTGACGTTTCAGGGCACGGTCGGTGATCGGCCCGTGGTGGTGAAGGTCGCGACTCCCGGACGGCCACCCGTCGGGCACCGCGACGTGTTGCGCCAGGCTCGAATGATCTGTGCGCTGCGGTCGACGAATGTGCCGGTGCCCGAGGTGTTGTGGCAGGACGTGGGCGCTCCGCCCGACACCCCACCGCTGTTCGTGATGTCGATGGTTGAAGGGAGCAGTTTCGAGCCACTGTTCGACACTGTCGACGGCCCGCCGAAAACCGTTGTTTCCGGGCGCTATCACAAAGCCACCCAGGTTCTGGCGATGCTGCACGAACTGGCGCCCGCGGCAGCTGAGATCGACCGATGGTGCGCGACGCTGCGAACCGTCGATCCCGCGTGGGTGCCGGGGTGGCCCGAGACGTCAGAAGCGCTGCGCTCCTGCGTCCCCGCAGCGATGGCACCCGCGGTGGTGCACGGCGACTTCCGGCTGGGCAAACCTGCTGGCCGTCGACACGGACATCACCGCGGTGATCGACTGGGAGATCTGGTCGGTCGGTGACCCCCGCATCGACCTGGGCTGGTTTCTCGTCAACGCGGACCCCCACACCTATCGCGGCCGCAGCACCTACGTCCACGCCGTCCCGGCTGTGGAGCAACTCGCTGCGGACTACGGCGACATGCGGGGCGTCGAGGTACCGGAGTTGGCCTGGTTCATGGCCCTGGCCTGCTTCAAATCCGCTGCGACATGGGCGCTGGTCGTCAAACACAACCGCCGCAGTTCCAGTCCGCGGCCCAAACTGGAGGCGACGGCTCCGGTCTTGCCGGCGTTGCGAGTCGGGCCCGCACGCTGCTCGATTAACCGCGCGGGATACCGGCCAGCTTGTCGGCGAACTTGGCCTCGGCGGCCGCTCGCAAGCGGAGCAGATGCTCGGACGGGAAAGCGTCCGGTGCTGGTTCCACATCCCTGAGCAACAACCGGGCCAGCGTCACCTTGTGCACCTCTGTGGGTCCGTCGGCCAGGCCCAGGACAGACGATTCCGTCAGGTACTGGACGAACGGCATCTCGTGTGAGGTTCCCAGCGACCCGTGGATCTGCAGCGCCCGCGCGGACACGTCGTGCAGCACCTTCTGCATCATCGCCTTCACCGCCGAGATGTCCGCCCGCACCGCCTTGTAGTCGTTGTGCTGGTCGATCTTCCACGCAGTCTGCAGCGTGAGCAGGCGGAAGGCCTCGATCTCCATCCACGAGTCCGCGATCATCTCCTGGACCATCTGCTTGTCGCCAGCACGCTGCCCTGCGTGTAGCGCGACACCGCCCGTTCGGCGATCATGTCGTAGAGGCGCCGCACCAGGCCCACGGTGCGCATGGCGTGGTGGATACGACCCCCGCCGAGGCGGGTCTGCGCGACGATGAACGCGCCGCCACGCGGCCCGAGCATGTGATCGGCCGGCACCCTGACGTTCTCGTAGCGGACGTGGCCCTCACGGCCACCGCCAGGTGGTTGGTATCCGAGCCCGACGTCCCGCAGGACGTTCACACCGGCGGCGCCACCGGGCACGACGAACATCGAATACCGTTGGTAAGGAGGCGCTTCCGGGTCGGTCAGTGCCATGACGATGATGAAGGACGCCATCGCGGCAAACGCCGAGTACCACTTCTCGCCGTTGATGATCCAGTGGTCCCCGTCCTGGACAGCCGAGGTGGTGAACACCTTGGGGTCGGCACCGCCTTGAGGCTCGGTCATCGAGAAGCACGACACGATCCGGTTGTCGAGCAGCGGTTCGAGATAGCGCGCCTTGAGTTCCGGGGTTCCGTAGTGGGCGAGGATCTCGCTGTTGCCCGAATCCGGTGCTTGCGAACCGAAACACGATCGGTGCGCACTCCGAACGACCGAGGATCTCGTTGAGCAGCGCCAGCTTCACCTGGCCGTAGCCGGGACCGCCGAGGTGCGCCCCGAGGTGGGTGGCCCACAGGCCTCGGTCCTTGACGATCTGTTGCAGCGGCGGAATCAGCGCCTGCCGGACCGGATCACCGAGATCGTGTGACTCTTTGACGACCATGTCGATCGGTTCGCACTCTTCTCGGACGAACTCCTCGACCCAGCGCAGTTGCACGCCCCAGTCCGGGTCGGTGGTGAAGTCCCACGCCATCGGTTGTCCCTTCAGTCGGTCCCGCGCCGAGACCACTTCGTACGTCGCGCCGCGGCGTCGTCGGTCGCGTGGGTGAGCACCTGATTACGGTTTTCCAGTTGCAGCGCCGCACCGAGTTCGGTGTCTGTGTTCGCTTGCAGCGCCTGCTTGGTCAACTGCACCCCGAGTGGCGTGTGTCCGGCGATCACAGCGGCCATCTCCACCGCCGCGTCGCTGAGACGGTTCGACTCGACCATGGCGCTGACCAGGCCGCGGCGGTCCGCCTCCTCGGCCGACACCGTTCGACCGGTGAGCATCCAGTCAGCTGCCACGCTGGTGCCGACGATGCGCGGCAGGTGGTAGCTCATGCCCATCTCCGCACCGGACAGGCCGAGCAGGATTGCGGCGTTCCCGAAAGTGGCGCTCTCCGAACACAGTCTGATGTCGCAGGACAGACACAACGCCAGTCCTGCTCCGACGCAGACACCGTTGACCGCGGCGATGACGGGTTGGGGCAGATCGCGGATCGCCTGGGGCAGCGCGGCCATGGCCTCCTGGAAGCGCAACCGATCGATCGCGGGTGCGGTGGCCTCGAGCATCCCGGGACCGAAGTCGCGCACGTCGATGCCGGAGCAGAAGCCGCGGCCGGCTCCCGTGAGAACCACCGCCCGCACGGAGTGGTCGGCGGCGGGCGTGCTGAAAGTCCGCATCAGCTCGTCGCGCATCACCTCGTTGACGGCGTTGAGGCGTTCGGGACGGTTCAGGGTGAGGACGGCGACACCGTCGCGTGGGGTGTCGAGGGTGACGACCTTTGTGGACACGGTCAGACCCGCTCGATGATCGTGGCGGTGCCCATTCCCCCGCCGGTGCACATGGTGACGAGGCCGGTGCACAGGTCGCGGCGTTCCAGTTCGTCGAGCACGGTGCCGATGAGCATCGCGCCCGTGGCACCGATCGGGTGGCCCAGCGCGATCGCGCCTCCGTTGACGTTGACCCGGTCCTGGTCGAGGTCCAGGTCGCGAATCGCCTTGAGCGGCACGGCGGCGAAAGCTTCGTTGATCTCCCATAGGTCTATGTCCGCGACACCCATGCCTGCCCGATCCAGACAGCGCAGCGCTGCGGGCCCGGGTGCGGTCAGCATGATGATCGGTTCGCTGCCCACGGCGGCGGTGGCGCGAATGCGCGCGCAGCGAGACGCCGTGGGCTTCGAGGTAGTCGGCGGACACGATGGCCGTCGCGGCGGCACCGTCGACCACGCCCGACGAGTTGCCGGCGTGGTGCACGTGGTCGATGGAGTCGACGTCCGGATACCGGTCCAGACAGATCTGGTCGAAGGTGCGGTCCTCACCGTCGACCGACACCGTTCCCATCGCCGCGAATGCCGGCGTGAGTGCGGCCAGTTTGTCGGCCGTGGTGCCGGGTCGCGGGTGCTCATCCTGTTCGAGCACCACCGCCCCGTCCGCATCGGTGACCGGTATCAGGGAGCGATCGAATCGCCCTTCGGCGGTGGCGGTGGCGGCACGCTGCTGGCTCTGTGCCGCATAGGCGTCGACGTCGGCGCGGCTGAAGCCTTCCAGGCTGGCGATCAGGTCGGCTGAGATCCCCTGCGGAACAGTCGGATACATCGACCGGAAGGCGGGATTGCCGCCGTCGATCGTCGGTACCCCGACGGTGAGTCCCCACCGGGACATCGATTCGACGCCGCCCGCGACCACCAGGTGTTCGGCACCGCTGGCGACTGCTGTCGCAGCGACGGTGACCGCCTGTTGACCGGATCCGCAGAAACGGTTGAGCGTCATGCCGGGAACGGTCTGCGGCCAACCGATCAGGAGCACGGCCAGCCGCGCGATGTCGTCGCCGTGGTCCCCGGCGAGGATGCCGTTGCCGGCGATGACGTCGTCGACCTCCGCGGGATCGAAGCCGGTGCGGTTCGCCAGCGCGGCCAGGCACTGGCCGAGCAGTGCTTGCGGGTGGACGTGGTGCAGGGCACCGTCGGGGCGGCCCTTTCCGCGTGGCGTGCGGACGGCGTCGAGAATCCAGGCGTCGATGGTCGAAGCTCCCGTCGTCGCGAGCTGCAAGGGCTGTGGTCGAGAACGTGAGAAGCGTATTCTCGCAGAATGCTGAGCGCAATACCGCTACGCGATAATGCATTCTCGCAAGGGCATGCGGCAGCCGGTCTCGTTTGGGGAATGGCCGAAGCGGACATGATGAGACAGTGAGCCTGCTACCGAACCCCGATGTGACGCTCGACGACGCCGCCGTCGAGGAGGCGTTGCGGCGTGCCGTACAGATCATCAACCCGCTGCTGGACGTGTTGTGGGGAACGGACCCGTTGGGTCTCAAGCGGCGGCACTCCGACGCGGATGGTGGGCCGCTCGACAAGGTCGGCGGCGGGATCGCGTGTGCGCTCAACGCCGCCGACGTGCCCGGCACACCGGCCTGGGATGACATGGACACCGATGCCAGGATCAGCTGGTGGGTGCGCCGCGTCGGAGCGTTGAACACCGTGGCGGTGGCGTTTCCCGGAGTGCTCGGTGTCGTGGGCCGTCAACTGCCGATCCAGGACCTGCTCGGGTTCGCCAACCAGGCCATCGTGCTGTGCGCGGTGGCGCGCGAACTGGGGGTGTCAGACCGTCGCGTACAGGTCCGCATGCTTGCCGCGGTGCTCTGTGAGCGAGACCTGTCCGACGTGAAGGACGCGGGCGCGGAACTCCCGTCAGAGGAGGTCTCACGCTCCCCGCTGGGCATCGCCAAAGCGTTGTGGAAGCTGGTGGGCCTTCTCGACGCCGTGGGCGCCGAGTTCGCCAAACGCCCCCAACCACGGGCGCCCTACCGGTACCTGGGCATGTTGCCCGCGGTCGGCGCAGTCGCGGCCTACCTCGGCGAACGGGGTGCGCTGGTGCGTGCGGCGAAGGCCGGCCAGCAGTGGCTCGACCGGGACCCGCATCAGCAGGCCTCGGCTCCCTGACTGCAGACTCCCTGATTGCCCAAACGCGATTCCCGTCTCCGCCCGATCAGCCACCATGGTGCAGTGAGCGAGAAGACCACCTGCGCGGTTGTCGGCGGGGGTCCGGCCGGGATGGTGCTTGGACTGCTGCTGGCCCGGGCCGGTGTCGACGTGACCGTTCTGGAGAAGCACGCCGACTTCCTCCGCGACTTCCGCGGTGACACGGTGCATCCCACCACTCTGCGGCTCATCGACGAGCTCGGGTTGTGGCCGCAGTTCGCCGCCCTGCCGCACAGCCGGTTGGAGAAGGGCACGTTCGAGGTCAGCCCCGGGCACTCCGTCACGATGGTCGACTTCTCGCGGCTGCGCCAGCCGCACCCGTACGTGGCGATGGTTCCCCAGTGGGACCTGCTCAACCTGCTGGCCGAGGCCGGCAG
The DNA here is from genome assembly GCF_049683355.1 of Mycobacterium sp. GTDB lineage: Bacteria > Actinomycetota > Actinomycetes > Mycobacteriales > Mycobacteriaceae > Mycobacterium. The sequence continues at coordinate 13,848 of NZ_JBAUJB010000400.1, forward strand.
GGCCGAGCCGGGTTTCACGCTCCGGATGAGCACCGAGGTGACCGGGCTGCTGCGCGTCGACGGCCGCGTCACCGGGGTCCGCTACCAGGGCCCGGGCGGGCCGGGGGAACTGCTCGCCGACCTCACCGTCGGATGCGACGGGCGTGGATCGGTGGTGCGGGGCGACGCCGGGTTCCAGGTACAGGAATGGCCGGTCAGCTTCGACTTGTGGTGGTTCCGGCTGCCGCGCCAACGGAGCGACCAGCACTACACGCTGTTCCCGCGGCTCGCTCCGGGGAAGGCGATGATCGTCATTCCCCGCGAGGGCTACCTGCAGATAGCGCTGCTGATCCCGAAGGGATCGGATGCCCGACAGCGGGCCCGTGGGCTTGACGCGCTCCACGCCGACGTCCTCGAACTGCTCCCCGGGGCCGGCGACACGGTCGAGTCGGTCACCACACTCGACGACGTCAAGAATCTTGACGTACGGCTGAACCGGTTGCGCCGCTGGCACATCGACGGGCTGCTCTGCATCGGCGACGCCGCCCACGCCATGTCGCCCGCCGGCGGCATCGGGATAAACGTGGCCGTCCAGGACGGGGTGGCGGCGGCCCGGCTGCTGGCCGGGCCGTTGCTGCGGGGCGAGGTGACCGACCGCGATCTGGCCGCCGTGCGGCGACGCCGCGTGGTGCCCACCGCGGTGACCCAGGCACTGCAACGGCAGATCGACAAGCGGCTGCTCGGGCCGATCGTTCGCGGCGAGGGAGGCGCAGGTCTGCCGCGAGTGCTGGTCGGGCTCGTCGAGCGGGTGCCGTGGCTCGCAGTCATTCCCGGCTTCCTGGTCGGGGTCGGCATCCGGCCCGAACGCGCACCTGCGTTCGCCAGGAGGGCGCCGAAGTAGGGTCGGACCGTGCCCGACACCATTGCCCCCGCGAACCGTTCGACCTCACCGGCCACGTCAGCGTCGTCACCGGCGGCGGCTCGGGACTCGGACTCGGCATGGCCCACGGCCTGGCGCGGGCGGGAGCGTCGGTCGCGGTGATCGGCCGCAACCCGGAACGGCTGCAGACCGCGGCAGCAGTGTTGCGCGAACAGGGCAACCCGGTGCTGGCGGTGCCCTGCGACGTCACCGACGAACAGGCCGTGACAGCGGCCATGGCCCGGGTTCGCGATGAGTTGGGTTGGCTCGACTCGTGTTTCGCCAACGCCGGAGTGCGCGGCAGCTTCAGGCCGTTGCTCGACACAACGCTGACCGAGTTCCGGTCGGTCACCAGCGTCGACCTCGACGAGGTGTTTCTCACCCTGCGGGAGGCGGCGCGGCAGATGATCGCGGCGGGGCGCGGCGGCAGCCTGGTCGGCGTGTCGAGCCTGGGCGCGCTGCAGGGCATGCCCCGGCAGGCCGCGTACGCCGTCTCCAAGGCCGGTGTCACGTCGCTGCTGGACAGCATGGCCGTGGAGCTGGCGCGTCACGGGATCCGGGCCAACACGATTCAGCCCGGTTGGTTCGAGACCGAGATGACCGCGGCCGGGATGGCCGACGAGCGATTCATCTCGCGTGTGTTGCCACGGGTGCCCGCGCGCCGGTGGGGCGGTCCGGACGACATCGCCGGTGCCGCCGTGTACCTGGCCAGTGCGGCGAGCAGATATCCCACCGGCGACGTGCTGCGCATCGACGGCGGCTATCTCAAGTTCTGACCACTGCCCGGGCGTATGGGAATCGGCCCGATCGGCTGTCCCCTCCGCAGCCGATCGACCCGACGTGCAAAACATATGCCCGAAACGCCCGGAGAGGAATCGGGGGAATCCCTATACCTCGAAGTCTGACCCTGGCGTCAATTCCATTCGCTCGGCCGCGGAACTGCTATGAGCCGTCCGGAACCGGGATCGGTACGGGCACCGGGACGAACGGGATATCGAGATACGTCGTCGTCATCGGGGTGGTATCGCGCGCCGTCGTGGTCGGCGGTGCCGTTGTAGTCGGCTGCGTCGTCTGCGCTGTCGTCGTCAACGTTGTCGTCGTCGTGGGGGGCGTGGTGGTCGTGGTGGTGGTGGTGGTCGTCGTCGTTGTTGTCGTTGTCGTTGTGGTGGTGGTCGTCGTCGTGGTGGTGGGCGCCGTCGTGGTGGGCGGAGTCGTCGTGGGCACGACGGCAGGCGGGGGGACCTCAGCCGTCGGCTGCGGTGGCGGGGGCTGAGCGGGTTCGTTGGTGAGTGTCGGGACTTCCGCGGGAGGTTGTGACGGGGTGAACGCGCTGCTCAGCGGAGCGGTCCCCGGTCGTGGTTGCTCCCGGTCGGCGTTGTCGACGCTGGTCAGTGCGATCGCGACGCCTCCCACTGCGACGAGCGCGATGGCCGCCGCGATTCCGAACACCGACATGGGCAGCCGCTGCCAGAACTTGTCGTCGTCCTGAGCCACAGGTTCGGGCTCGTAGGCGTCAACAGGCTCGTACGCCTCCGGGGCGACGTAGAAGTCCTCACCGGAGTACGGGACGACGTCGTCACCCGATGCGTCGTCCTGCGACCACGCCAGCGCGCCCAGTGTCGCCGAGCCCGCCTCCTGAGCCGGCGGTCCCGGCACGGGTACCGCCGGTGCCGCCCAGGTGGCGGTGTCCGCGCCGCGCCCGTACGCGGCGAACAGTGCGGCGCCCACCCCGGCGTCGAGAGCAGGCTGCGCGGTGGCGACCACCCTGGCCTGCGACCGCTCCGAAAGTCGCTGCACGATCAGCGGAATGCTGGCGCCGCCGCCGACCAGGGCCACCGTGGAGACACCGCTCCAACCGATGTTGTTGCGCGCCAACATGTCTTCGATCGCACCGACCACCCGATCGAGCGGCCGGGCGATCAACTCCTCGAGCTCGGCCCGCGTCACCCGGATGTCACCGCGGTAGCCCGGTAACTCGACGTTCAGCTCGGTGACGGTGTCGCGGGACAGTTGCTCCTTGGCGGTACGGCACTGCTCGCGCAACACGGCGAGCGAACCGACCGCCGCGGTCTGGCCGGGATCGACGTCACCACCGCCACCGCTGATCCCGTCCAGCACGTGGCTCAGCAACGCCTGGTCGATCTGGTCTCCGGCGAAGTCGGGGATCCTCTCGGTTCGTCCGATCACGTCGAACGCCGACGCCGCATCGGCGAGGGTGATGCTGGTGCCACCGCCACCGAAGTCCAGCAGGGCCACCGTGCCCCGCCGGTCCAGACCGGGGCTGGCGTTCAGTGCGGTCAGTGCGGCCACCGCGTCCGGGATCAACCGCGGTGGCACCCCGCCCGGCGCCAGGATCTCGCTGGCCACGACAGTGCTCTGCAGCGCACCCGACATCGCCGGGCTCCAGTAGGAGGGCACAGCGATCGCGACGGCTGAGGGGCGTTGCCGGGTCGCGAGGCCCGCCATCGACTCCAGCGCCTCGACCAGCAGCTGTTCGGCCGGGTAACGGTTCCCGTCGGCGGCCACCAGCGGAACCGGGTCGCCGACGCGGTCGACGAACCCGGAGAGTACGACCCCGGCGGCGTCGTTGCCCCCGGTGCCGACCTCGGGCGGTGCGTGGCCGTACAGGGTCAGCACCGATCGCCGGATCACGGGTTGACGTCCGACACTGGCGGCGACCAGGTTGGTCGTCCCGATGGACAACCCGAGGGGTTCGCTCATGACCCAGGCCACGATAGCGCCCGAACCGATCCCAACCGCTCAGACACTCTGCCCTAGGCCGCGTAGCCGCGGTGTGCTGCAATGTCGCCATGGGTGAC
>NZ_JBAUJB010000401.1:0-19840 GCF_049683355.1 Mycobacterium sp.
CCCTTTCGCTTGCCGATGGGGCTGCGGGTGGCTTCGACGATGACAGGGTTACCCATTCCGTCAGGCTAGAACACGTTTCATAAGCCTGACAAGCTGCGATGCAGCCACACCTTTGATCTGCGGTGGAGGCATGTTTTACTGGCACTAGAACACGTTGCAATTGAGGAGAGCTTTCCTATGCCCGGCCCGAACTCATGTCCGATCTCGCCAGACTTCGATTTCCTCGACGCGAGCCTGAATCTCGAGCGTCTCCCTGTCTCTGAACTCGCCGCGCTGCGCGAGTCCGAGCCGATCCACTGGGTCGACGTGCCACAGGGCACCGGTGGCTTCGGGGACAAAGGCTACTGGCTGGTGACCAAGCACGCCGACGTCAAAGAGGTGTCCAAGCGCAACGACATCTTCGGCAGCTCGCCGGACGGCGCCATCCCGACGTGGCCGCAGGGCATGACCCGCGACGCCATCGATCTGCAGAAGGCCGTCCTGCTGAACATGGACGCCCCGCAGCACACCCGGCTGCGCAAGATCATCTCCCGTGGTTTCACCCCGCGCGCAGTCGGGCGGCTCGAGGAGGAGCTCAGGAACCGCGCCCAGAAGATCGCCGAGACCGCCGCGGCCGAGGGCTCCGGCGACTTCGTCGAGCAGGTGTCCTGCGAGCTGCCGCTGCAGGCCATCGCCGGGCTGCTGGGGGTGCCGCAGGAGGATCGGGACAAGCTGTTCCGCTGGTCGAACGAGATGACCGGCGGCGAGGATCCCGAGTTCGCCGATGTCGATCCGGCACAGTCGTCGATGGAACTGATCACATACGCTATGCAGATGGCCGACGAGCGGAGCAAGAACCCGACCGAGGACATAGTCACAGCGCTGATTGAGGCCGACATCGAGGGCGAGAAGCTATCCGACGACGAGTTCGGCTTCTTCGTGATCTTGCTCGCGGTGGCCGGCAACGAGACCACCCGTAACTCGATCACTCACGGCATGATCGCGTTCTCGCAGAACCCCGACCAGTGGGAGCTGTACAAGAAGGAACGGCCGGAGACCGCTGCCGACGAGATCGTGCGCTGGGCCACCCCGGTGTCGGCCTTCCAGCGCACCGCTCTCGAGGACACCGAGCTGAACGGGGTGAAGATCAAGAAGGGCGAGCGGGTCGTGATGTCCTACCGTTCGGCCAACTTCGACGACGAGGTGTTCGAAGATCCCGAGTCGTTCGACATCCTGCGCAATCCGAATCCTCATGTCGGCTTCGGCGGCACCGGTGCGCACTACTGCATCGGCGCCAATCTCGCGAAGATGACCATCAATCTGATCTTCAACGCCGTCGCCGACAACATGCCGGATCTCAAGCCGATCGGCGAGCCCGAGCGGCTGAAGTCGGGGTGGCTCAACGGCATCAAGCACTGGCAGGTGGACTACACCGGCACCGGCTGCCCCGTCTCGCACTGACGCAGTCAACTCATCCAGGATCAAGGAGGATTCGGGTGGATTTCAGTCCGGATGAAGGACAACAGGCTGTCGCTGATGTGGTGACGTCGGTACTGTCCCGCGACAACAGGTGGGATGCCCTGGTCGCCGGCGGCGTTGCTGCTCTCGCGGCACCCGAACGTCTCGGTGGCGACGGTCTCGGCCTCGCGGAGATCGGGACCGCCCTGACAGAGATCGGTCGGCACGGCACCGTCAGCCCGGCACTGGCCACCCTCGGCGCGACGGCCGCGCTGCTGGATCTGGCGTCCGATGCCCAGCAGGACCGTTATCTGGCGGGGGTGGCGAAGGGTTCGGTGCTCACGTTCGCGCTCAACGAACCCGGCGCGTCGCTGCCTGATCGGCCCGCGGTGTCGCTGGCCGGAAACAAGCTCAACGGCACCAAGGTCGCCGTCGGCTATGCCGGACAAGCGGATTGGATCCTCGTCAGCACCGACGGCGGTGTCGTGCTGGTGCCGGGCAATGCCGACGGACTGACGGTCACCAAGACCCCGACCTCCAACGGCTCCGACGAATTCGTGTTGTCCTTCGCCGATGTCGCGGTCTCCGGGGACGACGTGCTCGACGGCGCCACACCGCGCCGGGTGAACCACCTGGTGTTGGCCGCGGTCGGCGCCTTCGCCGCCGGGTTGGTGGCCGGAGCGTTGCGGCTCACCGCCGACTACGTCGCCACCCGCGAGCAGTTCGGCCGGCCGTTGTCGACGTTCCAGACCGTGGCCGCCCAGCTCTCCGAGGTCTATATCGCCTCGCGGACCATCTCGCTGCTGGCCACCTCGGTGGTGTGGCTGCTCTCCGAAGGGCGGGCAGACGATCCGGCTGCCGAGGACGACCTGGCCGTTCTCGGGTACTGGCTGGCCTCGGAAGCGGCGCCCGCGATGCGGATCTGCCATCACCTGCACGGCGGAATGGGTATGGACATCACCTACCCGATGGACCGCTTCTACTCCTCGATCAAGGATCTCACCCGATTCCTGGGTGGCCCCTCACACCGCCTCGACCTGGTGGGAGCGTAAATGTACATCGAACTGACGCCCGAGCAACGGCAGCTGCAAGCTGAACTGCGGCAGTACTTCTCGACCCTCATCACGGCCGAGGAGGCCGAGGCGATGGAGTCCAACCGGCACAACGAGGCCTACCGTGCGGTGATCAAGCGGATGGGCTCCGACGGGAAACTCGGCGTCGGCTGGCCCAAGGAGTTCGGGGGATTGGGCTTCGGCCCGATCGAGCAACAGATCTTCGTCAACGAGGCCAATCGGGCAGACGTCCCGTTGCCGCTGGTCACGTTGCAGACGGTGGGCCCGACGCTGCAGGTCTACGGCACCGACGTGCAGAAGAAGAAGTTCCTGCCCGGGATCTTGTCCGGCGACATTCATTTCGCCATCGGTTATTCCGAACCCGACGCGGGAACAGACCTCGCGTCGCTGCGCACGACTGCCGTGCGTCATGGCGACGAGTACATCGTCAACGGTCAGAAGATGTGGACCACCGGCGCCCATGACGCCGACTACATCTGGCTCGCCTGCCGCACCGACCCGGAAGCCGCAAAGCACAAGGGCATCTCGATCCTGATCGTCGACACCAAGGACCCGGGGTTCTCGTGGACCCCCATCATCCTGTCCGACGGTGCTCATCACACCAACGCGTCGTACTACCAAGATGTCCGGGTTCCCGCCGACATGCTCGTCGGTGAGGAGAACGGCGGCTGGAAGCTCATCACCACCCAGCTCAACCACGAGCGGGTCGGGCTCGGCCCGGCAGGGCGTGTCGCGGGCATCTACGACCGGGTGCGTGAGTGGGCCTCCAAGCCGGGCTCAGACGGTGTGACCCCGATCGAGCACGCTGACGTGGCGCGGCTGCTGGGGCAGATCAAGGCCATCTGGAGGGTCAACGAGCTGCTCAACTGGCAGGTGGCGGCCTCCGGTGAGACCATCGCGGTCGCCGATGCCGCAGCCACCAAAGTCTTTTCGACCGAACGCATCCAGGATGTCGGCCGGGTGGCGGAGGAGATCGTCGGAAAGTACGGCAACCCGGCGAACCCGGATACCGGTGAGCTGCTCGCCTGGCTGGACACGATCACCAAACGCAACCTGGTGATCACGTTCGGCGGCGGTGTCAACGAGGTCATGCGCGAGATGATCGCTGCGGCAGGGCTGAAGGTCCCGAGGGTTCCCCGATGAGCGCTTGCGCGAAGAGGAGACGGCCCCGATGAGCGCTTGCGCGAAGAGGAGAAAGCAGCGCTAATGGACGCAGTCGAGGACATCAAGGCCGCCGCCGAACGGGTCAAGGCCGAAGGTAAGAGCAAGCCGCGCACCGGGCGCCACCCGGTCAACCAGCCGATGGTCGAGCACTGGCTCGACGCGATGGGCGACAAGAACCCGATCTACGTCGACGAAGAGGCGGCCAAGGCCGCCGGCCATCCCGGTGTCGTCGCACCGCCGGCGATGATCCAGGTGTGGACGATGATGGGGCTCGGTGGTGTCCGTCCGGATGACGACCCGCTGGGCAGGATCCTCGAATTGTTCGACGATGCAGGCTATGTCGGTGTGGTCGCCACCAACTGTGAGCAGACCTACCACAGGTATCTGCGCCCGGGTGAGGAGGTCAGCGTCGCCGCCGAGCTGACCGACGTCATCGGCCCCAAGCGCACCGCGCTCGGTGAGGGGTTCTTCATCACACAGAAGATCACGTGGCACTGTGGTGATGACGAAGACAGTCCAGTAGCCGAGATGATGTGGCGGATCATGAAGTTCCGGCCGGCAGATCAAGATGCGCCCGCCTCGGCGGTGCCCGAGGATCTCGACGCCGCTTCGATGATGCGGCCCGCGTCGTCGAAGGACACCAAGTTCTTCTGGGACGGTGTGGACGCGCACGAACTGCGGATCCAGAAGCGTGGCGACGGCACCCTGCAACACCCGCCGGTTCCGGCTTTGTGGGCGGACAAAGAAGCGCCGACCGACTACGTCGTGGCCAGCGGAAAGGGCACGGTGTTCAGCTTCGTTGTGCACCACGCCCCGAAGGTCCCGGGCCGCACGTTGCCGTTCGTCATCGCGCTCGTCGAACTCGAAGAGGGAGTGCGGATGCTCGGCGAGCTACGTGACGCTGACCCGGCAGAAGTGGAGATCGGAATGCCGGTTCGCGCAACATATATCGACTTCCCCGAGGGTGATTCGGGTCCCGCGTGGACGCTCTATGCCTGGGAGCCTGCGAAATGAGCGCCCCGGTGGCAGAGGTCGGGACCAAGCTTCCCGAGCTCAAGCTCTACGGTGACCCGACGTTCATCGTCTCGACGGCCATCGCGACGCGCGACTACCAGGACGTGCATCACGATCGGGACAAGGCGCAGGCCAAGGGGTCCAAAGACATCTTCGTCAACATCCTGACCGACACCGGTCTGGTGCAGCGCTTCATCACCGACTGGGCGGGCCCTACAGCCATCGTCAAGTCGATCGGCCTGCGACTCGGGGTGCCGTGGTACGCCTACGACACCGTGACGTTCACCGGTGAGGTGACCGCCGTCGACGGTGACCTCGTCACGCTGAAGGTGACCGGCAGCAACAGCCTCGGCGACCACGTGATCGCCACCGCCACACTCGTCTTCGGGGGTGCCGCATGACCGACACCTTGTCCGGCAAGGCGGCGATCGTCGGTATCGGCGCCACCGACTTCTCGAAGAACTCCGGCCGAAGCGAACTACGGCTTGCCGCCGAGGCGGTGCTTGACGCACTCGACGATGCGGGCCTGAGCACAGCCGACGTCGACGGCATGGTCACCTTCACCATGGATTCCAACACCGAGGTCGCCGTTGCGCGGGCCACCGGGATCGGGGAGTTGAAGTTCTTCTCCAAGATCCACCACGGTGGCGGCGCAGCCTGCGCGACCATCCAGCAGGCCGCGATCGCGGTGGCGACCGGGGTGGCGGAATGTGTTGTGGCATATCGCGCCTTCAACGAGCGTTCGGGGATGCGCTTCGGCCAGGTGCAGATGCGGCTGGTGGAGAACGCCGACTCCACCGGTGTCGACAACTCGTTCTCCTATCCGCACGGGTTGTCCACGCCCGCAGCGCAGGTCGCGATGATCGCGCAGCGCTACATGCACCTGTCCGGGGCGACGAGCAAGGACTTCGGTGCGGTATCGGTGGCCGACCGCAAGCACGCGGCCAACAACCCGAAGGCCTACTTCTACGGCAAGCCGATCACGATCGAGGATCACCAGAGCTCACGGTGGATCGCCGAGCCGCTGCGGCTGCTGGACTGCTGCCAGGAGACCGACGGCGGTGTCGCCCTGGTCGTGACGACGCCCGAGCGGGCCAAGGACCTCAAGCACCGGCCCGCCGTCATCGAGGCCGCGTCCCAGGGAGCCAGCCCGGACCAGTACTCGATGGTCAGCTATTACCGGCCGGAGTTGGGGCTGCCCGAGATGGGTCTGGTGGGAAGACAACTCTGGGCGCAGTCCGGGCTGACACCGGCAGACATCCAGACCGCGATCCTCTACGACCACTTCACCCCGTTCACGCTGATCCAGCTCGAGGAACTCGGTTTCTGCGGGCCGGGGGAGGCCAAGGACTTCATCGCCGACGGAGCCATCGAGATCGGCGGCAGGCTGCCGATCAACACTCACGGCGGCCAGTTGGGCGAGGCCTACATCCACGGCATGAACGGCATCGCCGAAGGGGTGCGCCAACTACGTGGGACGTCGGTGAACCCGGTGCCCGATGTGGAGCACGTGCTGGTCACCGCGGGAACGGGCGTTCCGACGTCCGGGCTCATTTTGGGGTGAGCCTTTCGCGTCCGCGCTGCGACGCGCACTACCCTTGGCCAGATGAGCTCCCACGAGCCAGGACCGGACGATGACGACACCGGGCCGCTGCACCTCGAGAGCGCACGGGAACAGACCGCGGACCCGCGGGACCGTCGTTTCGACCAGCCGCTGTCGGTCAACCCGCGGCCGGTGCATCGGGATCGCAGACCCGTCGTACTGATCGCCGCGGCGACGGCTGCGGTCGTGGGTCTCGGCGCCATCACATGGCTGTTCTGGCCGTCGGCGGACGAGTGGGGTGCGTCGGGATCCGACACCACGACCCCCGCCGAGCCGGAGTCCGAATCGCTGGAGGAGGCCGAGGCTCGGCTGATGGGCATGCTGCCGCGCGGCTATCCTGCGGCCGCGTGTGAAGGCGTTGTCCCGTCGAAAGGTGCTCTCGCCCAGGTCAGTTGCAGCCAGAACGCCGACCCCGGTGGGCCTCTCAGCGCTACCTACACCCTGGCCGGGGATGAGGAATCACTCCAGGCGATGTTCGATGGCGTGGTCGGTGGGCTGTCGGTGGTGAACTGTCCGGGAAACATCCAGTCTCCGGTTCTCTGCCCGACAGGCGTGTCGAACGCCTTCGGGGATTTGTGTCGGTGATGATGAGGGCAATGCGCTTGAGGTGAGAGGGAGCCGGGGATGGCTGGTGATTCGGCTGATGGTTGGACTCTTCATTTCTACGATTTCCGCAGACGGTTCGATTCGGTGGACAACGTGATTCCAGGGGTGGGTGACGTCGAGTCCTGGGCGAAGCGCAACGGAGCGCGTGATGGCACTCCCTTCTTTCTGGATCCGTGGGGCCGGGCGGATGCGTTGGTCAACGCCTACTGGCGAGATCCACTGGTGAGGGGACGGGCCACCGCGACTGTGCGTCGTTACGCCTTGTCGTTGAAGGTGTGGCTAGATTTTCTGCACGTCCTGGGCGTTCGATGGGATCAGGCTTCGCGATCGGAACTTGCTGCGTTCAAGGAGTGGCGTTTATCGGCGCAGGAGAACCCGCAGCATGTGAGCGCCAACAGCTTCTGTGTCGATCGCGCGGCGATCCGCGGTTTCTACTTGTGGGCAGCCGAGCAGCACGGAATCGACAACCCCGTCCGAGCCCGTGCGATTGCAACGTCGTGGGTCACTGGAGGTCACGCCGCGTTGGAGAGCACTCCCTCGGGTATAAGCAGATCCGACGTGAAATGGCTGACCCCGCAGGCGTTTCGGTTGTGGCGCAATCTGGGGTTGCGTGGTTTCACGATGGAGGGCTTGCCGCGCCAGGATTGGCGGGGAGTGACTGAGGATCGCGACGTCGCGTTCGTGGAGGGGTTGTTCGGGACAGGTTTGCGAATCGGCGAGTGGTCCAGCATGTTAACCATCGAGGTGCCGAAGCCGGGTTCTGAGGGACTTGTGCGTTCCCGCGTTGCGTCGTGTTGTGCGAAGGGTGGTGGCGGCCGCACGTTCTGGATGCGGCGCCGCGTGACCCAGCACGTTCACTTCTATCTGCAGGAAGGTAGTCGCACCGCCGCCGTCGCTCGCGCGCAGTGCGCCGGTCGGTATGAGCACATTGCGGATCGATGGATGGTCCAACACGTACGGCGGGATGGGCAACTGGAGGTTGTTGACGAGAAAGGATCGCGTCGTACGGTCCGGCTGGACGCACTGGGGCCGTCATCGCGAATGAGGCTGTTCGGTAGGGGTCCTGATGGTCTGGAACCGTTGTGGCTGTGGCTCAATCACGACGGGTCGCCTCGCCCAAAACACGCCTGGTACAAGACATTCGACCGCGCGAACACCAGAGCCGCGAAGATGCTTGCGCAATCCGGAAGTTCGCCGCTGTGGTGTCGTCCTCACATGCTGAGGCATTCGTTTGCGCTGCGCTGGTTTTGCATTGCGACGTTCGTCGCGTGGCGCCGGACCGACATGTTGACCAAGCAGGAGCAGCGTGACTTTCGCAATCAGCTTGGTGATGTCTGGTTTCTCCTGGCGACACTTCTCGGGCATCGCAGTGCTGAGGTGACGCGCAGCGTCTATCTGGAGCCGTTTCAGGTATTGCAGGTTGAGGAGCTGATCGCGCTGATGGATGCCGATGATCGGGAATCCCTGGAGCGTCTGGTCGCAACAGTGGGTCTCGGTGAGTCGCGTGTCCTGACGGGTCACACATGACCGGTCGCCGTGCGGCACTGCCGGATCCGGCGTGGCGACCCGTAACGCGGCGACGCGGGCTGATCGTGACGTTCGTCAGCGAAGACGGCACGCAGTTCAAGGATTTCGACTTCGGTTGCCTGCCTTCCAGCGACGGAGTCCGCCACGACTTCGCGATCGCGTTCGAGGACGCCACCGGCGCGCTGGGCGTATCCAAGCGATTACGGGGTGCCGGCGCACTGTGGCAGGCCGCCAGGCATGCCTGCTGTTGGCTGGCCGACAACCGGGCAGGAATTCAAGGATTGGCTGGGTTGTCCGCAGCAGATGCCCGGCTACTGGCTCTTTCGTGTCGGGTACCCAGCGGCCCTGGCCCGTTGCATAGCCTGAGGACTCTGCTGCGCTGCAGTCCTGTCGTCTCCGACGAGGCACGCCAGGCATTCACGCGCGTGCGCCACCAGAAGACGAACACGGCACGACAACCCTATTCCACCGATGAACTCCGCCGAATCACTGTCGTCGCACGGGGAATGGTTCGCCGAGCGCGCGCCCGACTGCAGACTCATTGGGCAACGGTCGCCGACTTCCGTGCGGGACGGTTAGATCACCTTCCTCGCGCGGACCCGAGCCGTAGTCTGGCCGAGGCACTTGATCACTGCGCCCGAGAGGGCGATTTCCCCCGCACTGCTTCGGGTGCACGAGCTTTCGTGACGCGACGGGCGGTGACCGCGGCCGGTGGAGGCCGACTACTGCCGCTGCTACACCTGAATCCCGGCGAGGCATGGGCATTTGGTGTTCTCCTGGCTGCACTGACCGGGCTGAACCTGTCGACGCTGGATTCGATGCCCGCCCCACACCGCCATGCCAGCAGCCCAGAAGAACCCGGCATCGTGTTCGTCGACACCGACAAGCCCCGACGCGGGAAAAGGTCGGCCATGACGGTGCCGGTGACCGCGCTGCGCCCCGAACTGCGCCCGCTTGGTGGCGACAAGCGGCGCACCGCGGTGGCCAACACCTCGCTCACCACGGCCTACGGGGTCTTCATGTCGCTGCTGGAAATGACCGAACCGGCCCGCGTGCTGACAGGGAGTCAGCGCGCCTTCATCTACTACAGCGCCCAACCCGACCACGGCGAACAGAAGCTGTTCGGATACGGGATCAGCAGCACCGCTTCAGGACTCGATGCTCGACGCCGTTGGATGGCGCCATGGCTCACCGGTAATGCCGAGCATGACGAGTTGCTCCTTGGGATCAGTATGGATCGGCTACGCAAGACCTACTTGGAGCAGGTCCGAGTGCCAATCGCTCATACGCCGGCGACGTTGGCGCGTTATCTGGGGCGCATGGGCCCGGTGCGCAACGAGGGGTTCCAGATCGTGGCCGAGGCCCTCGATGAGCAGGTGACCCTCGCTCTGGCCCGACGCACCATGGCGTTGTATCCAGAGAGCCACGACGACGGATCCGGGCAGGACGCCGTGCTGGGCAACTGCGCTGATTTCGAGCACTCACCGGTCGACGGGAAACGGTGTCGCCAGTCGTTTATGGCGTGCCTCGACTGCAGCAACGCTCGCGCCTTCCCGCGACACCTCCCTGTTCAATTAGTCATAGCTGACCGGCTTCGCGACCTGCGCAGGGTGTTGCCGCTTGAACAATGGATCGCCGATCACGCGGGCCCGCTCGCACAACTGGACGATATCTTCGCCCAATACGAGCCAGCCCAGCTCGCGTCAGCCCGGGCCGAGATCACCGACGACGATCACCGGACGGTCACCCTTCTGCTGGCCGGAGACCTGGAAGCATCATGACCCGCGCCGCTGAAGCACTCGACACCGTGGCCGGTATCGACATCGCCCCCGAAACGGAAGTCCTGCGCAACCGCACGCTCCATGTCGAGGGGATCCGAAGCCGATTCGGGGACCCGGTGTGGGATCTCTTCCCGGCGATCGAAGACCGACACACCGCAGGACAAGCCGTGCACTGGGAGGGGTTCCCGCCGCCGTTTCGCCACGCCTGCAAGCTATATCTCTTCGCCCTGCTGAACATCGTCGAGGACGCGCCGCGGCTTGACAGTGCCCGATCGCTTCATCCGCACATCAAGACGGTCCTGGGCGAGCTGGTGCCGTTGCGGCGGTTCACCACGTGGCTAACGGGCAAGGGGCTGACATCGTTCACTGCGGTCAGCACCGAACACCTCGACGACTACTTGCGCCATGTCACCGACACCACCGGTGACAGCGCCGGAACCAAACGCTGCGCGCTGCAAGCGGTCAAACGGCTACACCTCTACCGGGAGGCTCTGCCCGCACAGTGTCGGCTCCCCGCGGGCCCGTTGTGGGGTGGTGCCAGCGCACGTGGACTCGCCCGCTACGAGTCCTCCTGGGGCAAGCCGAACACGACTCCTCGTATTCATCCCGATGTCATGGAACCGCTGCTCTCGGCGGCGATTGCGGTCACCCACACGGTCGCAGCCGATCTGCTTCCCGCCGCGCGCAACCTGCTCGCGATGCGACACCTCGCCCACCAGATCGCCCCCGCCATCCGCCGGGCTCCAGCTCGCACGGTGTCGGTATTCGAGACCACTAAGGCCCAACTCGAATGCTTGCTTGCTGCACTCGACCGCGCCGACGCCTCGCTTCCGGGTATCCGCATGGGTGAGGTGACCAGTGTCGACCTGATGGGGTTGGCCGTGGGTGGATGGATGCACCACACCGAACTGAAACGCATGAAGGAAACGCCGGTCATGTTGGCGTCGTCCGGTTTGCCGATCGACATGGACATGTTGCGCGCCAACTCATTCAGCCCCATCGGCACCCGCCCCTGGCGTGAAGAGCCAATCGACGCGCGCGGACTCGTCGGTCTGCTGCGTCACGTCACCGTTGCGTGTTTCATCGTGATCGCCTACCTCTCGGGTGTGCGTACCGGCGAAGCGCTCAACCTGCGGCGCGGCTGCATCAGCCGGGACCCCAAGCTGGAGCTGACCTTCATGTCCGGCCAGCAGTTGAAGGCCCACGACGGGCGCCGGGACCGATCCCCTGCCACTATCCCGTGGGTGGTGACCGATGAAGCCGCCCACGCCGTCAGCGTGCTGGAGCAGATCACGGTCAGCGACCTGCTCTTCCCCGCATTCAGTATGTGCTCGCAGGAGCGATTCCTCTTCGGCGCCAGCCGCACACGAACACCCGGCTCTATCAACACCGACATCACCAGATTCATCGATTGGTTCAACCACGAGGTCGCCCCAGCAGTCAGCCACCCGCTGATACCCGCCGATCCGCACGGCAGTATTCAGGTACCGCGCCTGCGACGCACCCTGGCATGGCACATCGTCCGGCGGCCTGGTGGAACGATCGCCGGTGCCACGCAGTACGGCCACCTGCACACACAAATGGTCCATGGCTATGCGGGCGGCGCGGATTCGGGATTTCACGATCACATCACCTTCGAGCACTTTCTGCACCGTGCTGAGACTCTCCACGACGATGCCCAACAACTTGAGTCTGGAGAACACGTCTCTGGTCCGGCTGCCGGGGAATATCGGGCACGCATCGGGCGGGCAAGCACGTTCGCGGGCCTGGCAGTGACCACCACCAGTCAGATCAACGCCGCGCTATCGAACCCGGCCCTGCAGATCCACCACGGCGCGGTCCTCACCTGTGTGTTCCAACGCGCCACCGCGGCGTGCCTGCAACCCAGCGACCGCTCCGATGAACCCTCCTGGAGTCGATGCCGGCTCGGCTGCGTCAACGCCGCCCGCACCGACCGCGACGCTGCCCGCCTTCGCCAGCACGTCGGCGCACTCGAGCAAGATCTGGCAACGCCAGGACTGCCCGAACCTCTGCGGCGACGCATTCAGACGCGGTTGATCGAGCACCGAAAGGCCCTCACGGACCACGAATGCAGCCGCTCGACGACGGACCCACACCAGGACGAGGAGAACCAATGACCGTGGTGCCCGACGCCGCCGCCCGAAACGATGAGGAGCGCCAGCTGGTCCAGGCCGCTATGGGCCGCCTACGAGACAACAACGCCCAGCGGAGCAACGGCGCACACACTGTCGTAGCGCTGGCCGCCGAATCGGGCGTACCACGCCAGAGACTCTACGAACATCACAGCGATTTGCTCAACGAGTTCAAGGCGACGGTCGGGTGTGGACCCGTCGCCCCGAATGTCGAGGCCGTGCAGCGACAGCTTGCACAGGCCCGTGATCACAACCGGGAATTGGCTGCCGACAATGCTCGGCTGCGGGGCAAGATCCAGACCCTTGCAGCGGTGATCACCGAACTCACACATGACGCATCCGGTGCCAACGTCGTTGTTTCGATGCCTCGAGAACACCTGGAGCGGAGCCGCTGAAGGACTGTCGCCAGATCTTTGAAGCGTTCCGCCAATGTTGAAGATTGCGACGTGGTTATCGACTTGTGAGGCGCCAAGTGCTTGGACGACGATGCAGCCGCGACAGCGGCTCACGAGATGAGGGGTTACTGCAGCGCGCCGACCGGTACGTCGTCGCCGTCGTCGACCGCGCCGACGGGTACTTCGCTTTCGTCGGCAGCCAAATCGTCAGCTACCGCCATGGGTTCGACCCCGTCATCGCCTGATCGGCGGCGAATGGCCAGCACGGCTTCGACACCGAGCACCACTAGCAGCGATACGCCGAACGTCGGGTAGAGAACACCCAGCACGATTGCAGCAATTGACACTGCCTTCACTGCCCCCTTGGGCGTGGCGGCGCGGGTGGCCGCGTTGGCGGGGCTGGGCAGACCGGTGCCTCCTGCTGGTCGGCGTTTCCACCACATCAGGAATCCAGTTAGCACGCTAATCAGCACGCCGAGGCACGCGAGGGTCGCGGAGATGCGGGTCAACACACCGAGTTGGTTGCCCATGTGCATCGCGATGCCGAAACTCGTCAACCGCGACAGTGCCCCGTCCTGGGCGGCGGTGGCATTGGTGATGGTCGCCCCGGTGAACTGATCGAGGTACAGCGTCCGTTGCTCGGAGAGTTTCTGCGGCCAGCGGTTGACCACTGTGTAACTGCCCCAGGTGGTTTCGCCGCCCTCGGTGGAATTCGACGGCGGGATGATCGCGTACCCGGGCACCATGTGCTCGTCCTTGGCGATGCGGTCGATGTCGGTGAACGACAGCGGCGCCGACACCGGGCCGCCAGGCTGCGAGGCGTAAATCGGGTCGTCGGTGGCCGCCCACGCGATGCGTCGGCCCAGCCGGTCGTAATCGCCCATCTTCGCCGGCGTCGACGGTGCGTCGATCGACGTCGAGGGGGCGACGGTGGACGAGAACGCGCGCCAGTTCTCGCCCCAGTAACGCGACCAGGTCAGCCCCGAGAGGACGTAGCAGATGAGGATGACCGAGAGCACGACCCCGGTCAGCGCGTGCAGGTCGCGCCAGCGGATCCGGCCGCCTTTGCGCCACCGGATCTTCAGCAGGGGCTTAGCGCTTTGGATGGCCCTGGGCCACCACAGGTAGAGGCCGCTGCCCAGCAGCACCAGGATCCATCCGGCGGTCACCTCCATCCAGAGGTTGCCAACCCCGACCGGAATGGTGGCGTCGGGATAAGCCGAGGGGTTGATCAGGTGTCCCAGCGACGGCAGCTGTACCTTCGGGCCGTCGTTGCCGAACATCCGGTGCAGTTGGTTGGCGTATCCCACCAGGCCGGACAGCTCGCTGCGCTGTCCCAGATACTGCCCGGTGTAGGGGTCGACGAAGACCTGGGTGACGTTCCCCTCGCCCGCTGGATACTCGGGAGCGTCCGGGGGCAGGAAGTCCACCCGCGTCGAGTGTCCGGGCGCGTCGGGCGGGTTGACGGCGTCGAGGGTGTAGTCCGCGCCGACCTGCTGCTTCGCGACGGTGACCTGCTGGTCGAGCGGTACCGTTTCCGGTCCTTGGGTGACCGTTAGCAGGTCGCCGTTGAGCCAGCTGTCCAGCGGTTGGCTGTACAGGATCACCAGCCCCGTGCACGCCAAGACCACCAGTACTGGCGCCGCGAACAAACCGACCCAGAAGTGCAGACGCCAGATTCGGCGCAGCACTGCCGCGTCGCCGCTGCGCGTCGAAGTTGCAGTCGAGCTCAATTGAATTCCCCTCGGGCTGGGCGCACTGACGGCGGGCTGGCAGACATTGCACGTTCAACGGCATTAGTCGTGTCGCTGGGCGTCGTGGTTCCCGGTGCCAGAAATCAGGTCTTCGCTACCAGGGCCGTCAGCTCTCTCGGTCAGTGGGCCTTCTGGCGATGGACTAGTCCGAGCAGGACGTCCACGGCGAGAAAGGCCGCGAGACTGATCCCAAGGAGGGGGATGAACCATCCGATCGCAGCAGCGATGATCACCACGGTGACTGCGGCACCGGGTGGCAGCTGCGTCAACACCCCGCGGCGAGGGGGACGCCCGACCGCACCGCCCCTGGAAGTGGGCCTGCGCCGCCACCACATCAGGTAGCCGCGAAGGATGACGGTGACGAGCTCGACCGCGAGTGCAACGAGCAGGAGCTGATTGACCAGCCCGAAGAGCGAGCCGATGTGGAGTTGAATGCCCCAGGCCGACAGTTTCGCTGCGAGCGGCCAGGCGGCGAACCACGTCGCGTCGGTGATCCGTCCTGTCGCACCGTCGACGGCGACGGCGTTGTTCGACATGACCCACGGCTGGCGGGTCTGGGCCACCGTGAACGCGGTGCCGGGTTGCGAGGGAATGCTCACCTCGACCTTGCCTCCGATGCCAGCCGCCTGCGCGGTCTGCACCACGTTGTCTAGGTCTTCGACCCGCGGCGCGGAAGTCGTTGTGGCCTGTTCGGGTTCGCCGGCCGCGCCGTGGTCGTGCCCGGGTTGGGCTGGCTCCTCAGTCGTCGCTGCGGTCGCGCTCTCGGGTTCGACGGTGGTGGAGACCGTCGGCGTGGTCCACGACATTGCCGCGCGCAGGGATGTGATGTTCGCGCCCGCGTAGGTCGACCAGGTCAGTCCGGTCGCGGACAGGAACACTAGGCCTGTTGCGATCCAGAGGCCGACCGTCCCATGCCAATTGAGGGTCAGGGCTCGTCCCCGTGCGCTTCGGTCCACGGTCAGCAGGCGAGCCTCGGCGGGACGACGGATATTGGTGCGGCGGTATCGGCTGACCTACAGGGCGACACCGGCGAGGGTGATGATCCAGAGCCAGGACGCGGCGAGTTCGCTGTAGATGCGGCCGGGGTCGCCGAGGTGAAGGCTTCGGTGCAGGTTGCTGATCCACGTTCGTACGGGCAAGGCGCCGCTGCTGCCGTAGACGGTCAACTCCCCGAGGGATTCGCCCTTCACCGGGTCGACGAACACGCCAAGGCGTTCGGAAGGGCCGAGCGTCGGATCGCTGAACATGACGCGGGTGGTCTCGCCAGGCTCGGTCGCCGGTCGTACGGCGGTCACGGTGAGATCGGGACGAACCCGTTGCGCGATGCGTACCTGATCGGACAGCGGCAGGGCGGGGCCGTTCGAGTCGACGTGGAGATGATCGCGATAGACGAACTGTTCGATGCTTGGTGCCACCGCATACAACCCACCACTGAGTGCCGCGACCAAGAGAAACGGACCGACGAACAGGCCGGCGTAGAAGTGCAACCGGAGGAAGAAGGCGCGGTACCCGGACGTGTCCGATGTCGATGTCGAGATCTGCCGTTCGGTGTCGGTGCTGGCCATCGCAGGCTAGGACTTTCAGTTGCAGTTTGGGTGGTGGGGACGTGCCACCTGGGGCACCCGCCAGGCGAGCGTCACCGTCTCACAACCGGCGTCACCTGCGCAAAGGGGATGGCGCCGGGAACCAATGGGGCGCGAAAGACGACTAATGCAGCCCTGACGACGCGGCTTCGATCGGCGGGTGCGGGGAACAATCCGGTATTCATCGGCGACTATAGAAGGGTGGAATGCGAGGTGGCCCGGGACGCGCTGTCGGCGCGGATCGACGGCGAGCGTGAGCCGGTGCCCGCTGCCCGGGTGGACGAGCATCTCGCTCAGTGTGCTGACTGCCGAACGTGGCTCGACGGGGTGACCGTTCAGGCTGCGAGCCTTCGCCGGATGGCTCAGCGGCCGGTAGCGCTGCCGCCGATCGCCCACGCGCGGGTCGGCGTGCCGTCGCGTCTGCGGTCGTCCTGGCGGCGGTGGGCGTTGCTGGGCGTCGGCGTCGTGCAGATCGCCGTGGGCTCCGTGCAGGCCCTGGGGTTGAGTGTCGGGTTGAGCCACGATCACGGCATGGGGTCTGGTGGTCATTTGTTGAACGAGTCCACGGCATGGACGATCACCCTTGGCGTCGTCATGGTCGGCGCGGCGGTCTGGCCAAGCGCGGCTGCGGGACTGGCCGGTGTGCTGAGCGTATTCGTGGGCGTACTGACGGCCTACGTGGTCGCCGATGCGATGTCGGGAGCGGTGACCGCGGCGCGGGTGCTGACACACCTCCCGGTCGTCGTCGGTGCCGTTCTGGCAATCCTGGTGTGGCGACACTCCACCAGCCCACGGCCTGAAGCGCACGTCGGGGAACCCCAGGCAGAGATCGTGTTACCGGACAACGCTTCCCGCGGTCGAAGGCGTGGGCACCTGTGGCCCACCGACGGCTCGGCCGCGTGATCGCTAGAGCATCGCATCGAACGTGATGGCCATTCCTGCGGCCATCATCGCCTGGGCGATGGTCCCGAGGAATCGATGCGACGGTTGCGACGGTTCGGCCTTGCGTGCGACGAAGTACCGGTAGAGCCACCAGAGCGCTGCGAAAGCGAAGCCCACGGTGCACAGCCAGTTGACACCGGTGATGAACGGTGGAGTCCCCGCGCTGTTTGCCGCGGGCATCCCCATCCCGGGCATGCCGGGCATCGAATGATGCCCACCAAGGCCCCCGGCCTGGCTCGCACCGCCGCTCGGTGCGGGCAGCAGACTGCCGCTCATGACGGCGTACATCCACACCATCGCCAGCATCATTGCCGCGTGGTAGGCGTTGATCCCGCGGTGCCCTTGATGGGCGAGGGTCAGGGCGACGAACCAGAGCGCCGCCGCCGCGAAGAGGAGCATCGGACCGGTCGTGGGCAGTGCCATTCCCCAGGGCCAGGCCATTACCACCATCGCCAGGGCCATCACCACGTGCAGTGATTGGCTGGCGACGTGTGCCCACACTCGTCGGGCGGTGGTGATGGCGTAGACGCATTCAGCGGCGCTCAACACGAATAGCGTCGTGACGATCCAACGCGGAAGGAGATCTTCGATCATCGTGTCATCACCGACGAGTGGGAGGTCGGTGCCGCGCGTGAGTCACTGCAAGGTCGTCTTTCGTCGGGTGGATGGGGAGACGTCGTGGTTCGTTGTCCAATGGTCGTGCCCAGCCAGCCGAAAGTTCCGGCGTCCGCCGATCACTACGACGTACGGTCGTAGTCTTGACGGATCTGATGCGTTTCGGTGAAAGGTCGCAGTAGTGGCGATTCGTCCAATTCCCTGGCTCGTCGCCGGCTACGTGGTCGCGGTCGCGGGATTGGCCTGGTACGTCACCGCCACCGGCGAAGGGGTTTACGCATCGACGGGCGACTCCTACCCTGGCGGCGGCACGGCGTTGGCCGAGCCGCTGGGGTACTTCACCGCCACGCTGGCCGGTGCCCTGTCCTTCGGTGGGCTGATGTACGTCCTCATCACTTCGCGCCCGGACGCGCGGGGAGTGATCGATGAACGGGCCTTCCGCGCACACCTGCTGGTCGAGCGGGCGTCGGCGCTATGGGCGCTTACCGCACTCGCAATGGTGGCAGTCCAGGCGGCCAGCGATGCGGGTGCGCCGGTGGTGCGACTATTCGGCAGTGGAAGCCTCGGTGACGCCATCCTCGCCTCGGAGATGGCACGGGCGTGGATCGCGGTGGCCGTAGTAGCGCTCATCGTGACCGCGGCGGCGCGACTGTCCGTGCGGTGGGTCACTCACGTGGTGCTCCTGGTGCCGGCCGTGGTGGGGGTCGTGGCCGCGCCCGTCAGCGGGAACGCCGGCCAGGGCCCTGACCACGATTACGCCACCAGCGCTGCCATCGTGTTCGCCGTCGCACTCGCCGCCCTGGTCGGTCTCAAGGTCGTGACGGCGCTCTGGCCACCCCAGGAGTCTCTGAACCTCCGTGTGCAGATCAGCGAGATCATTAGTGGCGCCATCGTTCTCGCCTACGGTGCGATGCTGCTGGCATCGTTGCTCGGCCCCGGCGGGCTGACCGGAACGGGATACGGACGTGCCGCGGCAACCGCGGCAGGCCTGGTCGTGACGGTGTGGGCGAGTGACGTCGCCTCCCTCGTCGCGCATCGGCGCAACGGGAGCGCTCCCAGCACGTTGCGACGCTCGGCGGGCGCAGTTGCCGGGGTCGCCGTGGTGGCGCTGGTCGCCTCCATGGCGACACAGCCTGCCCCCCGGCTGCTCAGCCATGAGTTCACGACGTGGGACATCTTCCTGGGCTACGCCCTGCCCGATCCGCCCAGCGTGACGACGATCCTGACGACATGGCGCTTCGACACCTTCATCGGGGTCGGCGCCGTCGTGCTGGGCAGCGCGTACGTGCTGGGCTACGTCCGACTGCGTCGACGCGGCGACCGCTGGCCTGCGGGTCGTCTGGTGGCCTGGGTCGCCGGCTGTCTGATGCTGTTGTTCACGAGCAGTTCGGGTGTCAAGGCCTACGGATCGGCGATGTTCAGCGTGCACATGGCCGAGCACATGACGTTGAACATGTTCGTCCCGGTGCTCCTGGTACTGGGCGGCCCGGTGACGTTGGCGTTGCGGACATTGCCGTCGGCCGCCGAGGGTCGCCCCCCCGGCCCGCGGGAATGGCTGCTGTGGCTGGTGCACTCCAAGGTGACCGCCTTCTTCTCCAACCCGATCGTGGCGTTCGTTCTGTTCGTGGCCTCGTTGTACGCGGTCTACTTCACCCCGATCTTCGACACGTTGATCCGCTACCACTGGGGGCACGAACTGATGAGCGTGCACTTCCTGCTCGTCGGCTACCTGTTCTTCTGGGGGATCATCGGCATCGACCCCGGCCCTCGAAGGCTTCCTTTCCTTGGTCGGCTCGGACTTCTGTTCGCCGTCATGCCCTTTCACGCGTTCTTCGGCATCGCGACGATGACGATGGATACCGCGATGGGTGAGCAGTTCTACCGATTCGTCGGTCTTCCGTGGTTGTCGAGCATTCAGAGCGACCAACATCTCGGCGGCGCGATCGCCTGGGGGTCGAGCGAGCTTCCGGTGATCCTGGTGGTGGTCGCGCTGGTCGCACAGTGGGCGCGCCAAGATCGTCGGGCGTCCGTTCGCTCCGACCGGCATGCCGACTCCGACTATGCCGACGACGAACTCGACGCTTACAACGCGATGCTGCGCGAACTGGCCCGCGACCGTCACTGAGGAAGAAATACCCGCCAAACTGCTGATATGGGGATCGTTTTGTCAAGTGGGCAGGGTGAAGCGGCGGC
>NZ_JBAUJB010000402.1:0-19517 GCF_049683355.1 Mycobacterium sp.
GCACCCCGTGTTCGGGACAGTCCACCCGCGGCGGGTGGCAATGCAGATAGGTCAGGAACGCGCAGCTGTCCAGGTGCCGCCAGGCCCGCTCTTCGGAGTGGTCATAGACCGACAGCTCCCGCTCGCACTCCGGGCAGGCGAACCGGGTACGTCCGGGATGCTCGACCCACACATCGACCCGTCCGTCCTGCACGGACAACTCCACCGTCCTTACCGTCCACGGCGCAACCAGCCCCAATAGATGCTGGTACAACTCGTATCACGCATGCCCGGATCATGCCCTGGATCACCCCATCACGCGGTTCGAACCCACCGAAAAGCCGGAAGCGCCCACAAACTCAGCCACATCGGATTCCTCGAAACACTGCTCGCCGACGAAGTGTCCCGACGCGAATCCCGTTCAGCAGCACTACGAGCCACCAAAGCCGGACTCGACCCGAGCATGCGTTTGGACACCTGGACCGCACAACACGACCTGCGCTATGACCGCACCCTACTCGGCGACCTCACCTCACTGAGATTCCTCGACGCCGGCCAGTCAGCAATCATCCTCGGACCCGTCGTCCTCGGCAAGACGCACCTAGCAACAGCCCTGGGACACAAAGCAATCCGCCGCAAACACGCCGTCCTGTTCGGCCTTGCCGACAAGCTGTTCACCAGGCTGCGCGCCGCCCGCCTCGACAATACGTCGACGCCGAAATCCGCCGACTGGCCGTCACCGACGTCCTCATCATCGACGACTTCGCGCTGCGGCCCCCTCGACGCCACCGAGACCAGCGACTTCTACGAAATCGTCGTCGAACGCCACCGCGCCAAGAGCACCATCGTGACCTGCAACCGCGAACCCGCCGAATGGCTGACCATGACCGCCGACACCCTGCTGGCCCAATCGGCGATCGACCGACTGACCGCCACCGCCCACACCCTCGTCATCGAAGGACCGTCCTACCGCCAACGCACCCGACCCGGTCAGCTTGACCCAGACCACCCCGACGAGCATCGTCAATAACGCGCCACGGTGGTGCCATCCCACTGGCAACCAGGTGGTCCCATCACCCTGGCAAGCGACACGCGGCGTGGTGATTATCGACCCGGCTGCCCCGGGCGGACATGCCGGAGAGAGACCTGGCGATGCTCGCACTGTCTGGTTGTCCGTATCTGCACGAGGTCACATTGGCTGGAACGCCATTTCGGCGGAGAGAGTTCCGGCGGAAAGGGTGGGGTCAGTTGAAGCCGAGCCAGGCGGGCTGGGCGCGTTCGCGCGAATCGCACAGCACCGCCATCGTGTCGCACGATCCGCGGGGCGCGCCGGCGCCGGCCCACATGCCGCCGGTGTCCCGGCGCAACACGATCGCCGACGAGCCGCCGCCGTCGAGCAGCACGGCGGTGTCGCTGCCCACCCCGCGGAACAAGTCCTGGATCTGGTCGGGGGTGTAGTTGCCACCCTGGAAGACATACATTTCGTCGCGGTCCCGGGCGTAGGCGATCGCGGTGCGTGCCGCGCTCGGGCCGGGGTCATTGAGCTGACCGGTGTCTCCGGGCGCCAGCAGGCCGAGACCGGCGACCGCGACGAACCGGGTGCCCTTGTCGAGCAGGTCGGCGATGACGGGGGCGGCGGCGTCGTAGTCATCGGTGCTGCGCGGCGGCACCACGAACGGCACCCCGGCGACCGGCATGATCATCGTCGACAGCGCGGTCCAGGTCTCGTTCCCGTTCGACAGGCCCTGCTTGCCGGCATACGCCAGCGTGCCCGTCACCGCGGTGTTGGTGCGCCCCAGCCCGCGGGTGTTGTCGACGTAGGCGCCCAACGGGGAACTGCACCCGGTCGACTTCCACGACCCACCCTGCTGGCCGCGCACGTCGAAGAAGTTGGCGTTGATCGCGATCGTCGGCTGCCCCAGCGCCTGCCACGCCTGCAGCGGCGGGTAGATCTCCGACGCCTGCCAGAGACCCTCGCCGGTGCGCGCCCGGGGGTCGCGCTCACAGCGTGCCTGGTAGCCGGTGTGCGAATCGGTGAGCAGCCGCGGGGCCAGCCGCTGTGAGGCGGCCTTGATGATCATCAGCCGGCCGCCGTTGTTCATCTCGTACCAGTTGCCCGCGGCGTTGAGCATCGGTGCGGGGAAGCCGCTGCCGAAGTTGTAGACGAGGTAGGAGCCGCGGGTGTTGGCGATCGCGCCGGCAAGCAACTCCCGGGCGCCTGCGGCCGCCGCGACAGGCGCACTCGCACCGGCTGCGACCGCCGCGCACACCAGCACCGTGGTGACCCGCTTGGCGGCCGCAGGGAAGCGCCGCAAGTTTGCGGAGCCTCTACCGATAGGAGTCGGCACCAGCGGCTCCTATCGGTAGAGGGGTTGCAGCCACAACGGGTAGAACAACAATAATCCCAGTAGACACACTGTCAACTTTCGTCACAGGGGTATCACGGTCGGGTCGCAGGTGGGTCGCTGTGTCGTTTGCTGGTACCACGCGAACGTCATAATTGACCGCGGGTCGGCACCTGCCGAATGGGTAACCGGTAGGCATGCCTTCTGTGACGCGAAAGTTCAACGTCAGCCCGCCGCCGGGAGTCGTCATCGACTATTTGAAGGACTTCGGCAACTCTGAGCAGTGGGATCCCGGGACCCAGAGTTGTGAACGCGTAGGCACCGGACCGGTTGCCGAGGGTTCCTACTGGCACAACGTGTCGAAGATGCTCGGTGTCACCGCGGAGCTGACATACAAACTCGAGGAGCTCACCGACCGCAAGGTGGTCTTCGTCGGCGAGAACAAGTCGTCGAGCTCGGTGGATGCCATTGCCGTCGAGGCCGCCGGGGCCGGCTCGGTGATCACCTACGACGCCGAGCTGCAGATGTACGGCACGGCCAAGTTGCTGAACCCGGTGATGAAGCGGGCGTCGTGAAACGTGCCGGGGACACCGAGAAGAAGATGACGACCGTGCTCAACCAGCTGATGACCAACAGCGGTCAGGGCGGTGCGAGCCGGTAGATGGCGTCGGCGTCGTCGTCGGTGATGTAAACCGCTCCGTCGGGTCCGGCCACCGCGGCGACCGGCCGCCCCCAGCGGGATCCGTCCTGGTTCTGGAAACCGCCGACCAGGGTCTGCTGGTTGCCCAGCCCGCCGTCGCGCCAGGGGTAGAACGACACCTCCGGCGGACGCGGCGGCTGCCGGTTCCACGATCCGTGGATGCCGACGAGCGCGCCGGATGCGTACGGCTCGGGCAGCCCGCCGTCGACGAAGCTCAGGCCCAGCGGCGCCGAGTGTGCCCCGAAGCTCTGTTCCACCGGCGGCAGGGACGCGCAATCCAGCTGGTTCCCGTCGGGATTGGTCTGCACGTCCCGGATGAAGGGCAGATCGGCCGGTCCGCCATCGGAATTGCAGTAGGGCCAGCCCAGCTCGCGGCCGGGGGCCAACTTCGCCAGCTGCTCGGGCGGATGGTCGTCGACGTACTCGGGGATGACCTGGCCGTAGTCCGGACCGGGTTCGGGGAACGCGACGTTGTCCCGTCCGTTGACCGCGGTCCAGACTGCACCGTCCGGCGCGATCGCGAGCCCGGTGC
The DNA here is from genome assembly GCF_049683355.1 of Mycobacterium sp. GTDB lineage: Bacteria > Actinomycetota > Actinomycetes > Mycobacteriales > Mycobacteriaceae > Mycobacterium. The sequence goes on from NZ_JBAUJB010000402.1 coordinate 3,557, forward strand.
CGTTGCGGACGCCGGTGGCGAACGGTGCGGCCGGGCCGCCGCCCGGCGGGACGCGCATGATCGTCGCCCGGGGCGGGTCGGCGGTGCGGTCCTCGGCAGAGATGTTGCCCGTGGAACCGATCGAGAAGTAGACGGCGCCGTCGTCACCGACCGCCACGCTCTTCAGCGCGTGGGCGTAGGCGCCCCGCAGCTCGGGGCTGCGGCCGTCGGGAAGACCGCCCGCGACGGTCCGCGGGTTGACCGCCGCCCCGTCGGCGTAGTCGTAGGCGTCGATCTGATCACTTTGCGCCACATAGAGAGTCGACCCGGCGAAGGCCAGGCCGTGCGGCTGGTCGAGGCCGTCGAGCAGTACCGATTCCTCGGGCGCCTGATCTGCTGACGGGGTGAATCGCAGCACCCTGCCCGCACTGGGCACCGATACCAGCAGTTCGCCGTCGGGGGTCCACGCCGCCAGCCGGGGTTTCGCGGTGCGCGCCCACACCGACAGCGTCCACCCCAGCGGGACGACGGCCTCGCGCGGTTCGTCGAACGGCGCTTCGGCACGGTCGGCGGCGACCTGGACCGGCGCCGCGGCCAATCCGGTTGCCGGTGGTGCGGCAGGCGTGGTCGTGGTGGGTGCCGCGGACGACGACGTCGGCTGCGGTGCCGGTGCGTCGGTGCACCCCGCGAGCAGGGCCACCCCCAGCAGGGCCGCTCCAGTTCGGTTATGCCGCAGCCAGGCCCGCATGCATCTCCCAGACCAGGATCTCGGACGGCTCGGTGGCGGTGATGCGCTGACCGCCCGTGGCGGTGAACCGCACCGCATCCCCCTCGTGCAGCGGGTCCGCACCCTCGAGGGTCACCTCACCACGAGGCACGAACAGGTGCAGGTACGGAGCCTCGGGCAGTTCGACGCTCTGCCCCGGTTGCAGCCGGGCACCGTGCAGGGCTGCGTAGCGGTTGTGGATCGTGATCGCCGCGGCATCACTGTGTTCGGGCATGCCCGAGGCGATCGGCACCAGCCCGCCCGTCAACAGTTCGTCGTCGATCTCGAGCTGCTGGTATCCCGGGGTGATCCCCGATTCGTCGGGCACCACCCACATCTGAACGAAATGCACCGGCTCGGCGATGAGGCGCTTGCCCGAAGAGTCAACGGCGCTGTGGGCTTGCTCGCCGGTCAGCGTCCAGGAGTCGTTCTTCTCCGAGTGCAGGATCCCCTTGCCCGCCGACATGCGCTGGGCCAGCCCCGGGTAGATGACACCCGAGTGGCCGGTGGAGTCCTGGTGGACCAGCGAACCGCGCATCACCCAGGTGACGATCTCCATGTCCCGGTGGGGGTGGGTGTCGAAACCGGTGCCTGGCTTCACCACGTCGTCGTTGTTGACCAAAAGCAGTCCGTGATGGGTGTTCTCGGGTTCGTAGTGGCTGCCGAACGAGAACGAGTGCTTGGAGTCGAGCCAGGCGATCTCGGTTTTTGCGCGGTCGTCGGCGCGTCGGATGTCGACGATGCTTCCAGCACTGGTCATCACGTTCACTCCTCGGGAGTCCTTGTCAGCCTAGGTGGCGGGCCTGCAGCCGACAACATGTATGACACATCATGTATTCCGGGTAGACTGGTCCGATGGAGTGGCTCAGCGACGAGCAACAGCACATCTGGCGCAACTACCTGGCGATGACGAGCAGGTTGCAGACTGCCATGCACCGCCAGCTGCAACAGGATTGTGAGCTCTCGCTGTCCGATTACGACGTACTGGTCGCGTTGTCGGAGCGCGGTCCGATGCGGATCCACGAACTCGGCGATCTGATCGGCTGGGAACAGAGCCGGGTCTCGCACCAGCTGCGTCGGATGCGTGGGTGTGGCCTGTTGCATCGTGAGGGCGACGACGACGACCGGCGGGGTGCCACGGTGGCCGTCACCGACGCGGGCCGGTCCGCTCTGGAGGCCGCCGCCCCCGGGCACGTGGAACTAGTGCGCAGCGCCGTGTTCGACGGTCTGTCCGACGCTCAGCTGCGCGCCCTCGGAGCCGTCCTCGAAACGGTGCTCGCCCGGATCCGCTAGCCGCCGGGGCGCTACAGCGTTGCCGGCAGCCCGAACTTCTCGAACAGCCCGTCCTCCTTGAAGGCCACCACGTGGGCGATACCCGCAGGCCGGACGTCGAGCACGTGCAGCTGGAACGCCTCGTGCTGGCCGGTGCCGGTGTTGAGCATGTACAGCGCCGCCGCCGGCTGACCGTTGGCGGTGGTGGCGCGGAACCGCATGTCACCGGCCTTCTCGGCGGGGCAGTGCGTTCTCGACAGCGTGATGATGTTGCGTGGACCCTGGTACCAACCTTCGAACGGCGGCATCTCCCACACGGCGTCGGCGGTGAACAGCTCCGCCAGTTTGTCCATGTCGTAGGTCTCGAACGCGGAGATGAACTTGGCGAGCAGGTCCGAGGCCTCCGGCGAATCCGGCGGGGCGGGCTGATCCTCGCGGCTCGGATGCACCTCGTCGAGCTGTGCCCGGGCCCGCTGCAACAGGCTGTTGACCGCCGCGGTGGACACGCCGATGGCCTGCCCGACCTCGGCGGCCTTCCACTGCAAAACCTCACGCAGGATCAGCACCGCACGCTGCCGCGGCGACAGGTGCTGCAGCGCCGCCACGAACGCCAACCGGACGGACTCCCGGGATTCGGCGATCACCGACGGATCCGAGGGGTCTTCCCGCGGGCTGTCCGGCAGCGGCTCCAACCACGGGATCTCGTGACGCTCGGCGATGTCGGCGGTGGGATCGGAGGCGGGCGCCCCGAGCCCTGTCGGCAGCGGCCGGCGCTTGCGTCCGTCGAGCGCCGTCAAGCAGGTGTTGGTGGCGATGCGGTACAGCCACGTCCGCACAGACGATTTGCCCTCGAACCCTTTGTACGACTTCCATGCCCGTAGGTAGGTTTCCTGGACCAGATCCTCGGCGTCGTGCAGGGATCCGGTCATCCGGTAACAGTGGGCGAGCAACTCCCGCCGGTACCGTTGCGCGTCGGCGAGAAACGCGTCTTCGGCACCGGCATCATCAAGAGCCAAGACAGTCACAGAGTCAGCTTACGCAGCGGCTCCGACAAGAACGGCGGACAACGGTACGGTCGCCGACGAGGACGTCCGCCCCCGCCCGATAGTCTCCGTGAATGCCCGTGACCCACAGCGAACGCAGTTTCGACGGCATCGGCGGCGTCCGCATCGTCTACGACGTATGGACACCCGAACCGCCCGCCCGAGCCGTGGTCGTCATCGCCCACGGCTACGCCGAGCACGCCCGCCGCTACGACCACGTCGCGGCGCGGTTCGCCGAGGCCGGTCTGATCACCTATGCGCTGGATCACCGGGGTCACGGCCGCTCCGGCGGCAAGCGCGTCTATCTGCGGGACATCTCCGAGTACACCGGTGATTTCCACACCCTCGTCGGCATCGCCGCCGCCGACCACCCCGACCTGCCCCGCATCGTGATGGGCCACAGCATGGGGGGCGGCATCGTCTTCACCTACGGCACCGAGCACCCCGGCGACTACACCGCCATGGTGCTGTCCGGTCCCGCCGTCGACGCGCAGGCGTCGGTGTCCCCGGTGATGGTGCGGGTCGCCAAGGTCCTCGGCAGGCTCGCGCCCGGAGTACCGGTCGAGGAGCTGCCAGCCGACGCGGTCTCCCGGGATCCTGAGGTGGTCGCCGCCTACGAGTCGGACCCGCTGGTGTACCACGGCAAGCTGCCCGCCGGAATCGCCCGGGCTCTGATCGGCGTCGGAGAGACGATGCCGCAACGGGCTGGTGCCGTCACGGCGCCGCTGTTGGTGGTGCACGGGGAGCGGGACAGGTTGATCCCGGTGCAGGGCAGCCGGCGCCTGGTCGAGTGTGTCGGCTCCACCGATGTGCACCTGAAGGTGTACCCGGAGCTCTACCACGAGGTGTTCAACGAGCCCGAACAGGCGCTGGTGCTCGACGACGTCACCTCCTGGATCGGAACGAAGTTGTGAAATATGTTGTTGCTCTGCTTCTTTCGCTGACCGTGTTGATCGCGGGGTGTTCGTCGTCGGACACCGAGCGGCAGCCCACGTGGGAGGACGAGGAGGTGACGTTCGAGGCCGACGGACTCACCTTGCACGGCACCTACCGCCACCTCTCCGAGGGTCCGCCGGCCGCGGCGGCGCTGCTGATCTCCGAGAGCGGCAACACCGACCGCAACGGCGACAACCAGGTCGCGGGCCCGATCGGGAACATGCGCCAACTCGCCGAGTTACTGTCCGAACGCGGCGTCGCCAGCCTGCGGTACGACAAGGTGGGCACCGGCCGGACCGGGCTCGGCCCGTTCGCGCAGAACCCGCAGGACGTCGGCAGTTCCGTCTACACCGCCGGTGCGCGGTCAGCGCTGCGGTTCCTTGCCGAGCGCCCGGCCAGCGACCCGGCGCGGCTGTCGGTGTACGGGTTGGGCGAGGGCACGATCCACGCCATGGCGCTTGCCGGCGACACCGCCCCGGACGCGCCGAAGGTGCACTCCCTCGGCCTGTTTCAGCCCATGCCGGGACGGTATCTCGACATCATCACCAACCGGGTGACCGCAGACGGCTCACCCGAGACGGTGGCTGCGTGGCAGGCTGCGGTCGAGCAGATCCGCACCGAGGGCACGGTTCCCGACACACTGCCCGACGGCCTGGGGTCGATTGTCAACGCGGGCAACGTCAAGGCCGTCGTGGGGGCCGACAGGATCGACCCGCTGGCGCTGGCGGCCGCGGTGCCCGACGGCACCCCGGTGCTGCTCACCTGTTCGGACGCCGACAGCCAGGCCCGCTGCGAAGCCGTCCAGCCGCTCGTCGAGGCGCTTGGGCACACCGCGCTGACGTTCGTCGAACTCGAGGGTGTCAGCCACGTGTTGCGCGACGACCCGACCGACAGCATCGCCAACTACGCCAAACAGGACCCGCTGTCGCCGCAACTGGTGGCCGCATTGGACAGTTTTGTCGACGGGTAGTCCGACAGTGGCGGGGTTACACTCGCCCCGATGACCAGAACAGTGGTGGCACGCGCCTACGGCGGGCCCGAAGTCCTTGCGATACAGGACATCGAGCTTCCCGTCCCAGGGCCGGGCCAGGTACTTCTCGACGTCTGCGCCGCGGGTACCAATCCGATCGACTACAAGCTGTACAGCGGCGCCATGGGGGACGACCCTGCTGCGCTCCCGATGCCGGTGGGTATGGAGGTGGCAGGCGTCGTCGCGACCGCCGGCGCCGACGCGCAGGGCTACACCGGCGCGCTGTCGGTCGGCGACGAGGTGATCGCCACCAACGTCCGCGGCGGCTACTCCGAGCAGCTCGTCGTCGCTGCCGCCGATGTCGGGCACAAGCCCGCCGAGTTGAGCTTCGAGAAGGCCGCCGGGCTGATCCTCGCGGGTGCCACCGCCTGGCACCTGTTGATGAAAACGGATGTGGGGACAGGCGATACCGTGCTGATCCACGCGGCCGGCGGCGGAGTGGGCCTGATGGCGGTGCAGTTGGCCGTGGCGCGGGGCGCCCGGGTGATCGCGACCGCAAGCCCCTCGGGGCACGATAAGCTGCGCGGATACGGCGCCCACCCGGTCGCCTACGGTCCGGGGCTGGCCGACCGGGTACGCGCCATCGGAACGGTGGACGCCGCGCTGGACCTGGTGGGCACCGACGAGGCGCTCGACACCTCGGTCGAGGTGGTCGCCGACCGCGACCTGATCGCCACGATCGCGGGATTCGGCCGGGCCGGCGAGCTGGGCATCGCGGCGCTGACCGGCGCGGACGGCGGCCAGGCGATCCGGGACGCCGCCCGGCCGGAACTGATCAGGCTCGCGGACGAAGGCAGGCTCAAAGTGGCGGTGGACAAGGTGTTTTCGCTCGGCGAGGCCGCCGACGCGCACCGCTACCTGCAGGCCGGCCACACCCGCGGAAAAGTCGTACTGGTCCCTTAGCCTCGCGATCATGAGTACCGACGACAAGATGCTGGGCCGGATCGCGGCGCTGTTGCGCCAGGCCGAGGGCACCGACAACCAACACGAAGCCGATGCCTTCATGGCCGCGGCGCAACGGCTGGCCACCGCGGCCTCGATCGACCTGGCCGTGGCCCGGTCACACGGGGATCACCGCACCAAGGCGCAGACGCCGGTGCAGCGCACCATCACCGTCGGTGAGCCGGGTGCCCGCGGCCTGCGCACCTACGTGCAACTGTTCGTGGTGATCGCGATGGCCAACGACGTCAAGTGCGACATCGCCTCGAATTCGACGTTCGTCTACGCCTACGGCTTCGCCGAGGACATCGACGCCAGCCATGCGCTCTACACCAGCTTGGTCATGCAGATGGTCCGGGCGTCGAAGGATTACATCTCCTCGGGAGCACATCGTCCGACGCCGACGATCACCGCGCGGATCAACTTCCAGCTCGCCTTCGGGGCCAGGGTCGGCCAGCGACTTTCGGAGGCGCGTCAGCAGGCGCAGCAGGAAGCCACCAACGGGCCAGCCAGTGTTCCCGGGACCGCGGTCGCGTTGCGAAACAAGGATCTCGAGCTCAAGGACTACTACCGTCAGGCGTCCCGGGCGCGCGGAACATGGCGGGCGACGAGCGCGACAGCGGGCTATTCGTCGGCGGCCCGGCGGGCAGGTGACCGGGCCGGCCGCCGCGCCAGGCTGGGGGGTGACACCGAGTTTGCGGGCGCTCGCTCGGCGCTGGAGAAGTGATCCGCGACTCCCAGCGCGCAAAGGTTTACGCCGCAGAGGAATTCGTCCGCATGCTGTTCGACCGCAGTGCAGAGCACGGTGACCCGGTGGTGGAGTTCTTCGGCACCCGGCTGACGCTGCCACCGGAGGCGCGGTTCGGGTCGGCCGAAGCCGTGCAGCGCTACGTCGACGAGGTGCTGTCCCATCCCGCGGTGCTCGAGCGATGGCCTGCCGCCGCGCCGCTGCGGGTACGGCCACGCCGCGGTGCCACCGCAGCACACTATGAACGGGTGGGTGACCGAGCGACGGTCGCGGTGCCGGAGGGTCGGGCAGCCTGGGCCTTGCGGGAACTGGTGGTGCTGCACGAGATCGCGCACCACCTCACGGAATCAGACCCGCCACACGGACCTGAGTTCGTGGCGACGTTCGGTGAGCTGGCCGCGACGGTGATGGGACCCGAGGTGGGCCACGTGCTGCGGGTCGTCTACGCCAAGGAGGGCGTGCGGTAGTCAGTCACCGGTGCGCGAATGTACGCAATGTGATGCGTTTGTCGAGTTGCGGCGTCAGAATCCGTACGCTCGGCGCGGACTCACGGGTTGGAGGGACTCGAAGGGTTCGAGGCCGGTGACGGAACGTACGGCTCTGAGGGCGCCGATGCGTCAGCTACCCGATTGGCGCGAACCTTCAGCGCCACCGTCGCCCCGACGACCAGCGCCGTGCCGATCAGCGCGGGCCACAGCAGCGCCTGGATCAGCGCAACACGGCGTTGTACGCGGATCGTCTTGCGCGCGGCCGCACGTCCTCGACTCGTCAGGCTCATGGGTGTCACCTTTCCGGGGTTGCTGCGGGCAGATACCCCGGTTCTCAGGATGGGAAACACGGCGCACCTGGGTCGCGGTAACGTCGCTGCTGTGACTACGCCCGACTGGGTCCAGCTCGACGAGCTGTTCACCCGCGTGCTGAATACCGAGGACGACGCCCTGCGGGCGGCCCGGGACACCGCGGACGCCGCAGGCATGCCGCCCATCGAGGTCTCCGCGCAGCATGCCAAGCTGCTGGCGCTGCTGGTGAGCATCGCCGGTGCCCGCAGGGTGCTCGAGATCGGCACCCTGGCCGGCTACAGCACCATCGCGCTGGCCCGCGCCGTCGGCGCCGACGGTGTCGTCGTCACGCTCGAGTACGAGACCGCCCACGCCGAGCTGGCGCGGCGCAACCTCGATCGCGCCGAGGTGGCGGACCGCGTGGAGGTGATCGTCGGGTCCGCCCTGGACACGTTGCCGGAACTGGCGCAGCGCGGCGAGAAGTTCGATCTGGTGTTCATCGACGCCGACAAGGAGAACAACGTCGCCTATGTCCAGTGGGCCATCACGCTGGGCGGGCCGGGCACCGTCATCGTGGTCGACAACATCGCCCGCAACGGCCGGGTCCTGGATCCAGATCCCGCCGACCGGCAGGCGCAGGCCATCCGCGACATGCTCGACATGATGGGCGCACATCCGCGGCTGGACACCGCCGCCATCCAGACGGTCGGCGCCAAAGCCTGGGACGGCTTCGCGGTGGCGGTGGTCAGGTAGTGGGATCACCCGAGCCCGGGCGGCACGACCGATGGCCGATGTCCGGCGGAACCCATGACTGACGTCCTCGACGAAGCGGCCGCTGGTATCGGGGTGGTGTCGGCGTTTCAACCCGTCGTCGCACTGCCCAGCGAAACACCCGTCGGCTGTGAGGCGTTGGCGCGCTGGCCGTCTCTGGACGGGCCACCGGCCGCGGACGTGTTTGCACACGCCGAGCGCAACAAAACACTGGACCTGCTCGACCGGGAGTGCATTCGGTCGGCTGCGGCCGGTGCGCTCGCCGGTGGCTGCAGCCCAGGGACGCTGCTGTTCATCAACTGCGAACCCAGCACCGCCGGCACCGAGCTGTTCGCCGACAGCGCCCTGACCCAGGCTGCAGGGTCGTTTCGCCTGGTGTTCGAGCTCACCGAGCGTGGGCTTCTCACCAATCCCAGGGCGCTCCTGCGCAAGGTCGCCGATCTGCGAACCCGTGGAATCGCGATCGCCCTCGACGATGTCGGCGCGCACGTCGACTCGCTGGCTCGACATCGTCAACCCCGATATCGTGAAGCTGGATCTGGAGTTGGTTCAGCGACAGCCGGATTGGCTGCAGACCCGCACCGTGGCCGCGATCATCGCGTACGCCGAGCGGACAGATGCGACCATCCTCGCCGAGGGCATCGAGACAGAAGAACACCTCGAGCAGGCACTGGCCTACGGCGCCACCCTGGGCCAGGGCTATCGGTTCGGTCGCCCCGGCGAGCTGACCGCCGAATGCGGCGCAGGCCCCTGGGAAGGGTGGCGTACCCGCTCGCCCCAGCCCGCAGATGCCACGTCATTCGACTGTGCGACGGTCGAATTGCCGAGTCGTGTGGTTCGCCGACGGACACTGATCCAACTGTCGCGCCATATCGAGCGCGTCGCGGCCTCGGCGGAGAGCCCGCCGATCGTCCTGGCGACACTGCAGGAGTACGGCAACTTCCGCGGCCACACCCGCGCCATTTACGCGGACCCGGCCGAAACGGCACCGCTCGTCGTGGTTTTCGGCCAGGACATGCCCGCCGACCTGGGCCCCGGGCTCAGGGGAGTGGGCCTGAACGCCGACGATCCGCTCGCGTTGGAGTGGACGATTCTGGTGCTCGGTCCCGACACCACCGTGGGGGTTGATCGCCCGGGAGCGTGACCCTGCTCAGCGTACCGGCACAGCCGACAGCGACCGCCGCTTCGACACCGTCATCACCTTCGATCGTGTCCGCGTCGCCGCAGCGGCGCGAAGCCTGCTCGACCGGTTGCCCGACGATTCCGGCAGACACGGCCCGATCCCGGGTTTGATGAGCCGCCCCGAGGCGCCGGGCGCAACGTGACGGCTGTCGCGTGGGGTCAGCGCGCTCCGGGTACCCGGCGATGATGTGGACAGTGGACAGGAAGATCGACGCGTCCGCGGATGCGGTGTGGCGCATCCTCGTCGACCTGGATGCGTGGCCGCGATGGGGTCCGACGGTCGCCGGTGCGCAACTCGACGGTTCCGGTTTCGAACTGGGTGCCACGGGCTGGCTGTGGACGCCTGTCGGGGTCGCGCTGCCCTTCATCATCTCCGATCTTGATCCCGGGCGGAGCTGGGGCTGGCGCGTCGCCGGGGTGCCGGCCACCCAGCACGGCGTCGAACCTGCGGACCGGGGGTGCCGGGCGTGGATGAGCGCACCGGTGTGGGCCCCGGCCTACCTCCCGGTGCTGGCGATCGCCCTGCAGCGCATCGAACGCATCGCCGGCAGCGCGGCCTGATCACTCAATCCCAGTTCGCAAGCCCCCATTGGGCCATCACCGGCGCGACCAGAGAGGCGTGAACGATGCGCCCGAACACGTCGTCGCTGTGAGCGAACAGGATCCCCACCGCGGCGACGGTGCCGTCGGCCTGGCGGGCGTACACCGGTGCGCCGGAGTCGCCGAGATCATCCCAGGCGCGGAAGGACACCTGGGTGTCGGTGACCGCGGTGACCGGGCCGCATGACACGCCGGTGCGCGCACCCGACTTGCATAGCTGCGGCTGCTCTCGACGGATGTCCTCGGCGCTCATCACACTCGAGACGCGCATCGCATCCACCTGGCTCGCCAGCGGCACGGAGCTGCCCGCCAGATCCACCAGACCGATGTCACGCACGCCGGGGATCACCTCCCACCGCACGTAGTGCCCGATCACCCGATCGCCCGACGGCGTCCGCTGCAGCACGGTGTCGTTGACCGGGTCGCGGTCGCAGTGTCCGGCGGTGAGCATTCCCGGTGCGCCGCCGGCGGTACGGACGGTGAATCCCGCCGTGCATTGGTACGGCTGTCCGTTGCCGGCGAGGCTGGTGCTGACCAGGTAGGCCCCGGGGCTTGCCACGGGATACTCGCCCCACGCGTGGGCCGCCGGCACCTGAGTGAACGTCAGCGCGGCGAGCAGGGCGGCTGCGCAAATGGTGATGCCACCGGTGGTGATCCTGAGTCGGTTCCGCATCGACGTCCTTCGTGCCCTAGTCTAGGTGTCGCCTGGCGGCGTCACTCCCCAAATGGCAGCCGCCTGTATGGGGTTGACACGCATTCCGTGACCGCCGATGTCATAGGTGGTCAGCGTCCGGAGATCCTGTGTGGTGACCGTCCAGCCATTCGAGTGGTAGGTCTGCCCGGCGCCCAGCACGACATCTTCGGACGGAGGAGCAGGGATCGCCCCTGCCACGAAGAAGAACTCTCCGGTGTCCAGCACCGCCGCGAGATCGAGCGGTGGGCGCGGCACGGCGAACGGGCCTCCGTCTGCCCTTCCGCAGAGGGCGATGGGGCGGCGGTGTTCGTCGTGGTCGGCACTGAGCAGACACCGGATCTGGCCGTCCTGGACACGGACGGTCTGATCGCCGTCTGCCGCCGCCGCCGACGGAGCGGACGCGAACGTACCGAGAACGACCGGCGCCGCCGACGCCGCGGCAACGATACGACGAGTCATAGATCCTCCACCGGATGGGCCATCTTCAATACGCGATGCTCTCATGGTCCGGGCCGCAGCACGGGCGTAATGGTCGGACCGGTGTCACCCCTAGCTGCCCCTAGCTAGCTGCAGACAGCACCCGTCGCCGCCGAGCCGACCAACTTCGTGTACTTCGCCAGAACGCCGGTCTTGTACACCGGGGGCAACGGCTCGAAACCCGCTTTGCGCGCGTCGAATTCGTCGATGTCGACGAGCACGTCCAACGTGCCCTTGCCGACATCGAGCCGGATCCGGTCGCCGTCCCGCAGGAAGGCGATCGGACCGCCGTCCACGGCTTCGGGAGCGATGTGACCGACACACAGCCCGGTCGTGCCGCCGGAGAACCGGCCGTCGGTCATCAGCAGCACGTCCTTGCCCAGCCCTGCGCCCTTGATCGCACCGGTGATGGCGAGCATCTCCCGCATCCCCGGCCCGCCCTTGGGGCCCTCGTAGCGGATGACGACCACGTCGCCGTGCGTGATGGTGCCGTCCTCCAGGGCGTCCAGCGCCGCCCGCTCACGCTCGAAAACCCTTGCGGTGCCCTCGAACACATCCGAGTCGAAACCTGCGGACTTCACCACCGCGCCCTCGGGTGCCAGCGAGCCGTGCAGGACCGTGATGCCGCCGGTGGGGTGGATCGGGTTGTTCATCGCACGCAGCACCTTGCCGTCGGGGTCCGGCGGCTCGATGTGGGCCAGGTTCTCGGCCATCGTCTGGCCCGTCACCGTCAGGCAATCCCCGTGCAGCAGGCCGGCATCCAGCAGCGCCTTCATCACCACCGGCACGCCGCCGATCTCGTCGACATGCTTCATCACGTACGCCCCGAACGGTTTCACGTCGGCCAGGTGCGGCACCTTCTGCCCGACGCGCGTGAAGTCCTCCAGCGACAGCTTGACGTTCGCCTCCCAGGCGATCGCCAGCAGATGCAGCACGGCGTTCGTGGAACCGCCGAACGCCATGACGACCGCGATGGCGTTCTCGAACGCCTCCTTGGTCAGGATGTGGCGGGCGGTGATACCCCGGCGCAGCATCTCGACCACGGCCTCACCGGAGCGGCGTGCGTATTCTTCGCGCCGCTTGTCGATGGCCAAAGGCGACGCGCTGCCCGGCAACGACATGCCCAGCGCCTCGGCCGCCGATGCCATGGTGTTGGCGGTGTACATGCCGCCGCAGGCACCCTCACCCGGGCAGATGGCACGCTCGATGATGTCGACGTCCTCGCGCGACATCAACCCGCGCGAACACGCCCCGACAGCCTCGAAGGCGTCGATGATGGTGACTTCCTTCTCGCTGCCGTCGGTCAGTTTCGCGACACCCGGCATGATCGAACCGTTGTAGAAGAACACCGAGGCCAGATCGAGGCGGGCGGCGGCCATCAGCATGCCCGGGATCGACTTGTCACATCCGGCCAGCAGCACGGTGCCGTCGAGGCGTTCGGCCTGCACCACCGTTTCGACGCTGTCGGCGATCACCTCACGCGAGACGAGAGAGAAGTGCATCCCCTCATGGCCCATCGAGATTCCGTCGGACACCGAGATGGTGCCGAACTCCAGCGGATAGCCGCCGCCGGAATGCACGCCGCCCTTGACCGCCTGGGCCAGCCGCTGCAGCGACATGTTGCACGGCGTGATCTCGTTCCACGACGAGCCGACGCCGATCTGCGGTTTGACCCAGTCGTCGTCGGTCATGCCGACCGCTCGGAGCATGCCGCGGGCGGCTGTTCTCTCGAGGCCGTCGGTGACGTCGCGGCTGCGAGGTTTGATGTCGGGCGCCGATGAGCCGCTTGCGCGAAGAGCATCGGGTTCCGCCCGACGGGCGGCTTCACTGTCGGGACCTGAGGGCATGGGGCCAAGTATGCCTCCGGGTGTTTCCCCCGGCCAAACCCATATCCATACCCCCTCGGGGTACAAGTACGCTGGGCGCATGAGTTCGATCTCCAGACGCACGGCCGCCATGTTCGCCGCGGCGCTCGCGGCCGCCTTCCTGGCTGCATGCGGCGGCCCGGCCGATCCCGCCGCCGACGGTGCCGGGTCCCAGATCCCCGAGACGCCGGTGATCGCCGGCGAACCCGCGGGTTACAACGCCGACGACGTCTCGTTCGCCACCAACATGGTTGCCCACCACAAACAGGCCATCGACTTGTCGAAGCTGGTGCCCGACCGCACCGAGAACCCCGAGTTGGCTGCGCTGGCAAGCCAGATCGCTGCGGTGCAGCAGCCCGAGATCAACATCATGAACGTGTTCCTGGTGCAGTGGAACGAGAACCCCGAGGCCGCCACCGACCCCGGCGGCGGGGAAGACCATGCCGGGCACGGCCAAACCATGCAGGGCATGGTCGACGACGCGACTATGGCGGAGTTGGAGTCGCTGCGCGGCACCGAGTTCGACAGACTGTGGCTGGAATCGATGATCAGCCACCACCAGGGCGCGGTTGAGATGGCCAAGGCCGAGGTCGCCCACGGCAAGAACGTCGACGCCATCGCCATGGCCGAGACGATGGTGGCGACGCAGGAGGCCGAGATCGTGCAGATGAAACAGATGCTGGAGGGCAGCAGGCCGTGAGTGAGAACCCACACGCGGGAAGAGCCGACGCAGCGGCCGACACCGGCGACGCGAACCTGCACGGCTACTCGGCGCAGAAAGAGAACTACGCCAAGCGACTGCGTCGCATCGAGGGGCAGGTCCGCGGGATCGCCAAGATGATCGACGAGGACAAGTACTGCATCGACGTCCTCACCCAGATCAGCGCTGTGAACAGCGCACTGCAGTCGGTCGCGCTCGGGCTGCTGGACGAGCATCTCGGTCACTGCGTCACCCACGCCGTCGCCGCGGGAGGCTCCGAGGCGGACACGAAGCTGGCCGAGGCCTCCGCTGCCATCGCTCGGCTGGTCCGATCTTGAGCTACTCGAGCGCGTCCTCGATGCGCGCCACCTTCGCAGTGAGCTGACCGGTGTGCCCGGGCCGGATGTCGGCCTTGAGCACCAGGCTGACTCGGGGTGCGGCCCCGGCGACGGCATCCACCGCCTGCTTGACCACCGCCATCACCTCGTCCCAGTCGCCCTCGATGTTGGTGAACATCGCGTTGGTCTCGTTCGGCAGGCCCGAGGCGCGCACCACCCGGACCGCCTCGGCGACCGCGTCGCCGACGCCGCCGGTCTCGTCGCCGCCGGAGGGACTGATGCTGAACGCCACGATCATGGGACCGAGGGTACGGCGCCCGAGTAACGTTCCGGCGCCCGCAACCGAACATCAGTGCAGATCAGCACCCCTGGCGGTGCGAGGAAAACGCGCTCGCAGGCGTGGCCGATCATCGCGTTGTGCCACACTGGAGTGAGTCGCAGAACTGGAGGTACACGCATGCGGCAGCAGAAAAGACGCGGTTTGATCGCCACCATGACGGCGGCGATGGTCCTCGCGGCACTGACCCTGAGCGCCCCGTCGGCGCTGGCCCAGCCCGCGCCGCCACCGGCGCCGCCGGTCGATCCGCTCGTGCCGCCGCCGGCGAACCCGTTCGTCTTCCCGCCACCGGCGCCGAACCTGTTCGCCCCGCTGGCGCCGCAGTCGGCGCAGCCGATGACCATTCCCGAGGGCACCCCGGCCGGGCAGAATCCGACACCGTTCGTCGGGGAACCACCCTTCGTGCCGCCGTCGTTCAACCCGGTCAACGGGTCCATCGTGGGCGCGGCCAAGCCGATCTACATCAATTTCCAGCGCCCCATCGCCAACCGGCAGATGGCCGAGGACGCGATTCACATCTCGTCCACCCCGGCGGTGCCCGGCAGGTTCTACTGGACCAGCGACACCCAGGTGCGCTGGCGTCCGCAGGACTTCTGGCCGGCGGGCACGGTCGTCAACATCGACGCCGCCGGCACCAAGTCGAGCTTCACCGTCCCCGAGCAGTTGGTCGCGACGATCGACGACAACACCAAGCAGATGGAAGTCATGCGGGACGGTGAGCTGGTGAAGACTTTCCCCGTCTCCCTGGGCAAGTCCGGCTACGAGACCAAGAACGGCACCTACTACGTGCTGGAGAAGTTCGACGACATCGTCATGGACTCCTCGACGTACGGGGTGCCGGTCGACGACCCGTCCGGTGAGGGCTACAAGCTCAAGGTCAAGGATGCGGTCCGGATCGACAACAGCGGCATCTTCGTGCACGGCGCGCCGTGGTCGGAGGGTTCGCAGGGCTCCAGCAACGTCAGCCACGGCTGCATCAACCTCAGCGCAGAGGATGCGGCGTGGTTCAAGCAGAACTTCGGCAGCGGCGACGCGGTCGTCATCAAGAACACCGACGGCGGGATGTACACCCAGCCCGACGGTGCGTCTGATTGGCAGATGTTCTGAGCGGATAGCTCGTCCGCTTTCCCGGCGGGCGGTGCGCGCACCGTGCCACGATGAGGGCAGGCCGATGGCCGGCCCGGCCGTCGGCATTCACCTGAGGGTGGGCCGATGCCCGGTGACGACAAGGCGGTAGCGCGCGCAGGTGCCGCGATCGTGCTGGTGCTGCTCGCCATCTTCGCGCTACGCGGCTACCTGCCAGGAACCGAGGGCGCCGTCGAGTCGCGCGAGGCCGAACCCGAAGCCGATGGGCCCGGCAGCGTCATCGCCGTCCTCACCATGCTGGGCGTCTCGATGACCATCATCGCGATCTCCATCGCCGCGCAGTCCCGCCGCCGGCCCGCGGTTCCGGCAGCCGAGGAGCCGCGCGGCTACCGCAGCGAGCGCCTCGGCCCGTCGTGGCG
>NZ_JBAUJB010000403.1:0-2652 GCF_049683355.1 Mycobacterium sp.
GCACGCTCGGGACGCCCGGAGAACTCGGTGTTGATCACGTTCACCCCGAGATCCACCGTGATCTGGACAACCCGCTTCCAGTTGCGCACCGCGGCCTCGCGGGCGTCCTCGTCGGGGCCCGACCACCGCAACACCGGCAACACCGACGCGATCCCGACCCCGGCATCGGCACACGCCTTGCGGAACTTGGCCACCAGGCCGTCATCCGCGCGCGGATGATTGAAAAACGGAATGAAGTCCCGGTGCGGCGTCAACTGCAGATACTCAAAACCCAGATCCGCGACCACACGCGGGAATTCCAACAACGAGTGATCATGATGAAACGGCGTCGGATCCAAAGCGATCTTCATGTCATGCCCCCTTGATGGAGTCGCGGTCGGCAAGGGCGACCGTCACGGGCAGCCCGCTGTTCAACGAGTCGACGCCGGCTTCACAGACCGCGGCGGCGGCGTAGCCGTCCCATGCGCCCGGCCCGTCGACGTATACGCCGGTTTCGGGTCCGCGGCGCACCGCGTCCACCCAGCGCTGGATCTCGGTGTCGAATGCGCGACCGAATCGTTCCTTGAAGCTCGGGGTGATGACGCCACCCCAGGCTCCCGGAGCAGACTTGCGGACCAAGTTGACGTCCAAACCGATCATCGCGCTGCCCTTTTCACCGACCACCTCGGTCCGCACCTCGTACGCGATGCCGGTGGTGACAAACAGTTCGACGTCGACGTGCTTGCCGGAGGAGGTGCGCAGGATCGCGATCTGGGGGTCGGCGAGCCCGCCGGGCGCCGCGGGGTTCGCTGCCGGCTTGACGATCTGGATGGAGGTGATCTCCTCACCGAACATGAAGCGGGCGACGTCGATCTCGTGCACCAGCGAATCACGCACCACCATCTCGCTGTTGAACCCGTGCGGGACCGCGGGGTTTCGATGCGCGCAGTGCATCACCAGCGGCTCGCCGAGCTCACCGGCCGCGATCATCACGCGCAAGGCGGCGTACTCGTCGTCGAACCTGCGCATGAAGCCGACCTGAATCAGCTTGCGGCCCAGCTCCGCTTCCCGCTTGACCACCTCGAGAGCGGTCGCCACGTCGGTGGTCAGCGGCTTCTCGCACATCACCGGTTTGCCGTGTTCCAGGCAGGCAAGCAACTGCTTCTCATGGGTGGGGCCGGGGGTCGCCAGCACCACCGCATCCACGTCGGGATCGGCGATCGCGTCCAGCGGATCCGACACCGCCCGGCAGCCCACGATGCCCGCCGCCACCTGCTCGGCCCTCTCCGTGACGTAGTCGTTGACGACCGCGACCCGGGCGCCCTTGATCTTGCGCTCGATCCGGTCGACGTGCTGGGCACCTATCAGCCCGACACCCAGTACTGCCACACGCAGCTCGGTCATGCTCTCTACTCCTTGAAAATCAGTTGAAGCGGATGGACGGGACGCCGCAGGACCCCAGGTACTTGCGGGTGCGCTGGGCGATCGGCAGCGGCGCGTCGACCTCGCAGGGGTACATGTCCTGCTCCACGATCGCGAACACGTCGATGCCGAGCTTGTCGATCTCGGCCAGCAGCGGCGGCATCTCCGGAACCCCCAGGGTCGGTTCGATCATCGCGCCCAGCTTGACGGCTTCGCCGAACGGCAGGTCCTCGGCCTCGACCTTCGCGCGGACCTCCGGATCGACCTGCTTGAGGTGCAGATAGCCGATGCGCTCGGGAGCGCGTCGGATGATCGCGATGTTGTCACCGCCGCAGTACGAGATGTGGCCGGTGTCCAGGCACAGGTTGACATAGCGGCTGTCGGTGCCGTCGAGGAAGCGGTAGACGTTGTCCTCGGTGTCCACGTGCGAGTCTGCGTGCGGATGATACTGCGCGTGCACACCGTAACTTTCGAACATCGCCTTGCCGAGGTCGTTCATCCCGCCGGTCTTCTTGAGCCACTGCTCCGTGGTGAGGTTGCGGTCCTCTAGCACCTCACCGGTGGCGGGGTCGCGCCACATCTCGGGGATGACGACGACGTGCTTTCCCCCGACTGCGGCGGTGAGCTTCGCGACGTCCTCGATCTGGTTCCACACCGCCGACCAGGAATCGTCCTGGTGCAGATGCTCGAACACCGTGCCTGCCGACAGCTTCAGTCCGCGCGGGGCCAGCTCGTCGGAGAGCTTGTCGGGGTCGGTCGGAAGGTAGCCGTACGGGCCGAGCTCGATCCATTCGTACCCCGATGCCGAGACCTCGTCGAGGAAGCGAGTGTATGGCGTCTGCTGCGGGTCGTCGGGGAACCACACGCCCCAGGAGTCGGGGGCGGATCCAACACGAATCGTACTCATACAGAGGACCTTTCATTCAGTGGAGAGGTGCCGTCGGCTTCCAGGCGTTCTTCGAGCTGTTCGAGGGAGGTGCCCTTGGTCTCAGGGACGAGCCGCCGCACGAAGACCGGGACGGCAGCCTCTTGCACGGACACCACCGGACCTCGTTTCTCTGACTAACGCGCGTTAGTCACGCGCGTGAGGTCTACTATGAACCCGTTCCCGCGAATGTGTCAACCGTCACTCCCGGAAGGTTCTGCCATCGTGAACACACCCCGCCGGCGTCGTCCGACGATGGCCCAGGTCGCCGAGCGTGCCGGGGTGTCGCGCACGCTGGTGTCGTTCATCCTCGACGGCAAGCCGGG
>NZ_JBAUJB010000404.1:0-11813 GCF_049683355.1 Mycobacterium sp.
CCGCAGCGGCACCCGTCACTCCCGGCGACGACGGCAGCCCCAGCGTCGCGACCCCGGATCCGGCGTCGGCGAGCAACGCGTCACTGTGGCCGTGGTAGCAGCCGGAGAACTTGACGATCTTCGCGCGACCGGTGTAGCCGCGGGCCAGCCGGATGGCGCTCATGGTGGCCTCGGTGCCCGAGTTCACCAGCCGCAGCATCTCCACGGGGGCCACCCGGCCGATGATCTCGCGGGCCAGCTCGGACTCCGACGGGGTCGGGGCGCCGAACGACAACCCGTCGGCGGCCACCCGCTGTACCGCCTCGACCACGGCGGGGTGGGCGTGGCCGAGGATCATCGGCCCCCACGAGCACACCAGGTCGACGTAGCGGTTGCCGTCGGCGTCGGTCAGCCAGCAGCCCGCGGCGGAGGTGATGAACCGCGGCGTGCCACCTACCGAGGAGAACGCCCGCACCGGGGAGTTCACCCCACCGGGTATCACGGAACACGCGTCGGCGAACAGCTTCGCGGACAGGTCGGTACTGCTCATGGCACCAGTGTCCCAGCCGGGCGCCCTGGGTCAACTACAGGGTGTAGTGGTTTCAGTCGAGGGGCGTCAGAGCGAAGACCGGGTGATCGGCGTCTTCGGGCAGCTTGCGCCAGTAGCCCTCGACCACCCTGCCGGCCTTGGGCTTGTACGCGGCCAGGACAGGTCCTCTCTTCTCCACCGGCACCTCGGCTGCCAGGTACTTCACCGAGCCCACCGTGACGTGCGGGTCGGCACGGACGTTCTTGACCCACTGGGATTCACCGCGGGTGGACACCAGGTATTTGACGCCGTCGACCTCTGGGACCACCACCGGGATCTGCTGCGGTTGTCCGCTGGCCCGCTTCGTGACGGTCAGGGTCTCGCTGTTGCCCACCCCGGTGGCCATCGCGAACTTGTTGAACACGGTGGCCACGAACCAGGGAGGCTTGAGATACGCCATGGACTAAGAGTGTGATGGACCTCATGCAACTCCCGCAATGGCTGGCCCGGTTCAACCGCCACGTCACCAACCCGATCCAACGAATGTGGGCCGGCTGGGCGCCCACGATGGGAATCCTCGAGCACGTCGGACGCCGGTCGGGCAAGCACTACCGGACACCGTTGACGGTGTTCAGCACCCGCGACGGGGTGGCGGTGCTGCTCACCTACGGTCCCGACCGCGACTGGCTGAAGAACGTCACCTCGGCCGGTGGCGGCACCATGCGCCGCTACGGCAGAACCTTTCGGGTCACCGAGCCGCAGGTGATGGCCCGCAACGAGGCGTCGGCCCACGTCACCGGGGTGATGCGACCGGTGTTCGCCCGGCTGCCGTTCGAGTCGGCGGTGCTGCTGCGGCGGGGCACATGATCGTGCTGGCGGAACCCGGCGGGGTGGCCGGGGTCGGCGCGGGCTTCGGCGGCGTGACCGCCTGGATCGTCGCCGCGGCAGTGCTGGTGCTGCTCGCCGCGGTCGCGTGGTGGATCGCTCGCCGAGACCGCTGACGTCTGGAGCCGCCTGCTGCCGCCGAACAGTGCGCGGTAGTTCGAATCTTCAGCTCTCGGTCCGCGGCTCCTCGGCCATCAGCAACAGGAGGAGTACACGGCGCAGGTCGGAATGTAGTTGGGGTAGTTCGGCCATTTGCCCGGCCCGCACCTTGCGGGCGACGAGTTCGCTGGCCAACGTTGCCGCCGCCACCGCATCCACCTCGCAGGGCTCGCCCCGGACGCCCAGTCGGCTTCGGAGGACCACCGCGATTCTGCGCAGAGCGTCGGCGAACATGCTCGCGCGCCGATCCCGCGACGCGAAGGCTCGGTCGCCCACGACGAGGATGTCGACGAAGAATGCGCGCGCGCCGCCCGGTCGATCCATCCACCACTGCAGGTACATGTGCAGGCCGGCATCGAACGCGGCGATGGGGTCCTCGGCCGTTTCGATCTCGCGCACGTAGGCAGCCAGTAGGTCCCGCAGCTGGTCACCGTGTCGTTCGCAGGTGGCGATGAAGCACTCCGCTTTGTCCTCGAACAGCGCATAGAACGTGCGGTCGGTGACCCGTGCCCGGCGAACCACCTTGGGCACGCTCGTCGCCACGTAGCCGTTCTCGTTCACCAGTTCCTCCATGGCGATCAGCAGGCGCTCACGTTGCGATTCGAGAACCGCCTGTTTGCTGAGCTTGTGCCGACCGCGCGGTAGCGGCTGCGCCGCGGATTCAGATCCGGCCATCGATATCCCCGTTCGGCGAACCAGCACCCTGCGCGGCGTACACGATCCCGATCGCAGGCCTTGCCTTTGGACACGCATGCATGTCTAATACTTTCCGTTGAGCCAAGCGCCGCAAGATGTGCCCGCCGCAACAAAGGAAGAAAAGCCAGATGAACGCCGAAACCCCCGGACGCACACCGGTAAGCACGGCCATGTCGCCTTCGTCTGAAGCCCCACGTTGGTTGCCGGCAGCTGCTGCTGCGGCGGCTGCGGGTGTCGCGATGGCGATGATCGGCGGCTCGGGGATTGCGAGCGCCTCGCCGGGCGATGATTCCGATGCGCGCAGGGGCGCTGTTTCTCGGCCATCCACCAGTAATACCGCGACGGAGCGACCACGCAGATCTGCAGACAGCGACGCTGAGGCCGCGGGGCCCTCCTCACCCGGCAGAACCGGGCCCGTATCCGGTGCCCGGTCGCGCCAGTCGGCGGTCGACGATTCCGACACCGAGGACGAGGCGGCGCCAGTTGCAGACTCCGATGCCGACGAGGAGCCGGCCGCTGGACACCCCACGAATCGCCCCGGGCAGGGCCCGCATTCCGCAGCGGCCGAGGAATCCCCTGAAACCCCGACGTCCGGCGCCGATGACGGCGATTCCGAGCACCAGCCCGCGAAGGATGACCAGGTCGGAACAGCGACTCCGGACGAACCTGCGGTCCCGGCCACGACCGGTTCCCGCGATGACGCTGACACGGCAGGCCGGCCAACTGCGCAACCCCGGCAACCAGCCGTTGCGGCAACCGACGTGAACGAGCGGCGGGCGGCACGCCTCCGGGATACCGAGACCGAGATCATTCGACCGGCACCCCGCACTGCGGCGGTATCCGTCGCCGATACCTTCGCTGAAGCCCACCAGACGCCGCCCCGTGCCGCCTCGGAATCGGCCGTCACGGCAGCGCTGAGCTCCCCTGCCGCGGCCGAACCGGCTCCGGTGACCTACAAGAGCATCGTCGCCGACGTCATGACCTGGATCGGCCTGGGCCGATTCGCGACGAACCTGCCCGGGCCGGGCTTGCCGGTCCCGCGCGTCCTGGAGGCGATGTGGCTGGTGCGCCAGTCGCAGTACAAGTGGAACAACCAGCGTCCAGCCGCCGACCCCACCGCGTCCACCGAGCTGAACGTCGACGGCGCGGTGGTCGGCGACTTCAACGCCGTGGACTACGAAGGTGACGCGCTGACCTATTCCGTGACCGGCGCCCCCACGCACGGCACCGTCGTCGTCGACGACCAAGGCCACTTCACCTACGTCCCCAACGCACCGGCCGGTTCCGCTGTCATCGATCAGTTCACCGTCACCATCGACGACACCGTCGGCAATCCGCCGCACCACTACGGGTTGCTCGGTCTGACCGGGATACTCAAGGCGCCCACCGTGACGGTGCACGTAGCGGTCACCTCGGCCGGTGACGTCAGCATCGCACCGCCGCCCAGGCCGCTCGAGGCGGCACTGCGGGCCGCTCAGGCGTACCTCTACGGATACCCGTTGCTCGAAACCGAGCGCCTTCAGGCCGAGGCGCCGGCAACCAACACCCTGAACGCGTTGACCAGCTATATCGACCCCGACCAGCACCTGGTGGTCGCGCCCAACGTCGATACCCTCTACACACTGGCCTACCTCGATCTCAGCGAGGGCCCGGTGGTGCTGTCGCATCCCGACATGGAGGATCGGTACTTCGTCTTCCAGTTGATGGACCCATACACCAACGTGGTCGGCTACATCGGCTCGCGGACAACGGGATCTGAGGCCGCGAGTTACGCGATCGTCTGGGAAGACGGCCCGGAAGGGGAGATTCCGCCCGGCGCGGAGGTCATCGTCGTCCCCTACTCCGACATCTGGCTGTTGGGCCGCACCCTCGCCGGCGACGAGGCCGACCAGCAGGAGGCCGTAGCGCTGATGCGGCAATACTCGCTCACGGCACCGGGCGGTCCCACGACCTATCCGATCGAGGACTTCGACACCAGCACCTCGGAGCCGCTGCCGACCGGGATCGACGCCCTCGACGCGATCAGCGCTGCGATGGTCTCCAGCCCGCCCCCCGCCAGCGACGCCGACAAGCTCGCCGAACTCATCCGCATCGGGGTGGGTCCAGGGCTCGAGGTGTCCGACGCCAACCTGAGCCCGGCCGCCACCTGGGCGGCCGAGGCGGCCGTGCGCACGGTCTCGGCGCTACTGGACCCGTTGGTGAGCATGGCGCAGTACAGCATGGCGGTGCGTAACGAGGGCTGGGCCTCACCCGATCCCGCGATCGGCGATTACGGCACCGACTACCTGCTCCGAGCCGGGGTGGCCAAGATCGGACTGGGCGCCAACACACCGGAGGAGGCTTACTACGCCACGGCGTTCCTGGACGAGAGCCTGCGACGGCTCAACGGGAAGAACTCCTATCAGCTGCACTTCGAGCCCGGCCAGGAACCGCCCGCGGACGCGTTCTGGTCGATCACGGTCTATGACGCCGACGGCTTCCTGGTGCCCAACGAGCAGGAGATCTACGCCGTCAGCAGCACAGGGTCGGGCAACCTGGTCTACCAGCAGGACGGTTCGATCGACATCGTCTTCTCCCAGGAAGATCCCCAGGACCCGAACGTGAATTGGATTCCGGTGCCAGACGGAGCTTTCCGGGTCTATCTGCGTGTCTACGACCCGCAGGATGAGGTCCTCGACGGCAGCTGGGTGGTGCCAGGCATCGAGCGCCTGTAGCCGGCGGCTCAGTCGCGCGGGGTGACGTGGGCCCTGATCGGCCCCTTCGCGACCGTGGTGAACGGCACGTCGACCGGAAAGACGTCGTCGGTCGAGTCGATCACGAAGCTGCGCACGATGGTCGCCAGCGCCAGCGTGGTCTCCAGCCGGGCGAAGTGTTCGCCGATGCAGGAGCGGGCGCCGCCGGCGAACGGGACGAAGTTCCAGCGATCCCGGGCGGCGGATCTCTCCGGGCTGAACCGGTCGGGGTCGAACGTCGCCGGGTCGTCCCAGAGCGCCGGGTCCCGGTGCAGCGCATAGATGCCGACGGCCAGCAGGGTACCGGCCTCGACGCGGTAACCGCCGACGGTGATGTCCCGCACGGCCAGCCTGCCGACACCGGCGGCCGGTGGGCACAGCCGCAGCGCCTCGTTGAGCACCTGGACGGTGTAGCCCAGCTGCGACACGTCCGCCGGGTCGAGCGCGCGGTCACCGATCGCGGCGACCTCGGCGGCCACCCGGTCCTGGACGTCGGGGTGGTGTCCGAGGGCCCACAGCGCGTAGGTCAGCGCCGTGGCGGTGGTGTCATGGCCGGCCAGCATGAAGATCAGCAGGTCGTTGCAGATGTCGTCGTCGGAGAGAGGTTGGCCGGTCTCCGGGTCGGTGGCCCCGATCAGCGCGTGCACCAGCGGTGCGTCGCGGCTGGGGTCGGCGCGGCAGGCCTGCAGGATGTCGCTGGTGACCTGGTGCATCGCCGCGACCGCAGCCCGGGCCCGCCGCCGTGCCGGCGTCGGCAGCCACCGTGGCGCGCGGATCGGCCGCAACGCGCGGTCCGCGGTGTAGGACGACGCGACGTGCATGTGCTCGGCGATCACGTCGGCGCGCTCGTTGAGGTCGACGCCGAGCACCGATCGTCCCAGCGACTGCATGGTGATCCGCCGGCATTCGAGGTCCAGGTCGACATCACCACCGCGAGGCCGGGATTCGACGAACACCTCGGCGGCGCGCGACATGTGATCTCCGAACAGCCGGACGTTCTGCCGGGTGAACACCGGCTGCAGGGCCCGCTTACGTGGCCGCCACGGCACGTTGGGCAGTACGAAGAGGCTGTCGCCGGCCATCTGCCGAACTTCCTCGTGGACGATGCAGCGTTCGGCGAACGCGTCGTTGCGGCCGAGCACGTCGCGGATCGCGTCGGCCGAGAACACCGCGACCAGCGGGGGAAAGAGCCGCTTCGGTCCGAGCTGCACGCGGGTGACGGGGCCACCGGCGTCCCGGATCACTTCCTGGCCGGTGTCGAGGGTCCGGACCAGATTCACCAGCTGCCGGTAGGGCAGCGGGTTCTTCGGGGCCAGCGGCAGCGGTCCGGCCTCGGTGGGGCGCACGGTCATGACGCGTGCCAGCTCAGCACCTCACCCGCGCCCGCGGTCATCACCGCACCCGGCATCACCCGCAGCCGGTAGGGCGCCAGCCGCAGGACGGCGAACTGCTCGCAGGTGGGGCCGTCTTTCCACATCGGGATGATGGCCGGGTCGTAGCCGACCGGTTCGGGGCCGGTGGCGAACTTCTCCCACACCGCGGTGCGGGTCTCGTCGTCGGTGTACCACTCGACCAGACAGTCGGCTGCGCAGGTGTCGTGGTTGGTGGTCCAGTAGCTCACCGACACCTCCGGGTGCACGGCGAGGTGCGCCCGCTTCACCGGTGTCGGCACCGTCGCGATCCACCCGAACAGATCGGTGCCGTCCCCATTCCCAGATCGGGTGCAGAATGCGTGTTCGCGGTTTGCTGTCGGCGTCGACGGTGGCCACGGACGCCCAGACGATCGAATGGGCCATCCTGACAAAAGCCGGCGCGATCTGGTCGAGGGACGTCACGAGGAGTCAGCTTAGGGAGGTCGACGGCTGCCCGCGACCACCGCGTCACTCGTCGAGTTTCTCGCGGAACTCGTCGGTGTTGCGGTACTGCACGTTGCCTTCGTCGGCGCTGGTCTCGATCTTGCCCTTGTCCTCGTCGTCGACCCAGTCGGTGACAGCGGTGCCGGCGACGGTGCCGCCGGTGCCGGGCAAGGTCGTGGTCGGCTGGTCGTCGGGGTTGTTCTCGGCGACTTTACGGGCTTTTTCCTTGTGCTCGTCGGTGACCTCGGGTTTCTCGGTGAGTTGCTGGCCGTTGCCTTCAGATTCTTGTTCCATGCGGTGCGGGCTGCCCAAAAGTGTGATCTGCAAAACAACTCAGGCCGGCACGCTGCGCAGTGCGGCGGGAAGGCTGGGCAGGAAATGCCGGCGCGCGAACTCCCGGATGTCGTCGGCGGTGTCCAATGGCTGCCTGCTGGGCAGCAGCAGCACCATCGCGGCGTAGCGCAGGATGCAGTCCGCGAGTTCGTCGACGGCCTCGGCGCCGATCCGCTCGGCGAATCCAGGCGGAAAGATCACCCTCAGCGCTTCGGCCATCCGCTCGTTCGCCGCGCGGTGGTAGCGGCCGGCCAACTCCAGCAGCAGGCCGGGCTCGTCGGTGATCATCTGGTGCATCACCCGGTGCCTGCGGAACTTGAGGATCGACAGCGTGAATGCTTCGACGTAGTAATTCGACTGTGGCCCAGACTGTTTGAGTTCGGCGGCGATATCGGCGAACAACTGGACGTTTTCCCGTTCGATGACCGCACCGACGAGCTCGTCCTTGTTGGCGAAGCGACGGTAGATGGTGGTGCGGCTGACGCCGGCGCGGCGTGCGACGTCGTCGAGCGCGACCCGACGGAAGCCGTGGCGTTCGAACTCGACGACGGCGGCGTCGAGGATCTCGCGGGTCGCCCAGTCAGGACCGGGCATATCCCTTGACGGCGTAGCCGCTGTAGCGCACCCGCATCGGCAGGTGGTCCCAGATCCAGTTGACCGGGCGCGACCGCCACAATGCGGCGAAGCGCTGGTAGCGGCGCTCCTGACGGTCGGTCCACGGCAGCGCGAGCAACTCGCCCGCCCGCGGCGGCAGTCCGCCCGTGGTGACGAATGCCGCCAGCGGGTTGAAGACGGGTTCGACCAGCCGCCACACCACCGGATGGACCGCCTTGGGCTTCGGGAAGCCCTTGGTGACGTAGCCGACGCCGTACTTCGCGGTGGGGTGCGCGACGAGCACGGTGTTCATCATGTGGTCCCAGTACCGCTCGAATTCGGCGTAGGTGGCGGGCATCGGCCGGTCGCTGACGCCGTAGCGGCGGTACCACGTCTTGGACTCGAGGTAGATCTGCTCTTTGTCCTCCCGAGTCAGCCTGGTGACAAAAGTGTCGGCGAAGTAGAGGACCTGCTCGACGAACGTGGCGTGCGCCCAGAAGTACGTGTCGGGGTCCTCCGCGTGGTAGCGGCCGACCACCTCGCCGTCTGGGCCGGGCAGGTCACCCTTGACGTGGTGGTGGAAGTCGCGGACCTGCAGTCCGGCGTTCTCGTCGTCGGAGCCGTAGACGGTGTTGAAGATCGGCGGGATGGTGCGTCGCAGCCGCTCCGCGGTGTCGGCGAAGAACGTCGAGTGGTCGTAGACGCCCTGTCCGAGTTCGGCCAGCATGTTCTGCAGCAGCGCGGGCCGCGGGCCGATCAAGTACATCCGGTTGTCGCCGAAATACCGCCAGACCAACGACTGCGGACCCAACGGCAGCGCCTCGGGTGGCCGGTTGTCGAGGTGTCCGCTCTTGTCCGCCAACTCGGTCATGAGCAACAGTGTTACAGATTCTGCACTTTGTACCAGGAGCGTGTGGTCAGGCCCACATGGGCCATTCCGCGGGAGTGAAGCTACGGCTGTTGATTCGGTGCTGACAGCGACCCGGAATGATATTTCGCGGGGGAAGAAGCGCGGCGGCGGAGGCGGCTGACGGCCAGGATGACGAGCACCCCCGCCACGGTCGCGAGCAGCAGCGACAGCGTCAGCAGCGGCGGGTAGTACACCTGCGACACCGTCGCCGGCTCACCCTCGAGGACGGGCGCGACCACCACCTCCGAGCTCGCCGCCTGCCAGCTGAAGACGCAGCCCACCGCTGCACCGATCGCCAGCAACAGTTCGATCACCGCGCGCCGGGACGTCACGGCGCCGACTCCGGCGGGATGCGCTCCTCGAGCAGATTGGTCAGCGCCTCCCGCAGCTGGTGGTGCTTACGCGCCCACGCCTGGGCGGTGCGGTCGTTGGACAGCCGCACCCCGATGCCGGTGCGCCCCCGGGGCACTCCGGTCAGCTCGCCGAGCGCCCGCGCGTACTGCCATTTCGGCGTCTCCGCGCCGGTGGCTTCCGGGTAGATCCGCACGATCTCGTCGGTCAGCGTGGTCTCGGTGCCCTGCCGCAGCTTGTGCGCCGTCAGTTCCACCGACGTGTGGATCCGGGCCGCCTTCACCTGGATCGCCAGGAACCCCGAGACCAGCACGAAGAACAGACCGGGCACGAACCACTGGATGCCGTAGCCGGCCGACAACTGGATCAGCATCATCGCGATCCCCGCCGCGGGGCCGGCCAGCAACCACAGCCAGCTGGCGCCGGGCTCGGAGAACAGCACGGGCTCCGAACCGCGGTCGGCTCCGTTGTCCTGCGTCACCGGCGCCCCTCGGACTCACACCAGGTGCGGGCCGCGGGCCGGGTCAGCAGGACGGCCCCGACGATGATCGGCAGCAACGCCAGCAGGACCAGCGGCTGCGCGACCCCGACCCCGACCGCCAGCACGGCCACCACCACCACGATCGCGACCGCCAGGCCCAGCGTCGCCAGGCGGAACCGGGCGTCGCCGCGGCGGGTCCGGCCGGCCAGGAAGGCCAACCCTGCCGCAGCCACCACCGAGCCCACGCCGCTGACCCGGTACACGGTGAGGTAGTTGCGCACCTGGTCGTCGCCGACGGACGGGTTGACCGCCTCGCGGGCGGCCTCGAAGGTGGCGGTGGACGCCATCAACCCTCCGACGATCATGATCACGGCTCCGGCGATGAAGCTCCAGAACGCGATGTCGACCAGACGCGGCCGCGGCGGCGGCACGGGTGATGGGTCGGTCATGGTCGGGCCAGCCTAACGAATCAGCGGGTGAAGAACTCGTGGGCGTCCTTGCGATGCAGCAGGAACACCCCGCCCGCGATGAGCACCGAGCCGACGATCACCGGGCCGGCGTAGCCGATCGCCGCGACCGCGTGGCGTTCGGCGGTGAACAGGCCGGCGGCCGAGAACACCACCGCGGCGATGGCCCCGCCGGTCAGCACCGTGCGCACCCACCGGTACCCCTGCCTCATCAGGACGAGGAAGGTCGCGACGACGACGGTGATGACAAACAGGATCACCAGGGAGAACGCCAACACCGGTCCGGGCAGGCGCTCAGGGCCGGTAAAAATGTCGACGGCGTAGCCGATCACCATCAGCGGCAGCGCCACCACCCACAGCCAGAACCCGGTGTCGACATCAGGTGGTCGGGTCGTCGGCGGTTCGCTCACGACAGCCAGCCGGCGGCGTCGACGGCCCAGTACGTCAGGACGATGTCGGCGCCGGCGCGGCGGATACCGGTCAGCGTCTCCAGCGCCACGGTGCGCAGGTCGATCCAGCCGTTCGCCGCCGCAGCACTGATCATCGAATACTCGCCGCTCACCTGGTAGGCGGCGACGGGGACCGGGGAGATGTCGGCCGCGGCGCGCACCACGTCCAGGTAGGCCATCGCGGGTTTGACCATGACGATGTCGGCACCCTCGTCGAGGTCGAGTTCCACCTCGTGGATCGCCTCGCGCGCGTTGCCCGGTTCCTGCTGGTAGTTGCGGCGGTCGCCCTCCAGGCTGGAGGCCACCGCCTCGCGGAACGGGCCGTAGAAGCCCGATGCGAACTTCGCGGCGTAGGCCAGGACTGCGGTGCCCGAGTGGCCGGCGGCGTCGAGACCGTCGCGGATGGCGGCGACCTGACCGTCCATCATGCCGCTGGGACCCACCACGTGCGCACCTGAATCAGCCTGTGCCACAGCGAGTTCGACGTACCGGCGGTTGGTGGCGTCATTGTCCACCCGGCCGCGCTGGTCGACCACGCCGCAGTGGCCGTGGTCGGTGAACTCGTCGAGGCAGGTGTCGGCCATCAGCACGGTGTCGTCGCCCAGGTCGGTGGCCAGATCCCGCAGCGCGACGTTGAGGATGCCGTCGGGATCGGTGCCGGCGGTGCCGTCGGGATCTTTGTCCTCGTCGCGCGGCACCCCGAACAACATCAGCCCGCCCACTCCTGCGGCCACCGCATCGGCGGCCGCACGGCGCAGTGACTCGCGGGTGTGTTGCACCACGCCGGGCATGGACGATATCGGCCGGGGCTCCGCGATGCCGTCGGCGACGAACATCGGCAGCACCAGATGCCTTGGCTCCAGTGATGTCTGCGCCACCAGCCGGCGCATCGCCGGGGTGGACCGCAGCCTCCGGGGGCGGTGGCGCGGAAAAGCCATGTGAAGCCGTCCCTCCCGAACTACCGGCGTCGGCTCTTCTTCCGCGGCGGCGGCAACGCACCCTCGGCGCGCAACCGGGCGGCATGCTCGGCGAGCGCCTCCACCAGCGGACCCACCGCAGCGACCTCAGGTTGCACATCGACACGCAGTCCGAATTCCGCTGCAGTTTCCGCGGTCTTGGGTCCGATGCAGGCAACGATGGTGCGGGCGTGCGGCTTTCCGGCAATACCGACGAGGTTACGCACCGTCGAACTCGACGTGAAGCACACCGCGTCGAATCCGCCGGTCTTGATCATCTCGCGGGTGTGCGGCGGTGGCGGTGCGGCTCGCACCGTGCGGTATGCGGTGACATCCTCGATCTCCCAGCCGCGTTCGCGCAGCCCCTCGGCCAGCGTCTCGGTGGCGATGTCGGCGCGGGGCAGCAGCACACGGTTGACCGGGTCGAAAACGTCGT
>NZ_JBAUJB010000405.1:0-3242 GCF_049683355.1 Mycobacterium sp.
TGTGGGGAGGCTCGGTGTTCCACTGTCCGTTCTGCCACGGCTGGGAGGTTCGCGAGCAGCCGCTCGCGGTGCTGGCCCAGGGCGAGCGTGCGATGCACATGGCTCGGTTGCTGCGTGGGTGGAGCGACGACGTGATCGTGCTGACCAACGGGACAGAGGATCTCACCGAGGAAACCAGGGACTGCCTGCGTGCCAGTGAGGTTCCGGTGGACGAACGCCCGATCGAGCGATTGGCATCGGTCGACGGCGAATTGGAGGCGATCGTGTTCACCGACGGATCCAGGCTGGCCCGACGAGGGCTGTTGGTGGCTGCGACGTTGCACCAGCGCACCGACCTCGCGACCCAGCTTGGTCTGAATTTTGTTGAGCCCGGGACGGTTTCGATGCAGGCGGTCGAAGTCGACGCACTCTATCAGACGTCGGCACCGGGAGTGTTCGCAGCGGGTGACGTGTGTACGCAGATGCCTCAGGTGGCGGCCGCTGTTGCGGCGGGCTCGGCGGCTGCGGCATCTATGGTTCGAAGTCTGATGGAGGAGATTGACGGCATCTGAGGTCAAGCAGCACTGGGAGGACAGGTACGCCGAACGTGAGCGGTTCTGGAGTGGGCACGTCAACGCCCGGCTGGCGGAATTCGCGACACCGTTGACGCCTGGGCGCGCACTGGATATCGGCTGCGGTGAGGGCGGCGACACCCTCTGGCTCGCCGAACACGGCTGGGACGTGCTGGGGGTGGACATCTCCGACACAGCGTTGAGCCGCGCAGCGGCTGAAGTCGCGGCCCGAGGCCTCACCAACCGGGTGCGGCTCGAGCAGATGGATCTGTCGGAGTCGTTTCCCGGAGGAACCTTCGACCTGGTGTCGGCACAGTTCCTGCAGTCTCCTGTTCACCTCGACCGGATACGGATTTTCACCGCGGCCGCGAATGCCGTCGCCCCAGGAGGGGTGTTGATCATCGTTGACCACGGCGCCGCACCGCCGTGGGCCTCGACGCACCTGCGCGAGCACGTCTTCCCCAGCGCGGAGGAAGTGTTGCAGACCGTCGAACTCGATGCGCGGCAGTGGGATCGGGTGCGGGTCGGATCTGCGCAGCGCAATGCGGTCGGACCGGACGGTCAGGCCGGGGTGCTGGTGGACAATCTCATCGTGCTGCGCCGGGAGGCGGCCAAGTCCGGTCAGCCGGGATAGTCGGGAAGGCGGAGGTATCGACGGTCGTGCCGTCGTTCAGGGCGACCGCGACGCGGTCCCCTTGGTCGGTGAGGTCGACGATCCTTGTGTCGAAGCGGTAATCGGTGGCCGCGCGGATGTCCGGTTCGATGCCCATCGGCGGACGACGTCGCGGGCTGCACCGCGCACGTCGATGTTCTGTCCCTCGTCGCGGCGCTGCGCAGAGCGCTCGATGACGGTGGTCTGCCAGCCTCGGGTGGCGAGCTGATGGGCGAGCGCTGGTCCGGCGATGCCGGCCCTCGAGATGACGGCATGACGACTCATCAATGTCAGTGTTTCGAGTCGGCGGCGCCGCGTATAGCCCGGAACGCCCTTGATGAGACAGCCGTAGTACGTCGATCCGACGATGTCGGTGGGGTGGGTTAGTCTGATTTCATGTTGTTCGAACAGGTGTTCGATGTGGATGCGGCGGCGGGTGAGGCTGAGCTGCGCGCGCAGGTCGAGCAGCTCGAGAAGCTGAAGAGTGCGGCGGCGGCGGCGGCGCAGGCTCGGGTGACGGCGTTGTGGGCGGCCAAACGCCGCGCCGCCGAGCAGGCCGCGTCGGTTCCGGCACGCAAACGTGGCAGAGGTCTGGCGTCGGAGGTGGCGTTGGCGCGCCGCGAGGCTCCGACGTGCGGGAACCGGCATCTGGGATTCGCCCAGGCGCTGGTGTACGAGATGCCCCACACCCTGGCCGCGCTGGAAACCGGGATCCTCTCGGAATGGCGGGCCACCCTGATCGTCAAACAATCCGCCTGTTTGAGCGTGGAGCATCGCCGCCAACTCGACAAGGAACTGTGCGCTGACGCCGCCCGTCTGGTCGGTTGGGGTAATGGCCGGGTGGAGGCCGAGGCGAAGAAGATCGCCGCGCGCCTGGACGCCGCGCCGGTGGTGGCGCGGGCGGCCAAAGCCGCCGCCGACCGCAGCGTATGGATCCTCCCGGCCCCGGACACCATGACCTACGTGACGTTCCTGCTGCCCGTAGCACAAGGGGTGGCGGTGTATGCCGCCCTGAAACGCGAAGCTGACACCACCTGTAGACGGGCGGTCGCGGGGGCAGGTGATGGCCGACACCGCCTACCAACGCATCACCGGGCGTCCCGCGGCGCAGCCGGTGCCGGTGGCGTTGAACATGGTGATGGCTGACACCACCCTGGCCGGCGACGATGAAGAGCCGGCGTGGCTGGCGGGGTTTGGTCCGATCCCGGCCGGGCTGGCCTGCACGCTGACCGGCGACGCCGCCACCGACGCCGCGGTGAAGGCCACGCTGCGCCGGCTCTATCGGCATCCGAAGTCGGGGCAGTTGGTGGCGATGGAGTCGCGGGCGCGGATCTTCCCGAAAGCGTTGGCGAGGTTCCTGCAGTTACGGGATCAGACATGTCGGACCCCGTATTGCGATGCCCCGATCCGGCACTGCGACCACGCCACCCCGGCCCGCGAGGGTGGCCCGACCAGCGCGCTCAACGGTTTGGGTGACTGTGAGGCGTGCAATTACGCCAAAGAAGCCCCCGGCTGGCAGGTCAACACCACCGAGATCGATGGTGAGCACCGCGCCGAGTACCGCACCCCCACCGGAGCGGTCTACCAGTCCGCCGCCCCACCGCTACCCGGACCACCAATCCGACGCCGAATCAGCCTCACCGAGAGCCGACTCAGCATCGACCTGGTCACCTTCGACGCCGCCTGACACCGCCTGAGAGCGTCTAGCCCAAAGTGACTGAGGTCTAGGCCAACTGGGTGAGCCGAACGCTGTTGCCGGACGGGTCGCGGAAGCCGCAGTCGATGCCGTAAGGCATCTCGTGGGGCTCCTCGGTGAACTCGACACCGCGTGCACAGAGGGCGTCATACGTGGCGTGGCAGTCCTCGGTGGTCAGGAACACGGTGCCGGCAAAGCCTTTCGCGGTGAGGTCGAGGACCTGCTTGCGTGTGAGTTCGTCCATCACCGGTGCACCCGGCGCCGCCATCAGGACGATCGAGACGTCGTCCTGACCGGGCGGGCCGACAGTCAGCCAGCGAAAGATGCCGTCGACGTCGGGGAG
>NZ_JBAUJB010000406.1:0-4702 GCF_049683355.1 Mycobacterium sp.
GGCCGGACCCGCCGCCGCTCTATGACGGTGCGCCGCACCGCACGGCGCCCGCCGCGGACGGCACCTTCGGCGTCGAGGTCGTTGCGGGCCTCACGAGTGTGGAGGATCGTCATCTGTCTGCCCTTTCGATCAGGTGGCCTTCGCTCTTGTGTTCGAACCATAGTCGATCATGTGTTCGATGAATAGAACACGTGATCGGACTGTTGCGAACGCTAACGCAACCCACTGACATCTCCGCCGGGTCGCGTCGGGCTCCGGAATGCCGGAGCATCGGCTCACGACACGCCTCGAACACATGTTTGATTATCGG
The DNA here is from genome assembly GCF_049683355.1 of Mycobacterium sp. Classification (GTDB taxonomy): domain Bacteria; phylum Actinomycetota; class Actinomycetes; order Mycobacteriales; family Mycobacteriaceae; genus Mycobacterium. Next base: position 311 of record NZ_JBAUJB010000406.1, read on the forward strand.
GGCGGTCCGGGTTACATTCGGGCTCATGAGCGATGACAGCAGCGACAGCTCGGCCGGCGCGAGCGAGCTCCGGCCCCGTGAAGCGGGACTGACCGAGCGCCAGCGCACCATTCTCGACGTCATCCGCGCGTCGGTGACCACCCGCGGTTACCCACCGAGCATCAGGGAGATCGGCGACGCGGTCGGGCTGACGTCGACCTCGTCGGTCGCCCACCAGCTGCGTACCCTCGAGCGCAAGGGCTTCCTGCGGCGTGATGCCAATCGCCCCCGAGCGGTCGACGTGCGCAGCCCCGAAGACAACGCTCCGCCCATCGTGACCACCGACGTGTCAGGGTCCGATGCGCTGCCCGAGCCCACCTTCGTGCCCGTTCTGGGACGAATTGCGGCCGGCGGTCCGATCCTGGCCGAGCAAGCCGTCGAAGACGTCTTCCCGCTCCCCCGCGAACTGGTCGGCGAGGGCTCGCTGTTCCTGCTGAAGGTGGTCGGCGAATCCATGGTCGACGCCGCGATCTGCGATGGCGACTGGGTGGTCGTCCGGCAACAGAGCGACGCCGACAACGGTGACATCGTCGCAGCGATGATCGACGGCGAGGCCACCGTGAAGACGCTCAAGCGCACGCGGGGTCAGGTGTGGCTGATGCCGCACAATCCGGCGTTCGACCCGATCCCCGGCAACGAAGCTGCCGTGCTGGGCAAGGTCGTCACCGTCATCCGGAAGATCTGACGCGGGCTAGTCGCCGCGAACGAATCCGTTGGTTCGGGCCATTTCCTCACTGGCGAACCAGATCTCGGCGGGCGCCTCGTCGTAGTCGGCGCTGCCGGGCGCCCAGTACAAACCCGACTCGGTGTCCGCCTTGATCGGGTAGCCGTCGGGGATCTCGTTCGGATCGTCGAGCGGCAGGCGCAGAGCGGTGGCCGCCGGGGCGGGTTCGTCGAAGTCGATCCGCGCGTGGCGGCCGGTGTCGGTCATCGGATCGCGGTCGAAACCGACCAACGGTTCCCGATCGGCCACCACCGGCGGCTCGTCGTACGGTGCGGTTTCCGGCGAGACCTCGGTGGCGTCCGGAACGCGGGTCGGCGCGGTGTCCACGGAGTCAGGGTCTTCCTGCCCGACGTCTACCTGCCCGCCCTCGTCTTCGGTATCACTGGACGCCGCCACCGGCGCGCCCCAGAAACTCAACGGCCCCGAGGTGAAGTCGTCGGACGGGGCCGGTACGGCAGGAACACCTGACGACAGCGAGCCGAGACCCTCACGGGCATATCGGTCGCCGAACAGCGTGTCCTCCCGGCCGACCTCGTCCTGGTAACCGCCACTCGTCCGAGCCGGTTCGAAGTCCCCGTCGTCCTCGGGAACCGAACCGGCGCCCGGGCCGAAGATGTCGTCGTCGTCGTCGTCGCGGCGTCGCTTCCGAACGACGGCGACCGTCACCAGCGCCGCCAGCAGCAGCAGGGGCACAACGGCCAGCAACCACCACCATGTCCACCGGAACGTGGCGTCGCCGGTGTCGGCCGCCTGCGGCGGTGCCAGCGGCGCCTGCTGTTGGGACACCGAGATGTCGGTCAACTGCGAGGCGAGATTGGCGGGTTCGGTGCTGAACGATCTGGTCTCGGTGTTCCAGGAGACAGAGCCCTGGCTGAACCGCTGGGTGATCAACTGACCGTTCTGGGTCTGATCTGCCACGGGTGGGCCGAGTTCGCCCGTCGCGCCCCCGAGCTCTTCCCAGGCAGCCTTCATCGGACCGCGGACGATCACCGCGCCGTGGTCCGGCGTCCAGAAGATCACCGGTTCGTCCTCGGCGGCGAACGTGCTCATCCGGCTCGCCGGGGCCACGCCACCGTCCACTTCACTGGTCACCGGGAAACCGAGGTCGCCCTCGGGGCCACCGACACTCTCGTACTTGGCCAACACCTGACCGGTCACCACGTTCGCGCCGGTGGCGGGGCTGTAGAAGATCTTGCCGTTGACGAAGTCCTGGCCGAATCCGTCCGCGCCGATCGGGTACGGCTCGCCTTCGGCGGCACCCAGCGGACCCAGCGGCCCCCCTGCCGCGCGGCGGGCGGCGTTGATCGCCGACACCGGATCGTCCGGGATGTCCAGATCCGCCAGCTGGTCGGTCAGTTCGGGCGGCACCGTGGTGAACGTCTTGGCGCGCGCGTCGTAGGAGATCTCGCCGCCCGTGAACCGCTGCGTGACGACCGCACCGTCGTAGGTTGGGTCCTCGGCGGGCACACCGAGTACCCCCGAGGACCCACCCAACCGGTCCCACGCCGCGTTGACCGCACCACGGACCACTCGTGCGCCCGTCTCCGGCGTCCAGAAGATCACCGGGTTGTCAGGGGCACTGAACGTGCTGTTGCGGCTTCCGGGCGCCCGGCCCGGCCCTTCGTCGATTTCTGGAAAGCCCAGGTCACTGTCCGCGGGCCCACCCAGCGACTCGTACTTCTCCAGGATCGCGCCCTGCATGAAGTGGGCACCGGTGTCCGGGGTGAAGAACATCTTGCCGGACGCGAAGTTCTGCACGAAGCCTTCACCGGCCGGGTACACGTCGCCCGACTTCGGCCCCAGCGGGCCGGCGTCGCCACCGTTGGCCTGCCAGGCTGCGGTGATCGCGTCGCTGGCCTCGGCTTCTGGTTGTGCCAGCGCGATGGGCGCCAGCAGGAGCGCCGTGGCGACCCCCAACAGCCCGATCGTCGCGCGACCGACCACACGTATGCGCAGCATGGGCTGCCGGATCATTCGTCCTCCCCGCGGTCGGCGACAGGTGCTCAGCGAGACCCTCGAAGCCGTGCTTCAAAAAGTCCTGCGAAAGTACCGCGTCCGTTCACTTTGCGTCAGCAGACGCCGATTACCAAGGACCCTCGCCGGTACAACAGAAAGAATATGCAGTTGTGCACTATCGCCGGGGCCACTCGATGCCGGTGCCTATACCCCAAGGCTGCGGCCGATGATCTCTTTCATGATCTCCGACGTTCCCCCGTAAATGGTCTGAACCCGCGCATCGAGATAGGCGCGTGCGACTGGATATTCACGCATATATCCGTAGCCGCCGTGCAATTGCAGACACCGATCGATCAAATGGACCTGCTTCTCGGTGGAATACCACTTTGCCATCGCAGCCTGCTCGGCTGTCAGCCGATCCTCGAGGTGCAGGCGGATGTACTCGTCGACCATCATGCGCACCACCGTGGCCTCGGTAGCCAGCTCGGCCAGCACGAAACGGCTGTTCTGAAAGCTACCGATGGGCTTTCCGAAGGCCTTTCGTTCTTTCGCGTACTCGACCGTCTGCCCGAGTACCACCTCCATCGCCGCAGCCGCCACGATGGCGATCGAGATCCGCTCCTGCGGGAGGTTCTGCATCAGGTAGACGAAGCCCTGACCCTCTTCCCCGAGCAGATTATCCGCAGGCACCTTGACGTCGGTGAACGACAGCTCAGCGGTGTCCTGGGCATCGAGGCCGAGTTTGTCGAGATGGCGGCCCCGCTCGAAACCCTCCATCCCGCGCTCGACCATCAGCAGCGAGAACCCCAGCGCGCCCTTGCCGGGATCGGTCTGGGCCACCACGATCACCAGGTCGGCGTGGATACCGTTGGTGATGAACGTCTTCGAGCCGTTGAGGATGTAATGGTCGCCGTCCTTGACCGCTCTGGTCTTGATTCCCTGCAGATCACTGCCGGTGCCAGGCTCGGTCATCGCGATCGCGGAGATCAACTCGCCGGTGCAGAACCCCGGTAGCCAGCGCTGCTTTTGCTCCTCGGTGCACAGCCTGGTCAGATACGGTGCGACGACGTCGTTGTGCAGGCTGAATCCCAAACCGCTGAAGCGCCCGGCCGCCACCTCCTCGGTGATGACGGTGTTGTACCGGAAGTCCGAAACTCCCCCGCCGCCGTACTCCTCGGCCACCGCCATGCCCAGAAAGCCCTGTTTGCCGGCCTCCAGCCACACGCCCCGGTCCACGATCTTGGCCTTTTCCCACTCCTCGTGGAACGGCGCGACATGGCGTTCCAGGAAGCCGCGGAAGGACTCCCGGAAGAGTTCGTGCTCGGGTTCGAACAGCGTGCGGTCGTAGGCGACGACGCCCATGGGGAATCCCTCCGTGGTTGGTACGGGCTGTCACCGCCAACGTACCCCATCCAACCGGATGGTTGGGCGACGCCGAACGTGCCGGGGATTACACCTGTTGGCCCACCGGCCGGCCAGCAGGCCGCATGGTCAGCTGGATGCCGGCGCAGCCAGCCAGAAGCCGAAAGTCGCAGGCCGAGAACCGATCAGGATGGGTTCAGCCGACGGGCCGGCGCGCAGCGTGGCCAGGGTCATCCGGTGACCCGTGGGTCAGGACGTCGCCTGGGCGCGTCCCCGCGTACCGGCGCCGCGGGTTCCGCGCCGCCGGTTGC
>NZ_JBAUJB010000407.1:0-25593 GCF_049683355.1 Mycobacterium sp.
GCGCCGCGGTGGTGGCCGCCGTGGCCGCGGTCGCCTTCGCCGGTGCGGCGATGGCCGGCGATGTCGGCGGTCCGCTGCGCCTGGGGCACTGGGTGATGTTCGGCGCGGTGTCGGTGCCGTCGCTGGCCGCGATGATCCACGCGGTGCGGCGCCGCACCCAGCCGGGGCCGGTGGTCGGCTTCGCCGTGGTGGCCACGTTGTTCTTCGTGCTCGGCAACGCGATCCTGGTGATCCCGCTCGGGCTCCTCCCCAGCTGGCTGGCCTTGGCCTCGATCGGGTGCGACGTCGCGCTCCTCGGGGTCGCGGTGGCCATCTCCGACGCGTTCGACGAAGGTCACGCGCTGCGTGACGACATGCTGCGGTCGTTCGTCGGCACGGTGGTGGTGGCGGTGCTGTTCGGCGGTCAGTTGCTGATCGGGCTGGCTGTCACGGGGCCGACCACCACCCTGGCCGTGCTGCTGTTCAGTAGTTTGGCGGTCGCGATCGCCATCAACGTGCTGGCCGACCCGTTTGCGGGACTGCTCGACCGGCTGGCTTTCTCCCGGTCACCCGCGCTACGGGCGGACCGTGCCGCGCTGCGCAGCACCGAGTCGGCGCTGCCGTTGCGGTCGGCCAACCCGCTGCAGGACATGGACGAGGACACGTTCGTCCGCGTCACCCGCCGCGCCCTCGGGCACTACGGTGATCTGTCGAAGCTGGTCGCCAGCCCGCTGACCGCACTGCCGGCCATCGACGAGCGACTGGCCGCCCGCGGCGCCCCGGACCAGCCGCTGGAGCGGGCCAACGAACTGCGGGCGCTGCTGGCCGAACGGATCGCCGGACTCAAGCCCCGCGACGGCGCCGACTTCGGCACCACCGAGCAGTGGCGCCACTACAACTCGCTGTACTTCCCGTACGTCGCCGGGGTACGTGCCTACGCCCAGAACGCGACCGCCGCCGGACTCGATCCCGTCGCCCGCCAGGCCTGGCACTGGCTGGTGGCCGACGTGCCGCAACGCTCCCTGCACAACTGGCAGAACGCGGCGGCTCGGGTGATCGCCACCGATCTGCGCAGCACCCTCGCCGCCATCCACTAGCGCCGGAACGGTATTCCAGCAGGCGCGAACTCGAACTTTTCCCGCTGGAGTACCGTTCCGGCGAGGGGTGCTGACCTGCGGTTGGCAGTGCCTGGCAGCGCCCGGTGTCGAGATGGCAGTGCGTCATGCGCACCGTAAGTGACATGACCGCCTTCACCACCGGCACCGTCGCTCCGGCAGTGGCCACGACCGGTACTCAGACACAACTGCTTCGCTTCGCGCTGCGGGCCGACGCCACGCTGTGCGCCGGTGTCGGGCTGTTCATCGCGATGGCAGCCGACCCCCTGTCCCGGCTGTCGGGGTTGTCACCGACCACCGAATGGGCCGTCGGCGCCACATTGGTCGGCTACGGCGCACTGCTCTACCTGTGCGCCCGGGTCAGCGACGTCCGCCTCGTGGGCGTCGGCGTCCTCGTCGGCAACATCGTGTTCGCCGTCGCGACCGCGGTCGTGCTGCTGGCCGGATGGCTGCCGCTGACGACGTTCGGCGTGGCCGCGACGGTGGCGTTCACCGTCGTCACGCTCGGCTTCGCCGTCCTGCAGTACCTCGGGGTGCGCCGCCTGGCGTGCGTGACCCCCGCATGACTGGTCCGGAGTCGGGGCCGTGCTCGCAGAAGGTGGCGGGCAGAGGTAGCGGCGCCGACTCCGGCACCGGTCGTCCGAGTAATTCCGTAGTAGCCCCGTAATTGAGAAAGGAAGCACCATGACCACCACGCTCTCCTCCCGACTGAACGAGTCGACCGACTCGCTGTTGCGCTTCGCGATGCGCGCCGACGGCGTCCTCAGCGGGCTGACCGGCATCGCCCTGCTGATCTTCGCCCGTCAAGTCGCCGACATCTCCGGCACCACCCCTGCCACCGACTACGCGACAGGCGGGTTCTTCGTCGTCTTCGGGCTGGTGGTGCTGATGCTGGCGGCGCGGCCGGCCATCCGCACCTCCGGCTTGGTGCTGGCCATCGGGAACCTGCTGTTCAGCGTCGCCACCGTGGTCGTGGTGCTCGCCGGGGTGTGGCCGCTGACCACCACCGGTGTGGTGCTGGTCCTGGGCACCGGCGTGTACACACTGGTGATGGCCGAGCTGCAATATCAGGGCGTGCGCCGGATCAAGGGGTAGTCAGAGCTTGCGCAGCCGCAACCGGTTGATCGAATGGTCGGCGTCCTTGCGCAACACCAACGTGGCCCGCGGCCTGGTCGGCAGAATGTTGTTGATCAGGTTGGGCCTGTTGATCGAGTGCCAGATGTCGCGGGCGGCGTAGACGGCCTGCTCGTCGCTCAGCGTGGAGTAGTGGTGGAAGTGCGAGGCCGGGTCGGCGAACGCCCCGGCCCGCATCGACAGGAACCGCGAGACGTACCACTGCTCGATGTCCTCGATACGTGCGTCGACGTACACCGAGAAGTCGAACAGGTCCGACACCATCAGCGCGGGACCGGTCTGCAGCACGTTGAGACCCTCGAGGATCAGGATGTCGGGGTGCTCGATGATCTGCTTCTCACCGCGCACGATGTCGTACAGCAGATGTGAGTACACCGGGGCGCACACCGTGTCGGAGCCGGACTTCACCGCCGTGACGAACCGCATCAGCGCCCGGCGGTCGTAGCTCTCGGGAAAGCCCTTACGGTGCATCAGGTTCCGCCGGTTCAGCTCGGCGTTCGGGTACAGGAAGCCGTCGGTGGTGACCAGGTCGACCCGCGGGTGGTGCTCCCACCGGGCGAGCAGCGCCTGCAGCACGCGGGCGGTGGTCGACTTGCCCACGGCTACGCTGCCGGCCACCCCGATGATGAACGGCACCGGCCGGTCCGGGTTCTGTTGGGGCTCACCGAGGAAGTCGGCGGTGGTCGCGAACAGCGCCTGCCGGGCGGCGACCTGCAAGTGGATCAGCCGGGCCAGCGGCAGATAGACCTCTTCGACTTCGAGCAGGTCGATCTTCTCGCCGAGTCCCCGCAGCCTGACCAGCTCGTCCTCGGTCAGCTTCAGCGGCGTCGACATACGAAGTGCCCGCCATTGACTCCGGTCGAACTCCACATAGGGGCTGGGTTCGCTCAGCCGCGCCATGGGCCCAGTCTTGCAGTTAGGTTATGAAGGCATGGACCTAGGTCGGGATTCAAGCACCCTGATCCGCGAGTACCTGACGCTCGGACTGCGCTTCGACAGAGTCGAGGAAGGCTACGTCGACGCGTTCACCGGCGACCCCGCACTCAAACGGGCCATCGACGCGGAGCCGCAACCCGACCCCGCCGACCTTGCCCGCCAGGCCGAGCGACTGCTCGCCGAGCTACCGGCCGGGCTCGACGACGCGCGTGCCGCGTTCGTGGGCGCCCACCTGCGGGCGCTGGCCTGCGCCGGACGCAAGTTCGCCGGGGAGCATGTCGGCTTCGTCGACGAGGTCGAGGCCTACTTCGACGTCCGGATCAGCAAGGGCGACCCGGAGCGTTACCGGCAGGCGCACGCCAAGCTCGACGACGCGCTCGGGGGTACCGGCACCCTCACCGAGCGGATGCAGACCTACCGCGCCACCGAGGAGATCCCGCCTGCCCGCCTCGAGGAGTGCATCCACGCGTTCTCCAGCGCGCTGCGCGACCGCGTCCGCGCGACGTTCCCGCTGGCCGCCCAGGAGACGATCAACTACGAGGTCGTCACCGACAAGCCGTGGTCGGGCTTCAACTACTACCTCGGCGACTACCGGTCGACGGTCGCCGTCAACGCCGACCTCAAGCAGCAGATGTCGAACCTGCCCCGGCTGGTGGCACACGAGGCCTATCCCGGCCATCACACCGAGCACTGCCGCAAAGAAGCAGGCCTGGTCGAGGGCAAGGGGCAGGCCGAGCAGACGATCTTCCTGGTCAACACCCCGCAGTGCCTGATGGCCGAGGGGCTGGCCGATCTTGCGCTGTACGCCGCGGTCGGACCCACCTGGGGGGCGTGGGCGTCCGAGATCTACGCCGACCTGGGGCTGCGCTTCGACGGCGAACGCTCGGAGTTGATCTCGGAGGCGACGGCCGCGTTGGCCGACGTCCGTCAGGATGCCGCGCTGATGCTGCACGACGAACATCGCGACGTGGACGATGTCGTCGCGTTCCTCAAGCAGTGGCTGCTGGTCGACGACGAACGTGCCCGGCAGATGCTGCGGTTCCTGTCCTCGCCGCTGTGGCGGGCCTACACCAGCACCTACGTCGAGGGCTATCGCCTGCTCCGGGGTTGGCTGGACGCGCGCCCCGACGGGATCAGCCTGACCGAGCGGTTCGGCACGCTGCTCGACGAGCCCCTGATCCCGTCGTCGTTGCGGACCGGGTGACGGCGACCTCGATTTCTGCGGCAGGGTCGTGTCCGGGCGGCCGGAACGACCATGGTGCAGAAGTCGGTGTGGTGTCGGCCGACTAGGCTCGCAACCATGACTGCAGAGTCCGTGACCGCCTCGGCCGTCGCTCCGGGTGCCGAATACGCCGAGACCGCGGGGGAGGCCTACCGCGCCGCACTCCGGGTGATCGAGAGCGTCGAGCCGCGAATCGCTGATGCCACCCGCAAAGAGCTTGCCGATCAACGGGATTCACTCAAGCTGATCGCCAGCGAGAACTACGCCTCGCCCGCGGTGCTGTTGACCATGGGCACCTGGTTCTCCGACAAGTACGCCGAGGGCACCATCGGGCACCGGTTCTACGCGGCCTGCCAGAACGTCGACACGGTCGAGGCGCTGGCCGCCGAGCACGCCCGCGAGCTGTTCGGCGCCCCATACGCCTACGCCCAGCCGCACTCCGGCATCGACGCCAACCTGGTCGCCTACTGGGCGATCCTGGCCACGCGAGTCGAGACCCCGGGGCTGGCCGAGTTCGGCGCCAAGCACATCAACGACCTGTCCGAGGCCGACTGGGAGACGCTGCGGGGCAAGCTCGGCAACCAGCGGCTGTTGGGAATGTCGCTGGACGCCGGGGGGCACCTCACGCACGGGTTCCGGCCCAACATCTCCGGCAAGATGTTCCACCAGCGCCAGTACGGCACCGATCCGGAGACCGGGCTGCTGGATTACGACGCCGTCGCCGCCGCCGCCCGGGAGTTCAAGCCGCTGGTGCTCGTCGCCGGCTACTCCGCGTATCCGCGCCGGGTGAACTTCGCGAAGATGCGCGAGATCGCCGACGAGGTGGGTGCCACCCTGATGGTCGACATGGCGCACTTCGCCGGGCTGGTGGCCGGCAAGGTGTTCACCGGGGACGAGGACCCGGTGCCGCACGCGCACGTCACGACCACCACCACCCACAAATCGCTTCGCGGTCCGCGTGGCGGGCTGATCCTGGCCACCGACGAGTTCGCCCCCGCGGTCGACAAGGGCTGTCCGATGGTGCTCGGTGGCCCGCTGGCGCACGTGATGGCCGCCAAGGCCGTGGCGTTCGCCGAGGCGCGCCAACCGGCCTTCCGCGACTACGCGCAGAACATCGCGGACAACGCCAAGGCCTTGGCCGAGGGTTTCCTGAAGCGCGGAGCCCGCCTGGTCACCGGCGGCACCGACAATCACATCGTGCTGCTGGACGTGACGTCGTTCGGCCTCACCGGTCGCCAGGCCGAATCGGCGCTGCTGGACTCCGGGATCGTCACCAACCGCAACGCGATCCCCGCCGATCCGAACGGCGCCTGGTACACCAGCGGCATCCGGTTCGGCACCCCCGCCCTGACCACCCGCGGCTTTGGCGCCGACGACTTCGACCGGGTCGCCGAGCTGGTGGTCGAGGTGCTCGACAACACCGAGCCGACACAAGGTGGTCCAACAGGAACTTCCAAGGCCAAGTACACCCTGGCCGACGGCACCGCCGAGCGGGTACACGCCGCGTCCGCCGAACTCCTGGCCGCCAATCCGCTGTATCCGGGGCTGACGCTGTAGCTCGGCGACACCTCGGCGACCCGATTTCGAGGAACATGTGAATTCGGGTTACAGTTACTTTCATGGCACAGAGACCTGTCCCTAATGCGCTGACCGCCGAGCTGGAGCCGGTCGTCATGCAGGAGCTGCGACGTCATCTGGACTCCGAGGACCTGTGGTACGCCCACGACTACGTGCCCTTCGACCAGGGCGAGAACTACGCGTTCCTGGGCGGCAAGGACTGGGATCCGTCGTCGGTGACGCTGCCCAAGCACATCACCGATGCGCTGGAGATCCTGCTGATCACCAAGGACAACCTCGCCGGTTACCACCGCGAGCTCGTCGAGCACTTCATCCTCGAGGCCAAGTGGGGTCGCTGGATCGGTCGTTGGACCGCCGAGGAGCACCTGCACGCCATCGCGCTGCGCAACTACCTGGTGGTCACCCGTGAGGTCGACCCCGCCGCCAACGAGGACGTCCGAGTCGAACACGTGATGCAGGGCTACCGGGCCAACACCTACACCCAGCTCGAGACGCTGGCCTTCATGGCGTTCTTCGAGCGCGCTCACGCCGTGTTCTGCCGCAACCTGCAGGCTCAGACCGAGGAGCCGACGCTGGCCGCGATGGTGGGGCGCATCGTCCAGGACGAGGAGCGCCACGAGGAGTTCTTCGCCAACCTGATCAGCCACTGCCTGACCTACTCCCGCGACGAGACCGTCGAGGCCATCGCCAAGCGTGCCGGCGAGCTCGGCGTCGTCGGCGGTGACATCGTCGCCTACCGCGACAAGGTGGCCAACGTCGCCCAGGCCGGCATCTTCGACGAGGCACAGCTGCGCAAGGTGATCTCTGACCGGATCACCGCGTGGGGACTGGCCGACGAGCCGCGCCTGCCGCAGTTCACCAGCTCGTAACCCGCACGCCTTTCGAGTACGGCGCGCCTGCACGGCGCAAAAGCGGCAGCCGGAGTAGCGTCGGTTTCGATGGCTAGCAACATGCTCTGCTATCCGGGCGGTCCCGATCATCTCGATGACAAAGGACCGGCCCCGGTCCTGGAGACCGCTGTGTGTCCACCGAGAGTGTTCGTGTGGGGCCGCACGGGCTCGAGGAGCGCTACGTGACTGAATCGTTCGTCCGTACCTACGTGCTCGACACCTCCGTGCTGCTGTCCGATCCCTGGGCGTGCTCACGGTTCGCCGAACACGAAGTGGTTGTTCCGCTGGTGGTCATCAGCGAACTGGAAGCCAAGCGGCATCATCATGAGCTCGGCTGGTTCGCTCGACAGGCACTGCGGATGTTCGATGATCTCCGGCTCGAACACGGTCGCCTGGACCAGCCGATTCCCGTCGGCGACCACGGCGGCACCCTGCACATCGAGCTCAACCACAGCGATCCGTCGGTGCTGCCCGCCGGCTTCCGGACCGAGAGCAACGATTCGCGGATCCTGACGTGTGCTGCCAACCTCGCCGCCGAAGGCAAGCGAGTCACGTTGGTGACCAAGGACATTCCGCTGCGTGTGAAAGCGGGTGCGGTCGGGTTGGCCGCCGATGAGTACCACGCTCAGGACGTCGTCACCTCCGGCTGGACCGGGATGGCGGAGCTCGAGGTGTCCAGTGAAGAGGTCGACGGGCTGTTCGCCGACGGGGACATCGACCTCGAGGCCGCCCGTGACCTGCCCTGCCACACCGGAATCCGGTTGTTGGGCAGCAACTCCCACGCCCTCGGCCGGGTCAACGCCGACAAGCGGGTGCAGCTGGTCCGTGGTGATCGCGAAGTGTTCGGCCTCCGGGGAAGGTCAGCCGAACAGCGCGTGGCACTGGATCTGCTGCTCGACGAGTCCGTCGGCATCGTGTCTCTGGGCGGCAAGGCGGGCACCGGGAAGTCCGCGCTGGCGCTGTGCGCAGGACTGGAGGCGGTGCTGGAGCGCCGCACCCAGCGCAAGGTCGTGGTCTTCCGGCCGTTGTACGCGGTCGGTGGCCAGGATCTCGGCTACCTGCCCGGCAGCGAGAGCGAGAAGATGGGGCCATGGGCACAGGCGGTCTTCGACACCCTCGAAGGTCTCGCCAGTCCTGCTGTGCTCGAGGAGGTGCTCGCCCGCGGCATGCTCGAGGTGCTGCCGCTGACGCACATCCGGGGTCGCTCGCTGCACGACTCGTTCGTGATCGTCGACGAGGCGCAGTCGCTGGAGCGCAACGTGCTGCTCACCGTGCTGTCGCGGCTGGGGACCGGCTCGCGGGTGGTGCTGACCCACGACGTCGCCCAGCGGGACAACCTGCGGGTCGGCCGCCACGACGGCGTCGCCGCGGTGATCGAGAAGCTCAAGGGACATCCCCTGTTCGCGCACATCACCCTGCTGCGCAGCGAGCGCTCGCCCATCGCGGCGTTGGTCACCGAGATGCTCGAGGAGATCAGCCCCGGCGCTCTACCCTGAGTGCGGTCGGTAGGCTGCCGACGTGCTGAAGCGCTGCGCCGGTGCCGTTTTGGTGGTCCTGTCGGTGGTGGCCGGGTTGATCTGGCGTGTCGGTGAGGCCGTTGCCGAGACGGTGGACTGCTCGAGGGTCAAGTGTGTGGCGCTGACCTTCGACGACGGGCCCGGCCCGCACACCGACCGCTTGCTGCAGATCCTGAGTGCCAACAATGCGGAGGCGACGTTCTTTCTGATCGGTGACAAGGTGGCGGCCGAGCCCGCCGCCGCCCGCCGGATCGCCGACGCCGGCATGGAGATCGGCAATCACACCTGGCAGCACCCCGACATGACGGCGATCCCGCCGCACGAGATCCCGGCACAGTTCAGCAGGGCCACCGACGCCATCGAGGCCGCCACGGGCCGTCGGCCGAGTCTGGTCCGCACCGGCGGGGGATGGGTCGACGACACGGTCCTGGCTGAAGCCGGTCGCCAAGGCCTGGCCGCCGTCAACTGGGACGTCAACCCGTTCGACTGGGTCCACGACCCCGACACCGCCGCGACCCGGGACGCGTTGATGAGCCAGATCAGACCCGGCGCGGTGGTGCTGCTGCACGACACCTTGTCATCAACGGTGGATCTGACCGAACAGATCATCCCTGTGCTGGAGGCCGATGGCTACCACCTGGTGACGGTCACCCAGCTGCTCGGGCCGCGGGCCCCCGGCAGCTTCTACGGCAGCTGATCTCGCAGGGGTTTCAGCGTTTGTCGTCGTGGATCTTGGCCATGGCCAGCACATCCAGCCGCTTGTCGAGTTCTTCCTCCGAAAGCTTGTCGCCGATCAGGCCGCGGTCGATGACCGTCTGCCGGATCGTCTTGCGCTCCTTGAGGGCCTCCTTGGCGACCTTGGCCGCCTCCTCGTAACCGATCGCGGAGTTCAGCGGTGTCACGATCGACGGCGACGACTCGGCGAGCTCGCGCAGCCGCTCCTCGTTGGCCACCAGGCCGTCGATGCACCTGGCGGCGAACAACTTCGACACGTTCGCCAGCAGCGTGAACGACTCCAGCATGTTGCGCGCCATCATCGGGATGTAGACGTTCAGCTCGAACGCGCCGTTGCCGCCACCCCAGGTGATGGCCGCGTCGTTGCCGATGACCTGTGCCGCGACCTGCGTCACCGCCTCGGGGATGACGGGGTTGACCTTGCCGGGCATGATCGAGCTGCCCGGCTGCAGGTCGGGCAACTGCAGCTCGCCCAGCCCGGTCAGCGGTCCGGAGCCCATCCAGCGGATGTCGTTGGCGATCTTGGTCAGGGACACGGCGATCGTCTTCAACGCGCCGGACGCCTCCACCAGCCCGTCACGGGCCGCCTGGGCCTCGAACGGGTCGACGGCCGTGCGAAGTTCGGCGATCCCGGTCTGGTCGACGAGCACCTCGACGACCCTGGTGCCGAAACCGTCGGGGGCGTTGAGGCCGGTGCCCACCGCGGTACCGCCGATGGCGAGCTCGCCCAGTCGGGGCAGCGTCGCCTTGACTCTTTCGATGCCCGCCTCGATCTGGCGTGCGTATCCGCCGAACTCCTGGCCGAGGGTCACCGGCACCGCGTCCATCAGGTGGGTGCGGCCGGACTTGACCACCTTGTGCCACTGGCCGGCCTTGGCCGTCAACGATTCGTGCAGCACCTCGAGGCCCGGAATCAGATGGCGGACAGCGGCTTCGGTGGCGGCGATGTGGGTGGCGGTCGGGAACGTGTCGTTGGAGCTTTGCGACATGTTCACGTCGTCGTTCGGGTGCACGGTGACACCGTTGTTCCCACAGATCGACGCGATCACCTCGTTGGTGTTCATGTTCGAGCTGGTGCCCGAGCCGGTCTGGAACACGTCGATGGGGAACTGGTCGTCATGGCGGCCCTCGGCGATCTCGGCGGCGGCGGCGATGATCGCATCGGCCTTCTCCGGGGCCAGCAGCGCGAGGTCCTTGTTCACTTGGGCGCAGGCGCCCTTGAGCAGGCCGAGCGCGCGGATCTGGGTGCGCTCGAGGCCGCGGCCGGAGATCGGGAAGTTCTCCACGGCCCGCTGGGTCTGCGCGCGCCACAACGCATCGATCGGCACCCGGACCTCGCCCATGGTGTCGTGCTCGATCCGGAATTCGCCGTCTTCCTGCTGAACAGCGGCGTCGGTGCTCATGTATGCCCTTCTGATGTCGGTTATTACGGCAACGGGTACGCGGCGGACTTGTCGCCGGTGAAGTCGACCGAGGAGTATTCGTTGAGCTTGGACAGGCGGTGATAGGCCTCGATCATTCTGACGGTCCCGGACTTCGAGCGCATCACGATCGACTGCGTGGTGCACCCACCGCCGTAGTACTGCACACCCTTGAGCAGGTCACCGTCGGTGACCCCGGTTGCGGAGAAGAACACGTTCTCGCCCGAGACCAAATCCTCGGTGAACAACACCTTGTCCAGGTCGTGGCCGCGGTCGAGGGCCTTCTGACGTTCGGCGTCGTCGGTGGGGGCGAGCTGCGCCTGGATCGCCCCGCCCATGCAGCGGATCGCCGCCGCCGTGATGATGCCTTCCGGTGTGCCGCCGATGCCGGCCAACAGGTCGGTGCCCGATCCGGGGCGGCAGGCGGCGATGGCACCGGCGACGTCACCGTCGGAGATCAGCCGGATACGCGCGCCCGCCTCCCTGACGTCAGCCATCAACTGAGCGTGCCGGGGCCGGTCGAGCACGCACACCGTCAGGTCGGCGACGGTCAGGTTCTTGGCCTGGGCGACGCGGCGGATGTTCTCCCCGATCGGGGCGGTGATGTCGATGACGTCGACGGCCTCGGGCCCCACGGCGATCTTGTTCATGTAGAACACCGCCGACGGGTCGAACATCGCGCCGCGCTCGGCGACGGCGAGCACCGAGATGGCATTGGGCATGCCCTTGCTCATCAGGGTGGTCCCGTCGACCGGATCGACGGCGAAGTCGCAGTCGGGGCCGTCGCCGTTGCCGACCTCTTCACCGTTGTAGAGCATCGGGGCGTTGTCCTTCTCGCCCTCGCCGATCACCACGACACCACGCATCGACACCGAGTTGACGAGCTGGCGCATCGCGTCGACGGCCGCGCCGTCCCCGCCTTCCTTGTCCCCCCGGCCGACCCAGCGGCCTGCGGCCATCGCGCCCGCCTCCGTCACCCGCACGAGTTCGAGGGCGAGATTTCGGTCTGGGGCTTCACGACGTGCGGCGCTCATGGGCAGATTGTCCCATTAGCGAATGCACGGTCGGGAACAGGGATACTGGCAGACATGACGATGCCGCCCGAACCGGGCCAACGGGTCTCCGGTCATCCGGGTATCGAGCCCGAAGACGCAGGCCACGACGGCTCTGCAGCAGCTGCGGCCGGCTACGCGGTTCCGGGTCCACGCCCGGCGAAGTCCCGGCTGCTCCAAGACGGCCGCGACATGTTCTGGTCGATGGCGCCCCTGGTGCTGGTCTGTGTGTTGCTCGCCGGGGTGCTGGGAATGTGCTCGTTCGCGCCGGCCGGCCCGGGAGCGGGTCCGGTTCCCGACTACGACGCCCCGGCCGCGCTGCAGGCCGACGCCGACGCGCTCCAGATTCCGATCAGGGTGCCCGACCTCCCGGAGGGATGGCGGCCGAACTCCGGCAGCCGTAAGGGAATCGAGGGTGGGCGCACCGACCCGGTGACCGGTCAGCCGGTGCGCGCCGTCAGCTCCACCGTCGGCTACCTGGCGCCCAGCGGCATGTATCTGAGCCTGACCCAGAGCAACGCCGACGAGGACAAGCTGATCGCGTCGTTCGAGCCCGACCTGGTACCCACCGGCACCGAAGAGGTGAACGGTGTGACCTGGGTCGTCTACCAGGGCGGCGAGCGCGACGGGAGACCGGCCGAACCGGTGTGGACCGCGCAGCTGCGCGGCCCGACGGGGCCTGCCCAGATCGCGCTGACCGGGGCCGCGGGTACGGACGAGTACCGTACGCTGGCTGCGGCGACGCAGTCCCAGTCGCCGCTGCCCGTCTCCTAGGAGCTCGCGATGACATCACCCAGTCCCGACAGCGGCGCGGCTCCGGAGGCCGATCTCACCGGATGGGCCGCCGAACCGTTCTCGGCCGCCGGATTCACCTACGACGTGTATCGCAAGGGCGAAGGCCCGGGCGTGGTGCTGATTCCAGAGATGCCCGGCCTGCACCCCGGAGTGCTCGCCCTGGGCAATCACCTGGTGGACAACGGGTTCACCGTCGCGGCGCCGTCGTTGTACGGCACGCCGGGGGCGCCGGGTGTCCGGCCCGGTGCGGTGCCGGTGATGATCCGCGGGTGTGTGGCCAAGGAGTTCGCGGCTTTCGCGACCAACGCGGACCGGCCGATCGCCCACTACCTGCGGGCCCTGGCCCGCGACCTCAACGAGCGCACCCCGGGCAAGGGGGTCGGTGTCATCGGCGAATGCTGGAGCGGCGGTTTCGCGCTGGCCGCGGCGGTGGACGAAAGCGTCCTGGCCCCGGTGCTGAGCCAGCCGTCACTGCCGATCGGGCTGACCGCCAAGCAGAAAGCCGACCCGGGTCTGTCGGAAGCGGAGCTGCAGATCGTCGAACGCCGGGCTGCCGAAGACGGGTTGTGTGCCCTGGGGCTGCGCTTCAGCGAGGACCCGCTGTCACCGGCGGCGCGGTTCAAGACGCTCAAGGCCCGCCTCGGCGACGCGTTCGAGGTCATCGAGATCAACTCCAAGCCGGGCAACGAACACGGCTTCGGGAAGATGGCCCACTCGGTGCTCACCCTCGAGGTCCGCGAGGTCGACGGCCACCCCGCCTATGAGGCACGCAAGAGAGTCGTCGAGTTCCTCAAGTCTGCGCTGGGTTAGCAGCCGCCGGCTCGGGCTCCTCCTCCGGTTCCGGGTCGGGCCGCTTCGTGCCTTTCCCGGGCAGCAGCCGACGCCACCACGGAGCGTCCCGTTCGGCCTCGTCGTCGGCCGGATCGGCGCGGGTGCCGGTGAGCGACTCCAACGGTTCGCCCTTGTAGACGGCCAGATACACGCTGATCGTCGTCACGACGACGATCATCAGCACCGGGCCGAGCACGATCCCCCAGAACCCGAACATCTTCAGGCCCGCGAACGCCGCCAACAACATCAGTGCCGGGTGCAGGTGCGCGCTCTTGGGCACCAGGAAAGGGCGCAGGACGTTGTCGATGCTGGTGGTCACGACGACGTGGAACACGACCACGAAGATCCCGCCGGCGATGTTGCCGAAGATCGCCATGCCGATACCGAGCGGGATCGTGACGATGCCACTGCCCAGCGGGATGAACGACAGCGCGGTCAGGAAGATGACGAACATGAAGAAGCCGTCGTGGATGCCGGCGATGTAGATGGACACGGCACCGGCGACACCCTGGCAGACGGCGATGATCAGCTGGCCCTTGACCGTCGCCGACACCATAGCTCCCACCTTGGCCAGATAGATGTTGGAAACCCGTTCCCCCAGAGGATTGAGATCGCGGAACAGGTCCAGGACCCTGTCGCCTCGGGTCAGCAGCGCGATGAAGACGTACAGGAAGATGATCATCGCCGTCACGACGGTGGCGATGCTGCCCACCGAGTCACGCAGCACTCCCAACGCGACCTGCCCTCCGCTCTGCCCGAGCTTGGCGGCTGCGTCCCGGACCGAGTCCTGGGTCAGCGTGACGTCGATGAACGGGATGCGGTCCAGCGCCCGGTTGGCCGAGCCGAGCAGTCGCTGGGCCAACGCGGTGAAATCGGTCTGCGCCGCCCACTGGCTGACGCTGGTCACCATCTGGCTGATCTGCAGGAAGGCGAGGAAAGCGACCCCGGTCAGGGGCACGGCCACAGTCGCTATCGCGGCCAGCAGTGTCACGGTGGCCGAAAGGCCGACGTTCGTCTTCTCGAGCAGGCGCCGGTAGAGCGGGTTGAACAGATAGGCCAGCACGGCCGCCACGGCGATCAGCAGGACGTACCCGCGCAGGAAGTAGGCGGCGAAAGCGAGTGCGAGGACGGTGAACACGGCCAGCGCGCGCTTCTGGCTGACGCTGAAATCCTCTGTCATGCGCCCCTCCCGTGACCGCCGATCGCAACCCTAACCCGCGTCGACCGCGCGGGACGGCGATCCTTTCGTCTGCCGGGTCCGCTGGCCGGAGACGAACCGCATGGCCATCCGGTTCATCAGTGTCGGCGCTGCCCGCGCGAACAGCCACTGCGCGTGCGCGACAGGCGGTTTGACCAGGATCGCCTTGTTTCGATCAATGGCGCGCAGGGTGTCGCGGGCCAGCCGGTACGCGTCGTAGGGCTTGCCGCCCTGGGATTGCAGGAAGTAGTCCCGGCCGACGAAACCGCCGACCGCCCCCTTGTCCAGGATGGGGGTCTCGACCGCCGCCGGGCAGACCACGAGTACCCCGACGCCCCGCGGTACCGCCTCTGAGCGCAGCGCCATGGACATCCCGACGACGGCGTGCTTGGTAGCCACGTAGCTGGTGACCTGTCCGGCTGCGGTGAGGCCGGCCATCGACGCGGTGTTGACGATGTGGCCGTGGCCCTGCTTGAGCATCTGCGGGTAGGCGGCGGCGATTCCGTGCACCACACCGCGCACGTTGACGTCGATGATGGCGTTCCACTGGTCGAGGGTGAGCAGTTCGGTGTCTCCGCCCCACACGATGCCTGCGTTGTTGAACATCAGGTCGAGTCGCCCGGTGCGGGCGACAACGTCGTCGACGGTGGCCTGCACCGCGCCGGCATCGGTGACGTCCAGACGCGCCGCGCGGGCGCGCGCGCTGAGCGATGACGCGGTCTTGTCGGCGGCCTCGGCGTCGACGTCGGTACAGAGCACGTGCGCACCTTCCAGATCCAGGGCACGGCACAGTGCGGCGCCGATACCGGACCCCGCGCCGGTGACGATCGCGTGTCTGCCCGCTGCGCTCATGACTGTTCGACCAATCTCATGACGTGTCCCATCACGTCCGGGTAGCGCTTGAGGTGCGCGCCACCGTTGATGTCGAGGACCTGACCGGTGAGCCACGACGACCCCGGAGAGCACAGGTACACAACGGCGTTGGCGATGTCCTCAGGGGTGCCCGCGCGGCCGAGGGCGGTGTTGTCGACATAGTCCTCGATCACACCGGGTACCGAGGCGGCCGCCGCGGTCAGCGGGGTGTGCACGAAGCCGGGTGCGACGGCGTTGACCCGGATGCCCCGCGGGCCCATCTCGAGCGCGGCCACTTGGGTCAGCATGGACAGTCCCGCCTTGGCGGCACAGTAGGCGCTCATCCCGGCCGCCGGCTGGCGGCCGTTGAGCGAGGTGATCGACACCAGTGAACCGCCGTCGCGCAGGTGCCTGCCGGCGTGCTTCATGACGATCATCGAGCCGTTGAGGCACACGTCGATCACCGCGCGGAAGTCGGCGACGGGCATGTCGGTGATCAGACCGACGTTGCTGAATCCGGCGCAGTTGACCGCGATGTCGAGCGGACCGGCGTCGTCGAAGAGGCGCTGAACCGAGTCCTCGTCGGTGACGTCGACGGCGGCCGCGGTGTGCGGTGCACCCAGTTCCTCGGCACGTGAACGCGCCCCGGCCTCGTTGAGGTCCGCGATGGTGATCCGGCAGCCTTCAGCCGCCAGGGCTCGGGCGGTCGCCCATCCGATCCCGGACGCCCCGCCGATCACGACGGCCTGCCTGGCCTCCCCGGTGATCTCCTCGATACTGTCGGTCATCCAGTGGGCCCTTCGACGACGGAATGGAACGTGTTCTAACTAACTTCACACCCGGAGATCGAAAGCACAATAGCGCCGGCCGACCGGGCAATGGCAGACTCGGGGCGGTGACTGAGCTGAAGATGTCGGAGTCGGTGTTCGTGGCGGCACCGCCGGAGAAGCTGTACGAGCTGGTGTCGGATGTGACGCGGATGGGTGAGTGGAGCCCCGTCTGCCGGTCCTGCTGGTGGGACGAGGGGGCGGGGCCGTCGGTGGGTTCGTGGTTCACCGGCCGCAACCAGACACCCGAACGGACCTGGGAGACGCGCAGTCAGGTGGTGGCCGCCGACCCCGGACGCAAGTTCGCGTGGGAGGTCAACAACGGCTGGGTCTACTGGGGTTATGAGTTCGCCCCGGAGAACGACGGCACCCGCCTGACCGAGTCCTGGGAGTTCCTGCCCGCGGGCCTCGCCGGGTTCCGCGAGCGCTTCGGGGATGCGGCCGACGCCGAGATCAACGCGCGTGCCGAAGCGGCAAGAAGCGGTATCCCCGCCACGCTAAAAGCGATCAAGAAGGCCATCGAAATCGGCTGAGAAGCCGGCTGAGTCAGCTTCGGTTACCGCTTGACGCAGCGAAACCCGATGTGGCTCATACCGGTATCGATCTGCTGCGGGCGGCGCGCCGACGGCCGGTAGCGTATGCAGTAGCTGTCGGCGCACAGGAAGGATCCGCCCTTGATCACCCGTCGCGGGACGGCGAACTGCGGCTGACTGGGGTCGTAGGTGTCCGCGGCACAGCAGGGCTGGTCGTCGCGGGTGTCGCCGTACCAGTCGGTGGTCCATTCCCAGACGTTGCCGGCCATGTCGTAGAGGCCGTAGCCGTTGGGTGGGAACGAGCCCACCGGCGTGCTCTGTCCGTAGCCGGTGTCCGGCAGGTAGGGGAATTCGCCGTGCCAGTAGTTGGCCAGCCGCTGTCCGCGGGGCTCCGGCTCGTCACCCCAGGTGTAGACGGTGTGGGGGAGGCCCCCTCGGGCGGCGATCTCCCATTCGGCCTCGGTGGGCAGTTCGCAGCCGGCCCACTGCGCGAAGGCTTCGGCATCCTCGAACGCGATGTGCACCACCGGGTGGTTCTCCCGGCCGCGGGTGGATGAGCGGGGGCCGCGAGGGTGTCTCCAGCATGCGCCCGTCGTCCAGGCCCACCACAGCTCGAGATGGCGCAGGTCGACCGGTCCGGCGGTGCGCCGGAACACCATCGAGCCCGGCTGCAGGTTCTCCGGTGGCGCACCTGGATAGCTTCCGGGGTCAAGCGGACGCTCGGCGACCGTCACGTAGTCTGTCGCCGAGACGAACTCGCCGTATTCGGCGTTGGTGACCTGGTACCGCTGAATCCAGAACGCCTCGACACTGACTTCGTGAGCCGGGCCTTCCTCTGGATACCCGTTGTCCGCTCCCAGCACTGCCGTCTGCTGAGGTATCCAGGCGAACCCGTCGGTCACCCCACCACCATGCACCGAAACTGCGGTGACGGCGAGCAACTGCGAGTGATCATCGCCCTGGGTGCAGTCTCGATCGGGTGGTCAGTCAAAGACGGTCGCCCACTCGTTGCGAATGCTCGCTACCGACCAACCGCCGGACTCCGCCAGTTCGAGGGCTTTCTCCGCGCCAGAGACGTAGTCGAATTCGCGGTCACCGTCGTCGTGGCGGACGAGCACGCACAGCGTCGGGCCGGGGCCGGCCTGGGTGAACTGCAGCATCTCGATGTCACCGTTGGAGTTGCCGGCGGCGAAGATCGGCCGACGTCCGACCCGGCCCCAGATGCGCACCGGCTTGACCGGCCCGTCGTCGAGGAACTCCGGAGTGGCGGTGGTCCGCAGCTGACCGTCGGCGAAGTCCAGGCCCACCGAACTGCCGATGACCCGCTCGGGTGGCACGCCGTACATCGCAGTGGTGACGGGCCGCATGAAGTCTCGGCCGCCGCCCGAGGCGATGTAGTTGGTGAAACCGTGGGCCTCCAGGTACCGGAGTAGCTCGACCATCGGGGCGTACCCGCATTCGGTGTACGGGCGGCTCAGGGTGGGGTGGGTGGCCTCGGCGAAGAACTCCCTCACCCGTTGCGCGTGCTCGTCCACGGTCAGCCCCTGATAGGCCGAGAGGATGCCGCCCGCAAGAATTTTCAGCGCGGAGTCGTCACCGTTGTAGTGCTTGGTGACGGCGTCTCCGAACCACGCCAGATCACCGGCGGCCGCGGCAGCATACGGCTGGTTCTCCGCCAGGGACGCATCGGCGGCGGCCTGCTCGGCCAACCGGCGGACCAGGAAATCCAACTGGATGTAGGCTGGCTTCTCGCACCACAGCGTGCCGTCGTTGTCGAACACCGCCACTCGCTCTTCCGGCGGGACATCGTTGACGACGCGCCCCACGAAGTCGATGATCGCCGCCTTCGTGGTTCCGTCGTTCCAGGAATCGAGGACTCCCAAGTCAGCCGCCCATCGTCTGGAGGAAGTCGTTGAGCTTGTCCACCGCGTTGGTGATCGTGAACGACGCCGGCTCACGGCGGGGTGGGAACTCCTTGAAGGTGTCCAGGAACTGCAGCACCACTGCGTTGGCCATGAACGCGATGTAGTCGTGATCGAGGAACCAGTCCCAGTAGGTGTTCGACGTGATGTCGGCGTGCTCGTACGGGTCGGTGCGCAGATTGAAGATCTTGGGCGCACGCAACGCGGTGAACGGCTCGAACCAGATCCGTAGCGTGCCCTCGCACCGCTGCTCCATGAACACGATCTTCCAGTTCTCGATCCGGATGCCGAGCACGTCGCAGTCGTCGGAGAAGTAGATCAGGCCCCGTCGTGGGCTCTTGTCGACTTCCCCGGTCAGATAGGGCAGCAGGTCGTAGCCGTCGATGTGCACGCGGTAGGTCTGATCGCCGATGGTGTGTCCCTGCTTGAGCTTGTCCACCACGGTCGGCTCGCCGGCGGCCGCGACGAGCGTGGGCAGCCAATCGTGGTGCTGGATGATCTCGTTGGAGACCACGCCCGCCGGGATCCTGCCGGGCCAGCGCACCATCTCCGGCACCCGGAACGCGCCCTCCCAGTTGCTGTTCTTCTCGTTGCGGAACGGCGTGGTGGCGCCGTCGGGCCAGGTGTTGGCGTGTGGTCCGTTGTCGGTCGAGTACACGACGATGGTGTCCTCGGTCAAGCCGAGTTCATCGAGGGTGTCCAGCAGCAGGCCGACGTGGCGGTCGTGGTCGACCATCGTGTCGTGGTACGGCGACTGCCACCTGCCGGCCTGGCCGAGGCTCTCCGGTTTGGTGTGTGTCCGGAAGTGCATGTGGGTGGTGTTCATCCACACGAAAAACGGTGTGTCCGAATCCTTCTGACGCTTGATGAAGTCGATCGCAGCGGCGGTGGTCTCGTCGTCGATGGTCTCCATCCGCTTCTTTGTCAGCGGGCCGGTGTCCTCGATGCGCTGCTTGCCCGCCGGGCCGAACCTCTCGTCGACCTCGTCGGAGGCCTCTTCGGTGGCCCAGGAGTGGATCACGCCGCGCGGCAGCATCGCCTTGCGCAGCCGGGGCATCTCCTCGTCGGTCGGATAGTCCGGGTGCTCGGGCTCCTCCTCGGCGTTGAGGTGGTACAGGTTGCCGAAGAACTCGTCGAACCCGTGCGCGGTGGGCAGGTACTTGTTCAGGTCGCCGAGGTGGTTCTTGCCGAACTGGCCGGTGGCGTAGCCCAGGGGCTTGAGCAGAGTGGCGATCGTCGGGTCCTCGGGGGACATGCCGACGTCGACGCCGGGCATGCCGACTTTGGACAGGCCGGTGCGGTACACGCTCTGCCCGGTGATGAACGACGACCGCCCGGCCGTGCAGCTTTGTTCGCCGTAGGAGTCGGTGAAGCGCATGCCTTCGGCCGCGATGCGGTCGATGTTCGGTGTGCGATAGCCCATCAGGCCGTCGCTGTAGCAGCTGAGGTTCGACATTCCGATGTCATCACCCCAGATCACCAGGATGTTCGGCTTGCCGTCCGGCATGGTGGTCCCTCGCTTCTTGTTTGTCGGCATGCGCCCGCATGTCGACCATAAGCGAGTAGGGCGTCCCGGTTGAAGGCTTTCGTGGCAGTTCGACGAGAAGTTCATGCAGTGTCCGAGAAATGAACATTGCTCGGTGGCAACCGCTTTGAGCTCGACTGTTTGCCGTCGCCGCACCCGAAAAGGCTGAGAGCCGTCGGCTGTGGCGCCTCAGCCCTTGGGCAGTATGGGCGCGGCCGCGTTCACGACGGGGGCGTCCGCGTCGGCCTTCATCCGGTCGAACAGTTCGACGTAGTAGGGCAGGCAGTGCTCCAGCGCCTGCTCTGTGGTGTAGAGCGGTTGGTAGCCGAGGTCGCGCTGCGCCTTGGCGATCGAGAAGTAGTTGTCGAGGTAGATCCGTTCCACCGCAAGGGGTTCCAGCAGTGGCTTGGGCAGCCCGAAGCGGAAGTGCAGCGATTGCCAAACTCTCATCACGAACCACACCAGCCGGCCCGGCACCCGGATCTTCGGCCACGGCTGGCCGCACGCCTCGATCACCGGTCGGGAGAACTCGAACATGTTGATCGGTTCGCCGTCGTTGATGAAGTACGCCTGGCCCGGGGCGGTCCCGCCGGGCACCAGGTGTTGTGCGGCAAGGATGAAACCGTGCACCAGGTTGTGCACATAGGAGTTGTCGAGCTTGACGTCCTTGCCGCCGACCAGCACCTTGACGTGTCCGGCCAGCACGCTCTCGAACACCTTGCGGAACATCGTCTGGTCGCCCCGGCCCCAGATGCCGCTGGGACGGATCGAGCACGTCAACAATCCGTCGACCCCATTGGCGGCGAGCACGAACTTCTCCGCGGCCACCTTGGTCTCGGTGTAGAGGTCGTTGAAACGCTCGGTGTAGGGCAGGGTCTCGTCTCCGCCGGAGATGCGCTGACCGCCCATCACGACGCTGTTGGAGGCGGTGTAGACGAACCGCTTGACGCCGGCCTTCCGGGCGGCACGCACCAGGTTCTCGGTGCCGGTGACGTTGACGGCGAAGCTGCGCCGGCGGTACTCCTCGGTGACCGACCCGCCACCCATCAGGTCGATGATCGCCGCGGTGTGGATGATCGTGTCGACACCGTCGACACCGTCGACACCGTCGACACCGTCGACGACGGCAGCGACGTCGTCGACGTCGGTGATGTCACCTTCGAAAACTTCGAGCTTCGGGTGTGCGGGCAGCGGCGAGGCGACCCGGTCGAAGGACCGAACCTCGTGGCCGCGCTCGAGAAGTTCGGTCACCAGGTTGGCGCCCACGAACCCGGAGCCGCCGGTGACAAGGACCCGGCCGAGTTCGACGGTCAGCGTTGCATCACCCATGGGGGGAGAATAACTGAAACGTGTTCCATTTTGGAAAAGTGGACGGCTCGGATGCTTGCGAACTCAACCATCGCCGTCGTCGCCGGCGGCCAACGCATCTTCTACCCGCTTGCGCGCACCAGCTAAATGCTCGTCACAGCATTTGGCGAGTTGCTCGCCTCTTTCCCAGAGTTTCAGCGACGTATCAAGGTCTAGACCACCGTGCTCCAGACGCTGCACGACCTCGATCAGCTCGTCCCGTGCCTCTTCGTACCCGAGTTCACTAATAGGCTTCATCAACCGTCTCCATGATTGTCGTGTTCGCCCTCGCTGGTCGCCGTCACAGACCCGTCGGCGACGCGTATCCGCAGCCGGGTGCCTGCCGGCGCGTCCGCAACCGAATGCAACACCTGCGGCGCTCCGGAGGCCGGCAACGTCTGTACCACCGCGTAGCCGCGGGCCAGCGTGGCCGCCGGCCCCAGCGTCGACAACCGCGCCGAGAGGTGCCCGACCCGATCCGATTCGGCGGTCAGCAGGCGGGTGATGTCGCGGCGTGCCGCTGCCCGCGCCCGGTCCACCTCCTCGGCTCGCGCGTTCACCGCCTCGAGCGGGCGGGCCAGCACCGGTCGGCTGCGCAACTGCGACAGGGTGTGCTGCTCACGGTTGACCCAGTTGCGCAGCGCGCGTGCGCTGCGCCGACGCATATCGGCCACCAACGCCTGCTCGGCTGCGGTGTCGGGCACGATCCGCTTCGCGGCGTCGGTCGGGGTGGCCGCGCGCAGGTCGGCGACCAGATCACACAGCGGGTTGTCGGGCTCGTGGCCGATCGCGCTGACAACGGCTGTGGTGCATCGGGCGATCTCCCGGCACAGGGTCTCGTCGGAGAACGGCAGCAGATCCTCGACGCTGCCCCCGCCCCGGGCGAGCACGATGACGTCGACGTGCGGTTCCGCATCGAGTGCGCGCAGCGCTTCGACGATCTGCGGCACCGCGTTCGGTCCCTGCACGACGGTGTTGCGCACCGCGAAGCGCACCGCCGGCCAGCGGCCGGTCGCCACCGCGACGATGTCGTGCTCCGCCGCCGACGCCCGGCCGGTGATCAGGCCGATGGTGCCGGGCAGGAACGGCACCGGCCGTTTGAGACGGGGATCGAACAGCCCTTCGGCGTCGAGCAGCCGACGCAACCGCTCGATGCGGGCCAGCAACTCACCGACGCCGACGGCCCTGATCTCGCTGACGCGCAGCGAGAAGGTGCCCCGGCCGGTGTAGAAGTTGGGCTTGCCGAACACCACCACCTGGGTACCGTCGGTCATCTTCACCGGCGCATTGGTGACCAGGTCACGCGGGCAGGTCAGCGACAGCGACATATCGGCCGCCGGGTCCCGCAGAGTGATGAAGGCGGTGTTGGAGTTGGGTCGCAGGGTCAGCTGGGCGATCTGGCCCTCCACCCAGACGGCACCGAGCTTGTCGATCCACCCGGCCACCCGGATCGCGACACCGCGAACGGGGAAAGGGTTGTCGGCCGACTGCCCCGGCGCGGTGCTCACTTGGCCGACGCGCGGGTGATCCTGTTGGCCAGCAGTGTCTGGAACGGGGCGCGGGCCTTCGTCGACTCCTCGTAGGCGAGCAGCGCCTCGAGATCGGGCACCCGCAGTGTCGTCAGCCGGGCCCGCAGCTGGGCCAGGGTCAGCGACTCGTAGTCGAGCTCGGCGACGACCTCGGGCACAGTGGCGGACGCCGCGCCGGATGTGGTCTCCCGGGCGGGGGTGGCCCTGGGTGTCTCCGGCTCACCGCTGAACAGCGCGAAGCGGCCCTCGGTCAGCCGCTCACCGTCGCGGACGGGCAGATCCAGCACGTCGGCGTCGTCGGGCGCGGCGCCGGTGTCGCCGCCCGTCGGGTCCTCGTCGAACGTCGCCCACTCCGGTTGCTCGTCCTTGGGCGGGAACAGGTTGTCGAGCGTCTCGTCACCCTTGTTGACCAGGTCGGCGACATCCTGCTGCATCTTCATCACCAGCTGGGCGAGCTGACTCGCCACGGTCATCGGATACATCAGGATGGTCTGGGGGAGCCTGCGGGTTTCCTCGAGGGCGGTCACCGCCGCACCGACCAGCAGACGGACCCCATACGGTGCAGTTGCCATGGCCCTTAGCCTACGGCTGGGCAGTCAGGGCGGCGGGTAAGTACCCTTGGAGTCATGCCGACCACTATCAACATGGGGATTCCGGGCGCGGCGCGCTCAGTAGTCGGCGAGGTTTCCGGCAAGCGGGTGTTGCTGGCCGAACCCCGCGGATACTGCGCCGGAGTCGACCGGGCGGTCGAGACCGTGGAGCGCGCCCTGGAAAAGCACGGCGCCCCCGTATATGTGCGCCACGAGATCGTGCACAACCGCTACGTCGTGGACACGCTGGCCAAGGCCGGGGCGGTCTTCGTCGAGCAGACCGACGAGGTCCCCGAGGGCGCGATCGTGGTGTTCTCCGCCCACGGCGTCGCGCCGACCGTGCACGTCGAGGCCGCCGAACGCAATCTGCAGACCATCGACGCGACATGCCCGTTGGTGACCAAGGTGCACAACGAGGCCAAGCGGTTCGCCCGCGACGACTACGACATCCTGCTCGTCGGCCACGAAGGCCACGAGGAGGTCGTCGGCACCGCAGGTGAGGCCCCCGACCATGTTCAGGTCGTCGACAACCCGGATGCAGTGGACAAGGTCGTCGTGCGTGACCCGGACAAAGTCATCTGGCTGTCCCAGACCACGCTGAGCGTCGACGAGACGATGGAGACCGTGCGCCGGCTGCGGGAGAAGTTCCCGACGCTGCAGGATCCGCCGAGCGACGACATCTGCTACGCCACCCAGAACCGCCAGGTCGCGGTCAAGGCGATGGCGCCGGAGTGCGAGCTGGTGATCGTCGTCGGCTCTCGCAATTCCTCCAACTCGGTGCGGCTCGTCGAGGTGGCGCTGGGCGCCGGATCCGACGCCGCGCATCTGGTCGACTACGCCGAGGACATCAACCCCGAGTGGCTCGAGGGTGTCACCACCGTCGGCGTCACCTCCGGTGCTTCGGTGCCCGAAGTGCTGGTGCGGGGTGTGCTGGACAGGCTCGCCGAGTACGGCTTCGGCACGGTTCAGCCTGTCACCACGGCCAACGAGACCCTGGTGTTCGCGTTGCCCCGGGAGATCCGCCCCGCCCGCTGAACGAGCGGGTATTTTCGGCGGACGTGACACCACGGTCCCGGCTCTTCGCGCGTCTGCCGATCGCGCTGTCTCTCGCGATCCTGCTCGTGCTCGCCGGCTGCAGCGCCTCCGAAGACCGCCTGGACACCACCGTGCGGTCCTTCGCCGACGCGTTGAGCCGCGGTGACGCCGCCGCGGCCGCGGCACTGACCACCGACGAGCCCGCCGCCACCGGCACCCTCGGCGCCCTCTTCGCCAGCCTGGGCACCGACGTCGACGTCGCGGTCGGCGGGATCGAGGAGCAGGACGGTGCGGCGTCGTTCACCCTCGATGCCACCTGGAAGTTCGGGCCGGAAGGGCGCAACGAATGGTCCTACACCACCGACGGCGACGTGACGGCCGACGGCGACGACTGGACCATCCGGTGGGACGCGGCGACCGTCGCTCCCGGGCTCGACGAGGGACCGCTGTCCTACAGCACGTTGATCCCGCAACCCGCGGCCCGGGTGCTGGACCGCACCGGCGCGGAACTGCTCACCCAGCACGTCGTCACCCTGGTCGACGCCGCGCCGGGTGCTGACGTGAATGCCATTGCGGCACTGGTCAGTCCGATCGCTCCGGCAATCACCCCGCAATCGGTGGCCCCGGACCTCGAGGCGGCCGCGGGCAAGCCGGTCACGGTCATCACCCTGCGCCAGGACGACCTGGCCCCGATCGAGGCGCAGCTGTCGGCACTGCCGAACGTGACGCTGCGGCCGCAGACCAGGCTGCTGACCACCGACCGCGCGCTGGCCTCACCCACGCTGTCCGGGCTCTCGGAACTGTGGCAACAGCGCACCGACGCGGCGGCCGGTTGGGCGGTCACCGCGCAGACCGCGGCCGGCCCCGAGCGGGTGGGCGGGCAGGACGCCGGCCCCGTGGGCGACATCGCCAGCACGCTGGACATCGGCTTGCAGCGCGCCGCCGAGGACGCGCTGGCTCCGTTGACCACCCCGGCGGCGATCGTGGCGATCCAGCCGTCGACGGGCGATCTGCTGGCGGTGGCGCAGAA
>NZ_JBAUJB010000408.1:0-1558 GCF_049683355.1 Mycobacterium sp.
CCGGGGAGGTCGGCGGCATCTACGTCCGCAACTCCACCCAGTTCGACGGCTACACCTCCGGCACCACCAAGGATTTCCACGAGGGTTTCATGTCCTCGGGTGACGTCGGCTATCTCGACGACGCCGGACGGCTGTTCGTGGTGGGCCGCGACGACGAGATGATCGTCTCCGGTGGTGAGAACGTCTACCCGATCGAGGTGGAGAAGACGTTGGCCGCGCATCCCGACGTGGCCGAGGCCCACGTGCTCGGTGTCGACGATGAGAAGTACGGCCAACGACTGGAAGCGTTTGTGGTGCTGAGGCCCGCCGCGTCGGCGACACCGGAGGTGCTCAAACAGCACGTCCGCGACAATTTGGCGAACTACAAGGTGCCGCGCGCCATCACCGTTCTCGACGAGCTGCCACGCAGCATCACCGGCAAGATCTCCCGTAAGGAGTTACAGGACCGGGCTGGGCGGGCATAGGCAAGCGATGGCTAAACGACGACCGCTGCTGCGCGCCCTTCTGGAGCTGGCCAACGCCGCCAACGGGGTGCGCCCGCTGGCCCGCGAGGGGTACTCCACGATCCCGGTGTTCGCGTTCGGCTGGCCGACCTCCGAGATGTCCCCGCTGTACCTGGCGGGCTCGGTGCTCGACGCGGCGCGACGCGGCCTGCGCGGCGATTTCCGCAGCGGCCAGGGGCGGGTCGCGCTGCTGCTCACCGCCGTCACCTGGGGCCTGCTGTATCTGATTCACCGTCGCAACGTGGAATCTCAGCCCCATTTCGAGGACCCGCTGCGGGAAGCGCTCGGTGACGAGTACCCGGCGATCGCCGAGAAGGCGAAGCCCGACCGGCGCCGCGTCGTCGGGGTATGGCCCAACGAGCTGGTCAGGCGCCGTTACGTCGAGAAGGCCGGCACCATCCAGTACGGTCCGCACGGCGCGGTCAACCAGGCCGACATCTGGCGCCGGTCCGATCTGCCCCGTGACGGCAAAGCGCCTGTGCTGCTGCAGGTTCCGGGCGGCGCCTGGTCGATCGGCATGCGTAAACCGCAGGCCTACCCGCTGCTGAGTCATCTCGCCGACCACGGCTGGATCTGTGTGTCGATCGACTACCGGGTCAGTCCGCGCAACACCTGGCCGGATCACATGGTGGACGTCAAGCGGGCACTGGCGTGGATCAAGGAGCACATCGCCGAGTACGGCGGTGATCCGGATTTCGTGGCGATCACGGGTGGATCGGCGGGCGGGCATCTGTCCGCGCTGGCGGCGCTGACCCCAGGGGACCCGCAGTTCCAGCCCGGCTTCGAGGACGCCGACACGTCGGTGGTCGCCGCGGTGCCGGTTTACGGCCGCTACGACTGGATCTCGGCGCAGGGCAGTGGCCGCCGTGAGTTCCTGGGCTTCCTGCAGAAGTTCGTCGTCAAGAAGCCGATCCTGGCCAACCGGGAGATCTACGCGGACGCGTCGCCGAGCTATCGGTTGCGGGCCGACGCGCCGCCGTTCTTCATCCTGCACGGCCAGGACGACTCGATCATCCCCGTCCCCGAGGGCCGGGAGTTCGCCGAAGCGCTGCGCG
>NZ_JBAUJB010000409.1:0-19845 GCF_049683355.1 Mycobacterium sp.
TACGGATCACCGCGACATGCTCGGCGTTGATCAGTCCCAGGGCTCGGGCAGCGGCGGTCGCGGGCAGTGCTGCGGGCAGGGACTCTCCGGTCACCGTGCGCCGCGGCGCCAACACCGCCGCCTCGCCGAGGCGGCGGCTGGCTTCACCGTGGGAGATCCGCCACCGGGTCGCCAGCACGTCCTTCCAGGACTTGGCGCCCAGCTGCTGCGGGGTCGCCTCGACCTGCAACCGGGCCAACAGCCGATCCCGCAACCCCGGCAACTGACACCACAACGTCTCCAACTCATCGAGCGAATCGACCAGCTCAGACCGGGTCAACACGTCGAGATCGCAGGCGGCCACCGCATCAAAAGCGGCCCGCAACGCGGTCACCGCCTCCTGCAATACCGTCCCCGTACCCGACATACCTCGAACATACATTCGACCACCGACAAGTTCCGGACGGCATCCGGGACGGCTGTGACTTCTGAAGCTGAAGTGACACTGGGGGTTAGAGTAAAGAATCAAGTCGCCCGGGTGATCGCTTCAACCGGTGAAGACGGCCGCCGGACGGTGCGGCACCCGTCCGGCGCCGCCGATCACGGGCGCCTCTCGTGGGGTGTAGAGCATCACCAGTGGTCGCGCTCGGGATCGTGCAACACCTCACTGTCGAAACTCAGCCAGCCACGGGTCGGATGGCGTAGTCGTTTGACTGCTGACCGCCGCGCACCGACCTCACCTCGCTCCCACTGGGCGCGGAATGCCGGGCTGGTTGCGGAGAGCTCGACGAGCAGGGCCTGCAGGTACCCATCGCCGGGTACCGACTCAGCGCCGACCGGAGTTGCACAGTTGCCTCGCTTGCGAGCTGGTCGATCCCGTCCGCGCCGAGGACGTCGTGAAGCGGCCCAGCCGTGAAGCACTGGTAGACGATGTTGAGCGCCGCTGAGCACCGCGAGGGCGATCGGCGCAGGTGAAGTATGCGAGGCACGAGCGGAGCAGCGCATCCGACCCAGATCACGAAACTGCAAAGATGTGAGCAGTGGTTGACCGCGCCAGATACTCCACTCCTAGCGTGACCTGTGTCGGTTTCTCGCAGCAGCGAAGGATTCCTTTGAGTTCGGCAAACGGTGGGTTCAAGAGCGCGGACGCACGCCGCCGCTATTTGACCCAGTATGAAGATCTGCGTGCATTGAGTCCACAAGCCGATGTCGTGCACGATGTGTCTACCGAGTTCGGCACCGTGCGGGTGTATCAGCACGGGCCGGATCGCGGTGTCTCCGTCTTCCTCGTACACGGCTTTTTCCTGACGTCGGCGATGTGGTGGGAGCAGGTCTCGGACTTGGCCGGCAATTTCACCGTCTATGTGATGGATGCGCTGGGCCAGCCTGGGGCAAGCGTTCAGTCGAAAGCGATGTCCACCCCGGCAGACGCCGCGCGTTGCATCGACGCGGTCTTGGAGGGCCTAGAGCTGCATGGCGTCCATCTGGTTGGGCATTCCTACGGCGGTTGGCTTGCCACACACACGGCGGCACGGGCACCTCATCGCTTGGCGACAGTGACACTGGTTGATCCGGCCGGCGCGGTGGCACGCCTGTCTGCCAGGTTCTGGGTGAGTCTTGTGCTCCAAGGGCACCCCCGCTCCGCGCGCGCTCGACGCGCTGCGGCCTGGATAACCGGTCACCATGCGCTTGCGGGGTTGTTCGGGGCCGGATTTGCGGAGTTCGCACCACCAGTGCGAACTCCGCCGTCACGTTTGATCAGCGATCGTGTGCTGCGCTCAATCGATCTCCCGGTGCAAGTGCTTCTGGCGGGCATCACTGTTCACGATTCGGTGAAGGGCATTGCTCGGATGAGCTCGGTTGTTCCTCACTGGCAATATCACCTGTGGCCGAACGCCTCTCATGCGCTGCCAGTTGAGCTCCCCGACGCGGTCAACAGCTGTATACGTTCTTTCGTGACCGAACACCGCTCGCCCTCGAGTTGACTCAAGTCACCGCATCCTCGACTCAACCAACGTAAGCGAGGCGCGTCGCGGTGAAGCTACTCCCACACCACCTCGTCGGGCGTCTTGTCCGAACGCAGACCGCGCCAGCTCGGCTGGCGCAGTCGGCCGTCGGAGGTGCGCTCGCTGTAGCGGACCTCCCCCACCAACTCCGGCCGGACGAAGGTCACACCCCTCGCGTCCGGACCGGTAAGCCTTGCAGCAAAAGGTGATTCGTCGGTGTGTAGCGGGGCCAGCGTCTTCTTCAGAGCAGCGAGTTCCTTGTCACTGAAGCCGGTGCCCACCCTCCCGACGAACTGCAACCCGTCCTCGCCGGGGATGCCCAGCATCAACGCCCCCAGCCCGCTGCTGCGGCCGCCGGTCCCCTCGCGCCAACCGCCGATCACCACCTCCTGGGTGTTCCAGATCTTGTCCTTGATCCACGACGACGACCGTCGGCCCGGTTGGTAGGTGGAGTCACGCTTCTTGGCGATGACGCCCTCCCACCGCTTCTTCCGGGCGAACTCGAGGGCTTCGGGTCCGTCACCGTCCAGCGCGTCGGGAACGATCAGACCACCGCCGTCGGCGAGAGCCTCGAGCAACCGCCTGCGGTCGGAGTACTTGGCCCGCATCAGCGATCGCCCGTCGAGATGAAGAATGTCGAAGGCCCAGAACTCCACCCGGGTGGAGCGCGCCCGGTTCTGCATCTCACCGAAGTTGGGCACCCCGGACTCGTCGAGCGCCACCGCTTCACCGTCGAGGATCACATGGTGATCGGCGAGGTCGGCTGCCAGCGCCTGCAGTTGCGGGTACTCGGCGGTGACGTCGCGGCCTCGCCGGGAGCGCAGCGTGAGCCGGCCCCGGTCGGCATCGACCAGCAACCGGTAGCCGTCCCATTTGCCCTCGAAGGCCCACTGGGCCGACTTGAGCCGCTGCACCGAACCCTCGGTGGCCAGCATGGGTCCAAGATCGGCTGCCGTCGGCCGCTTCTGCTCCTTCATCCGGTGGGCCAGCCAGTTCTTGCCGTCGGTCTGGATCAACGCGTAGCGGCCGTCGATCTTCTCCCCGTGCAGCGTCACGATCACCTCGCCGCCCTTGTCGGGGCCGTCCGGTGCGTGGTCGTTGAACTTCTCGGTCTCGTAGGTGCCGGTATCCCAGACATGGACCTGACCACCCCCGTACTCGCCCTTGGGGATCTCGCCGGCGAAGGTCAGGTACTCCATCGGGTGGTCCTCGGTGTGCACGGCGAGGTGGTTGACCGAAGGCCTGTCGGGCAGGTTCTTCGGCACGGCCCAACTGACCAGCACGCCATCGCGTTCCAACCGGAAGTCGTAATGCAGCCGCCTGGCGTGGTGTTCCTGGATGACGAACTTGTCGTTGTTGCCGACCGTCGGCGCCGTCGCGGGAACAGGCTCCGGGGTCTTGGCGCTGTCCCGCATCCCGCGGTAGGTGGTCAGACGATCGGAGGCCGGCGACCACGGATCGAGGTCGGCGAGCAGATCGCCGTCGCGGTCCAACCGGCCGAGCACCTCGTCGAAGGTCAGATGGCGCAGGTCGGGATCGGAGATCTCGTCCCAGCTCCGTGGTGCGGCGACCGTCGGATGTTCGCGTCCACGAAGCGAATACGGCGCGATCGTGGTCTTGTTGCCGTTGTTCTGGCTCCAGTCCACAAACACCTTGCCCGCACGAAGGCTCTTGGTCATCGTCGCGGTGACCTTCTTGGGCATCGTCTGCTCGAGCTGCTGGGCCACCCTCTTCGCGAGCAGCGACGCCCCCCGCGAGCTGATCGGGTCCTGCAGCGGCACATAGAGATGCAGGCCTTTGCTTCCACTGGTCAGCGGGAAGGTCCGCAGGCCGATGTCGGTGATCAGGTCACGCACCTCGTGGGCCACCTCGCAGAGTTGGCGCATCGTGACACCCTCGCCGGGGTCGAGGTCGAACACGATCCGCGTCGCCGGCCCGACGGTCTGGTCGACAAACCGCCACTGCGGTACGTGCACCTCCAACGCGGCCTGCTGAGCGATCCAGGCCAGACCTTCGGCGGTGTCGATGACCGGATAGGTGGTGGTGCCCGACCTGTGCGAAATGGTGGCGCGGTCCAGCCAGTCAGGGGCCGAGGAAGCCAGTTGCTTCTCGAAGAACGACCCCTGTTCCACCCCGTTGGGCCAACGCTTGCGCGTCACCGCCCGACCCGCGATGTGGGGCAGCATCGCCTCGGCCACGCCGACGTAGTAGTCGAACACCTGGCCTTTGGTGGTGCCGGTCGCCGGGTACAGCACCTTGTCCGGGTTGGTCAGCTTCACCCGGCCACAGCGGTCCGCCCCTTCCTGCATGGATCCACGGTATAAGGCTCAGACCCCGGCGCAGTGCCGGTAGCGTCGAGTCGGTGAGGGCACTGGTCATCGGTGAAGCGCTGATCGACGTGGTCGCGCGGGAGGGCCGGGCGGCCACCGAGCATGTCGGCGGCAGCCCGCTCAATGTCGCGGTCGGGTTGGCAAGGTTGGGTCGCGAGGTCGATTTTCTCACCCACATCGGCACCGACGAGCGTGGACGGCGGATCGCCGAGTACGTGGAATCCTCTGGTGCACAAATTGTTCCGGGAAGCAACACCGCCGCACGCACACCGACCGCGCAGGCCACCGTCGACCGGGAAGGGTCGGCGACGTACACCTTCGACATCGACTGGCAGCTGACGGGGACGCCCGAGGTGGCGCCCCCAGTGGTCGTTCACACCGGCTCGATCGCCGCGGTGCTGGAACCCGGCTGCCTGGCGACCGCCGCGCTGGTGGACACCTACCACCTGTCGGCGACGTGCACGTTCGATCCGAATGTCCGGCCGGCACTGATCGACGACGCCGACTCGGCAAAGGCCCGCATCGACCGCCTCATCGAACGTTCGGACGTGGTCAAGGCCAGCGACGAGGACCTGCGCTGGATCGATCCGGTCCGGCCGCCGGAGGAGGTCGCCTCCGGGTGGCTCGCATTGGGACCGTCGATCGTCGTCGTGACGTCCGGCGGCGGCGGGGCGGTCGCGATGTGTGCGGCAGGCACCGCGCGGGTACCTGCGTTCGATGTGGACGTGGTGGACGCCGTGGGAGCAGGCGATGCGTTCATGACCGGGCTGATCGATGCGCTGTGGTCGCAGAATCTGCTCGGCGCCGAGCGCCGTTCCCGGCTTGCGGCCATCGGGTTGGACGAGCTGACGAGCGCCGTTCGCGCGGCGTCCACGGCCGCTGCGCTGACCGTGTCCCGCGCCGGTGCCGAACTGCCCGACCGCGCCGCACTGGATGCGGCAGGTTCATCGGACATACTGGGCTGATGCGTTCCATCTGGAAGGGCTCGATCGCCTTCGGCCTGGTCAACGTACCGGTCAAGGTCTATACCGCCACCGAGGACCATGACATCAAGTTCCACCAGGTGCACGCCAAGGACAACGGCCGCATCCGGTACAAGCGGGTCTGTGAAGTGTGCGGTGAGGTCGTCGAGTACCGCGACATCGCCAAGGCCTATGACTCGGACGACGGCCAGACCGTCATCATCACCGACGACGACATCGCGACCCTCCCCGAGGAACGCAGCCGCGAGATCGAGGTGCTCGAGTTCGTGCCGGCGGGCGACCTCGATCCGATGATGTATGACCGCAGTTACTTCCTGGAGCCCGACGGCAAGTCGTCGAAGTCGTATGTGCTGCTTGCGAAGACGCTGATGGAGACCGACCGGGTGGCCATCGTGAACTTCGCGCTGCGCAACAAGACCCGGCTCGCGGCGTTGCGGGTCAAGGACTTCAGCAAGCGCGACGTGATGATGATCCACACGCTGTTGTGGCCGGACGAGATCCGCGATCCCGACTTCCCGGTGCTGGACAAGGAAGTCGAGGTCAAGCCGGCCGAGCTGAAGATGGCCAGCCAGGTGGTCGACTCGATGACCGACGACTTCAACCCCGACCGCTATCACGACGACTATCAGGAGCACCTGCGCGAGTTGGTTCAGGCGAAGCTCGAGGGCGGCGAGGCGTTCACCACCGAGGAGGAGCCCCAGGAGCTCGACGAGACCGAAGACGTCTCCGATCTGCTCGCCAAGCTCGAGGCCAGCGTGAAGGCGCGCAAGAACAGCTCGGGCTCGGGCACCGACGACAAGCCCGCCAAAAAGGCCCCCGCCAAAAAGGCTTCCAAGAAGGCACCGGCGAAGAAGACCGCGGCCAAGAAGTCGCCCGCCAAGAAGACCGCAGCCAAGAAGGGCTGACACCTCTGCCGACTTCTGCGCGATGGCAGCGGGTCCCGGCAACCGGCGACCTTCATGCAGATCTCGGCATCGTCCAGTCTCGCCGAGCCAGCGCTGAGCGCACGCGGTGCAGGATGAAGGCCCGGCTGTGTTCGGCCACCATCTTGATATCGATCCAGCCCTGGCGTTCGATGAACTCCGGACCCGGACCTGCGTCGCCGGAACGGGGAGACCGTCGTCGATGAGCATGAGCCGCAGCCGGGTCTCCCGCGGCGACTGCGCACCCGCATCCATCAGCGCCAGCGCCGACCGCGCGCGTCGGACACCACGGGCTCCTCGATATCGGTCGGGATCTCGAGCGCCTCGGCGGCGGTGACGGCGGTGGCCCCCGCCAGCGAGTCGAGGTGGGCGACGGCGAGGTCGCGCGGAAGATGGCGGGCCAGATCGAGCGCGGTGCGGGCCGGGGTGGTCACCGGCACATCGCCGACGAGCGCATATTCGTCGGGGCTGATCCGCTCTTCACACACGATCACACCCTGTCGGGGCTGGTGTGTTCGGCGATCAGCTCAACGGGTGTGTCGACGTCGACCCACTTCGCCCCGAGTAGCGCAGCCGCCGCCCTACCCGCGATGATGCCGCGTCGGCCGGACCACAACCAGGCCGCCTGTGCATTGACGAGCACGCTGGCCGCCGACCCCTTGGGGACGTAGACCCCGGGCTGCACCGCCCGGTAGTTCCAGCGCAACTGGCCGCGAGTCAGCCTGCCGTCGGCGACGGCCTCGGCGCCCAGGAACGGATACCGCATGCCGCCGATACTCGGGCGGGCAACCGACAGAACAGCAATGAGTAACCCACTTCTGCATCTCGGTTGTGGATAACCGTCCGTCATTGCCATCACGCCGAAACCGCAACAAACTAGAACAGGTTCTTGTTACGGTGGCGCGCGTGATTCTCGACAGGTTCAGACTCGACGATCAGGTGGCCGTGGTGACCGGCGCCGGCCGGGGCCTCGGCGCCGCCATGGCGTTGGCGTTCGCCGAGGCCGGCGCAGACGTACTGATCGCAGCCCGCACTCAAGCCCAGCTCGAAGAGGTCGCCGAGCAGATCGGCAACGCGGGCCGCCGCGCGCATATCGTCGTCGCCGACCTCGCCCGCCCAGACGACACGGCAGCTCTCGCGGCCCAGGCGATCGAGGCGTTCGGGAAACTAGACATCGTCGTCAACAACGTCGGCGGCACCATGCCCAACGCACTTCTGACCACCTCGACGAAGGATCTTCGCGACGCCTTCACGTTCAATGTGGCGACCGCCCACGCGCTGACCACCGCCGCGGTGCCGCTGATGTTGGAGCACTCCGGTGGCGGCAGCATCATCAACATCACCTCGACGATGGCTCGGGTCGCCGGGCGCGGTTTTGCTGCCTACGGCACCGCGAAAGCTGCGCTGTCGCACTACACGCGACTGTCGGCGCTCGACCTCGCCCCACGCATCAGGGTCAACGCCATCGCCCCCGGATCGATCCTTACGTCCGCTCTCGACGTCGTGGCCAGCAACGACGAGCTGCGCACCCCGATGGAGCAGGCCACCCCGATGCGCCGGCTCGGCGACCCGCTCGACATCGCCGCCGCTGCGGTCTACCTGGCTTCACCGGCGGGCAGCTACCTGACCGGCAAGACGCTCGAGGTCGACGGCGGCCTCACCTTCCCGAACCTCGAGCTGCCCATCCCCGATCTGTGAGGACCCGGACATGACCATCAAAGTGGCCGCCATCGGCACCGGAAACGTCGGCAGGCACGCGCTGACCCACTAATCACCGACCCGCGATTCGAGCTGACCGCGGTCTGGGTCTCCTCCGAGGCGAAGGCCGGCAAGGACGCTGCCGAGCTTGCGGGACTGCAGGATTCCACCGGCATCCTGGCGACCACGGACCTCGATGTCGTGCTGGCGACCGAACCCGCCGTCGCGGTGTACACCGCGATGGCAGACAACAGGCTGACCGAAGCTCTCGAGGACTACCGGCGCATCCTGGAAGCGGGCGTCAACGTCGTCGGCAGCGCTGCGGTCTTCCTGCAGTACCCGTGGCAGGTGCTGCCCGACGAGATGGTCAAGCCGATCGAGGACGCCGCGAAGGCCGGAAACGCAAGCATCTTCGTGAACGGCATCGATCCCGGCTTCGCCAACGACCTGCTGCCACTGGCATTGGCCGGCACGTGCCAGAGCGTGCAGCAGATCCGCTGCATGGAGATCATCAACTACGACACCTAAGCTAAGACAGCGCGACGGTGATGTTCGACGTCATGGGGTTCGGCGGCAGCCTCGACAACACCCCGATGCTGCTGCAGCCCGGTGTGCTGAGCCTGGCGTGGGGTTCGGTGGTACGACAGTTGGCCGCCGGCCTGGGCATCGAGCTCGACGAGGTGACCGAGACCCATGTTCGGGTGCCCGCGCCGGAGGACTTCGACATCGCCTCCGGCCACATCAAAAAAGGCACCACCGCCGCGATGCGGTTCGAGGTGCGCGGCATGAAGGACGGTGCCGTCGCCGTCGTCCTCGAGCACGTGACCCGGCTGCGCGACGACCTGTGCCCCGAGTGGCCGCAGCCCGCCGCGCACGGCGGCAGCTACCGGATCGAGATCACCGGCGAACCCTCCTACGCTCTCGACCTGTGCCTGAGCAGCCCGAACGGCGACCACACTGGTGGCGACGGCGGCGCGCGTCGTCAACGCCATTCCTGCGGTGTTGAGTGCCCCGGCGGGAATCGTGACGGCGCTCGACTTGCCTCCCATCACTGGCAGAGGCTGTACGCTGAGCGGTAACCCACGCTGGAAGGATCTGAAGACATGAAGGCTCGCCTCAGCACCCTCGCCGCTTTCCTGGTCGCAGGCGGTGCGTCCGTGGCGATCGCTGCCGCACCTGCCGCAATGGCCCAGCCGAGCTGCACCGAGACCGGACAGGGCGGCGGTTATCAGGGCGGCTCGACCACCGTGTGCCAGTCCCCGGGCAACGCGCAGATCGATTCGCGGCCAAGCGTTCTCGCGCCTAACGTGAGCCAGTCGATGTTCCCGTGGGGCATGGGGATGTTCATCCTCTGACGAGGACGGACGGACACCTGGAGCGAGTAGCCGGTCATGAGAATTCTTGCGCTGGCGATCGCCGGAGCGGCCCTTGCCATCGGAGCGGCGCCAACCGCCGTCGCGGCACCGCAATGCACTGACGTCGGGTCGACGGTGACGTTCTGTGAGACCAACGGCAGCACCCAACTGACCACCACCCCGCCCCCGTGGAACTATGGCGGCTGGCAGGGTATCGGGTTCTGGCCGCTCGTCGGCGGCTTCGGTATCGGGGACTGAGGGCATCGGGGACTGAGCGGCATCAGAGACTGACCCCGCCCGCGCGACGCGTGGGCCGCATTGCCTCGTCCCCAAGGTTTCGTCTACCCTAACTTTTCTGTTCGCTCGTCCGGATAGAAGAGGGGTGTGGTGACGCGAGACGTCCGTCCACAGACGCGGCCCGGCTGGCTGTTGCTCGGACCAGCGTTCGTCGCGGCGATCGCCTACGTCGACCCCGGCAACGTCGCGGCCAACGTCAGCGCCGGTGCGCAGTTCGGCTTCCTGCTGGTCTGGGTGA
Organism: Mycobacterium sp.; assembly: GCF_049683355.1. Taxonomy (GTDB): domain Bacteria; phylum Actinomycetota; class Actinomycetes; order Mycobacteriales; family Mycobacteriaceae; genus Mycobacterium. The sequence goes on from NZ_JBAUJB010000409.1 coordinate 9,810, forward strand.
TCGTCGTCGCCAACCTGATGGCAGTGCTCGTCCAGTACCTTTCGGCGAAGCTGGGGCTGGTGACCGGGCTGTCCCTGCCGGAGGCCGTCGGGGCGCGGATGGGCCGGCCGAGCCGGCTGGCGTACTGGGCCCAGGCCGAGTTGGTGGCGATGGCAACGGATCTCGCCGAGGTGGTGGGCGGCGCGATCGCGCTGTACCTGTTGTTCGACCTGCCCTTGCTGGTCGGCGGCGTCATCACCGGGGCGGTGTCGCTGCTGCTGCTCGTGGTGAAGGACCGCCGCGGCCAGCAGACTTTCGAACGGGTCATCACCGGTCTGCTGCTGATCATCGCGATCGGCTTCCTGACCAGCTTGGTGGCCGCGCCACCACCGGTCGACGAGGCCGCGGCCGGGTTGATACCGCGGTTCGACGGCGCCGAGAGCATTCTGCTGGCGGCAGCCATGCTCGGCGCCACCGTGATGCCCCACGCGGTGTACCTGCATTCCGGCCTGGCCCGCGACCGTCACGGCCATGCTCCGCCCGGCCCGGCCAGGCGGCGACTGCTGCGCGCGACGCGGTGGGATGTCGGCATCGCGATGCTGCTCGCCGGCGCGGTGAACCTGTCGATGCTGCTGGTCGCCGCCACCAACCTGCAGGGCATCGAGAACACCGACTCCATCGAAGGCGCGCATCAGGCAGTGCAGGATGCGCTGGGATACACCGTGGCGCTGTTGTTCGCGATCGGCCTGCTGGCCTCCGGGCTCGCGTCCTCGTCGGTGGGCGCCTACGCCGGCGCGATGATCATGCAGGGGTTGCTGCGCCGGTCGGTGCCACTGGTGACGCGCCGACTCGTCACGCTGCTGCCGGCCCTGGTGATCCTGGCCGTCGGCGTCGACCCGAGCCGGGCGTTGGTGTTGTCCCAGGTCGTGCTGTCCTTCGGGATACCCTTTGCCCTCATTCCGCTGGTTCGGCTGACCGCGAACGCATCCCTGATGGGCGGAGACATCAACCATCGCGTCACCACTGTCCTCGGATGGACGGTTGCGGGAGTCATTAGTCTTCTCAATGTGGTCCTGATCTATCTGACACTGACGGGCTGAATGGCAGACCGACACATCTACTTCGCGTACGGGTCCAACCTGTGCGTGCGGCAGATGGCGCAACGATGCCCGGATGCGACCGACCCGCAGACCGCGACACTCGCCGACCACGACTGGCTGATCAATGAGCGTGGTGTGGCCACCGTCGAACCATTCACCGGCAGCGAGGTCCACGGGGTCATCTGGCAGGTGTCCGACCGCGACCTGGCCACCCTGGACAGTGCCGAAGGGGTGCCGCTGCGCTACCGCCGCGACCAGCTCACCGTCGCCACCGGGAACGGCCCGTCACCGGCCTGGGTCTACATCGACCACCGCGTCGAGCCGGGGCCACCGCGGCCCGGGTATCTGGAGCGCATCCTCGACGGTGCCCGCCACCACGGTCTGCCGCACCGGTGGATCGCCTTTCTGGAACGCTGGGACCCGGCCCGCTGGCCGCAGCGCAAAGACCACTCCGATGCCGCTGCGCCACAGACGCTTTCAGAATTGCTCGCCGATCCTGCGGTCGCCGAAGACAGCACGTTGCGGTCCAGGTTCGGATTCCTGGCCATCCATGGCGGCGGCCTGGAACAGATGACCGACGTCATCGCCGAACGCGCCGCCGACGCCGCAGGCGCATCGCTGTACGTGGTCCGGCATCCCGATCACTATCCGTACCACCTTCCGTCTGCGCTGTACCGCCGCGACGAGTCGTCGCGGCTCGCCGAGTTTCTCGACCACGTCGACGTGGCGGTATCGCTGCACGGCTACGGCCGGATGGGCCGCAGCACCCAACTGCTGGCAGGCGGGCGTCACCGGGAACTGGCCGGGCACCTCGCCGACCACGTCGACGTCCCGGGCTACCAGGTCATCACCGACCTCGACGCGATTCCGCGCGAACTCCGTGGCCTGCACCCCGACAACCCGGTCAACCGGGTCCGCAACGGTGGCGCCCAGCTGGAATTGCCCGCGCGGGTGCGCGGCATCAGCCCCCGCAGCGCCATGCCCGGCGACGACGGTCTGCCCCCTGCCACTTCGGCGCTCGTGCAGGGCCTGGCGCAGGGTGCGCGGTCCTGGAGTCTCGATTGGTGACATTAGCTACGCCGCACCTGATCGGCCGGCGCCACACCCATCCGTCGGTGACGCCGCTCCGAATAGGCGTATGTGGAACCCATGTACGCAGGAAAGCAGTCGATCCCGGTCATCGCCGCCGGCGCGGTGCGCCCCGCGCTGTACCGCACCCGTATCACTCACCTGCGTCGGGCACCGGTGCACCATTACTTCGAGCACCGCAGCTACAGCTGGTTCGTCGACCTCGACAATTTGCCGCGGCTGCCGCGCTGGCTGAGTCCGTTCGCCACCTTCGATGCCCGCGACCACTTGTGGGGCACTGCGGACGACACGCTCCGCGACCGCGTAGACGCGTTCCTCGCCGACAAGGACATTGACCTCGGCGGCGGCAAGGTGACCGCGCTGATGCAGCCTCGGGTGCTCGGCTACGTGTTCAATCCGCTGAGTCTGTACTGGTGCCACGACGCGCGAGGGGTGCTGCGCTACGTCATCGCCGAGGTGCAGAACACCTCGGGCGGACGCCATGCCTACCTGCTGCCACCGTCGGACGACCGGCCGGCGATGGTGTGCAAAAAGCTCTACACCTCGCCGTTCACCGGCGTGGACGGTCACTACCTGGTTCGGGCACCACAGCCGGACGACCAGCTCAACGTCCGGATCTCGCTTCACCGGGACGACCACCCCGCGTTCGTCGCGACGCTGCGCGGCACCAGAAAGCCGGCCGGCGTCGCCCAGATCCTGGCCATGCAGGTCGTCGCGCCGATGGCCCCGCTGATGAACGCGCTGAGCATGCGCGTGCAGGCAGTACTGCTGTGGCTGCGACGGGTCCCGGTGATTCCGCAACCGAGTGTGGAGCGGGAAAAGGTGGACCAACTATGAGGAATTACCGCGGGCAAATCAACCGTCGGCGGGCATCCGGTGAATACCGTTTGCGGACTTCGTTTTTCACAGCGACACCGCCGAAGTACCGATTAACGTGACTATGAATGCGCTGGTAGCTAGGCTACCGGGCGTGACCGCCGAACTCGACGCACTTCTGCGCCAGGTGGCTCGGCGGGACGTCGACGCGTTCGCGGCTTTCTACGATCTGACCCGCTCACGAGTGTTCGGCCTGGTCACCCGGGTTTTGCGGGACCCCGGCTACAGCGAGGAAACCACCCAGGACGTCTACCTGCAGGTGTGGCGAACCGCGGAGAACTACGACCCGTCGGCCGGATCTCCGATGGCCTGGCTGATGACCCTGGCCCACCGCCGGGCGGTCGACCGGGTGCGTTCCGAACAGGCGGCCAGCACACGGGAATCCCGCTACGGCGCCGCCAACGTGGAACCGGTCTCAGACCACGTCGCCGAGATCGTCATCCGCGGCGACGAACATCGCCAGGTGACCGAGTGCCTGGGAGCGCTGACCGACCACCAGCGCGAATGCATCCAGCTCGCGTACTACGACGGGTTGACCTACGCCCAGGTGTCGGAGCGGCTGTCAGCGAACCTGGCGACCATCAAGTCGCGGATGCGTGACGCCATCCGCGGCCTGCGCAGATGTCTGGGGGTCGCGGCATGACCTATCCCCCTGGTCCTTCAGGGCCCACCGGTCCGCCCGACATGGACCTGTTGTCAATGGCGACGCCGTACGCGTTGCACGCCCTGACCGACGCCGAGACCGCCGAGATCGACAGGTGCCTCGGGGAGGCACCTCCCGACGTCGCGGAGGCATTCGTCTCCGAGGTGCGGGCCGCGCGGGAAACGATGGCGGCGATCGCCGCCGCCACCGCTGTCGAGCCTCCCACTCATCTTCGCGACCAGTTGCTCGAACAGATCTCCGACGACCGCGTTCGGCAGATCAGACCCGCCGAGCGGCAGACCAGCCGCTGGGCCAAGCCGGTCCTTGCCGCGGCGGCGACCATCGTGGTCGGCCTCGGTGCGCTCGGTGTCGGGCTCGCGATGCGCCCCGCACCCGCACCGTCGACCGCCGACCAGGTGTTCGCCGCTCCCGATGTCCGCACCATCTCCGGCGAGATCCCCGGCGGAGGCGTGGCCACGGTGGTGTTCTCCCGGGAGTGGGACTCTGGCGTGCTGGTGATGAACAATGTGCCGCCGCCGCAGCCCGGCACCGTTTACCAGATGTGGCTGGTCGACGCGGACGGGCCGCACTCGGCCGGGACGATGGACGCCGAAGCGGTGGCGCCCTCGACCACCGCGGTGCTCCCCGACCTGGGTTCGTCGCGGGCGCTGGCGTTCACCGTCGAACCACCCGGAGGTTCCACCCAGCCGACGGGTCCGGTGTTCGCGGAACTACCGCTCGTCTAGGGCGTTTCCAGCGTCGCCGCCGCGGCTGCGGCCAGCACGTCGCCCATGTCGTGCCTGCGCTCCCAGGCCCGGCGCTGGCGCATCGCACCATTGCCCACCTCGGCGATCCGTGCCAGCCCGGTTGTCACGAACTCGTAGTCTCCTGCGTCCTCCAGCGCCGGGCGGACCGTGTCGACAAGACCCACGAGAAGCTCGAGCGCGGGCGCGGTGACCCGGTTCTGCAGATCGACACCGTCGCCGTCGAGCCCGTCGCGGGCGGCCTTCCAGTACGCGGCCTTCAGCAGGAACGGCGCCAACGACAGGGTGTGTTCCCCGCGCCGGGCGTCGTCGAGCGCCGTCGTCACGCAACCGCGGACCAGCGCGGCGAACAGCACCGTCTCGGCCACCGTGGCGGGGACGTCGGCGACCCGCACCTCCACCGTCGGGAAGTTCGCCGACGGCCGGACGTCCCAATAGACCATTCCGGCGTCGCGCATCACGCCGGTATCGCACAGCAGCTGCACCGCAGCGTCGTACTCCTCGGCGGAGCCGAACTGCGGTGGCGGGCCGGCGCTGGGCCAGCGCGCCCACAGCACGCTTCGCCAGCTGGCATGACCGGTGTCGGCATTGCGGTAGATCGCCGAGTTCGCAGTCAGCGCCAGCAGCTGCGGCAACCACGGCCGCAGCCGGTTGCTGACAGCGATGGCGGCGTCGCGATCGGGCACTGCGACGTGCACGTGGGCGCCGCAGATGCCCTGTTCGTGAGCGATCATGCCGAACATCTCCCCGATGTCGCGGTAGCGCGGGGTGTCGGTCACCGGAAACTCCCGGGGCAATGTCGGCGGTAACCCGACCGCGAGCAGCTGCGCCCGGGTCCGTTCGGCGGCGTTGGCCGCGGTGCGCCGCAGCTTGACCAGTTGCTCGCGCAGATCGTCGATCTCGGTGACGACGCCGGTCGCGGTCTCGACCTGGCAGCTCGTCAGCTCGAGCTGCAGGTCGACGCCGTGCTCGGCGGCTCGGTCGGCCACCGACTTGTTGCGTGCGACGGGCGCACCCGAGGTGGGGTCGACGAGAAGGAACTCCTCCTCGACGCCGAGCGTGGGTGGGTTCGTCATGGCGAAAAACTGATCCGGCCCGTCGGATGGTTCGACGACGGGCCGGATCTGGGTGAGGAAGTCACTCGCTCATATGCCCGCCACCCGCCGGCCTCAAACCTGCCGCCTAACATCGTTTTTGTGGTCAAGCATTTCCGGTTCGGAGCGGGCATCACACGGGGCGCTCACGGACGACGCTCGAGGAGACCGCGCGCCGGGCGGAGGGCCTGGGATTCGACATCATGCATGTCCCCGACCACCTCGGAGGTGTTGCGCCGTTCCCGGTCATGACGGCGGTCGCGATGGCGACCTCGACGTTGCGGGTGGGCACGTTCGTCATCAACTCCGCGTTCTACCGGCCCGCACTGCTGGCCCGCGACGCGGCCGCGCTGCACGCGCTCAGCGACGGCCGGTTCGAGCTCGGGCTCGGGCTCGGTACCGGCTACGTCAAGGAAGAGTTCGACGCCGCGGGGATCCCGTTCCCCAGTGCGGGCGAGCGCGTCGACCATCTCAAGGACACCACCGCCCACCTGGCCGAGCACCTGCCCGACGTGCCGATCATGATCGCCGGAAACGGCGACCGGGTGCTCCGTATCGCCGCGCGCTGCGCCGACATCATCGGGCTCACCGGCGGAGACCGGGCTCCCGGTGGCGACGAGGATCCGCTGCCCGACCGGATCGCGTTCGTGCGTGCGGCCGCTGCCGAGCGCTTCGACGACCTGGAGCTGAACGTGGCCATCACCGCGATGCCGGTCGACGACTCCGGACGGCCCGATCTGACGATCACCCGGTACTCCCTGCCCGGGCTGTCCGACGACGAGCTGCTGCGCCACCCCGGTGTGCTCTCGGGGTCGACACAGGACATCGCCGACCGCATTCGCGGTTATCGCGACACCTACGGCATCAGCTACATCATCGTGCAGGCACGCCACGCCGAAGCGTTCGCGAAGGTGATCGCGCTGCTGAAGTAGCGGCCGGGTCAGAGGAAGAGGTACAGACCCGACAGCAGCGCCCACATTCCCACGCAGTAGAACTCGAACGCGGCCCGCAGTGGGATCGGGGCGTGGCGCAGCTCCATGAAGTCCAGTCCCACCTTGATCGCCGCGATGGCCAGCACGACCACGGCCACCAACGACCCGGTCCCGTGCTCGGCGCCGACGAGCCACGACAGGATCGTGGCGGCGACGAGGAACAGCCAGCTGGCGCCGGCGCGGTTCTTCAGCAGTTCGAGGACGGTCATCAGCTCACCAGGTACAGCAGTGCGAACAGGAAGATCCACAGCAGATCGACCAGATGCCAGAAGCAGGCGGCGCCCTCGACCAGCGCGGTGCGGGTCGCACTGAGCTCGGCCCGGCGGGTCTGCGTGAGCACAAAGGCCAGGGTGGCCAGACCGAGGCAGACATGGAACAGGTGCAGCCCGGTGAGGATGAAGTAGTACAGGTAGAAATCGTTGGCCCCGGGGCCGTGCCCTGCGGTGGCCAACGAGATGTACTCGAACACCTTGAGGGCGATGAAGACCAGGCCGAACGCGATCGCCCCGGCCGCCGCGCGGGTGGCGATCGATCCGGCGCCGGCCCGCAGCGCGTTCAGCGCCAGCACCACCAACAGCGAGCTGGTGAGCAGGACCAGGGTGTTGAGCACCCCGACACCGAGGTGCAGGGTGCCGCGCGCGGCGTCGAACACCTCGGGTGCCTTGGCGCGCTCCACGAGGAAGGTGACGAAGAAGGCGCCGAAGACGGCCATGTCGCCGAACAGGAAGACCCAGGTGCCGCTTTCCCCGGGGATCCGCCGGGTGCCCGGCGGCGTCACGGTGCCGCTCACGCCAGTTGGGCCTGCTCGGCCTTGATCGACTTCAGCATCACCGAGGTTGTGGAGAACAGCCACACCACCAGGACCAGACCCGGGATGTAGAAGGCGAACACGCCGTTCCAGGCCAGCGGTCCGTCGTTGAACACCACCACCACACAGCCCGGCAGCGACAGCGTGGCCACCCACAGGTTGAGGTAGCCGTACCACCGCGGGAAGGTCGGCGGGTCGGCCTTGTCGACGAACGTCGCGATCGCCAAGGTGATGTTCTGCACGATGATGGTGCCGACGATGCCGATGAACCACAGCCAGAAGACGTCGTTGAGGGCCTGGGTGAGCTCGGCCGACCGCTCTTCGGGACGGTAGGCGGCCACGCCGAGGAAGAACTGTGGGAACAGCAGTGCCGGGACGAATACGGTCGCGGCCATCAGCTGGGTCATCGACAGCATGCCCCAGCCGCCCTCGGCCCGGCGGATCCGTAGCACGATGGTCGCCAGGAACGGCAGGGCGAGCGCCGCGCTGAGCAGCGCACCGGAGACACCGAATCGGATCCAGAGTTTCTGGTCGACGAAGAACGCGGCGATCTCGTCGGCCGGAGCCGCCGGGGACAGTGGTGGGAAGAGCTGGGCGATACCGGAGAAGCTGGTGCCGTAGAGAATGATCATGACGGTGCCCGACCAGGCGCCGATGCGTTGCAGTGTCAGCTCCACGGGGGGCACGCTACCGGCCGTCCCGGAAGTTTTGACACTTTTGCCATAACTCGGCTCCGCCGCCGTTGCGGGTCCGCGTCGCCACCCGGGTAAGCTGCCAGCGGTGTCAGCCCCCGTAGCTCAGGGGATAGAGCACGGCTCTCCTAAAGCCGGTGTCGCAGGTTCGAATCCTGCCGGGGGCACCAAGTAAGTTTGCAGGTCAGCGCTGTTTCCGGGCGGTTGCCCTACTGCTTGTCGCCCCTCTCTGGTCGGTGTGTGGTCGGTGGTTCGTTGGTATCGGATAGCTCGTCGTGGTGGTCAGCGTCCAAACCAAGTTCGGGTGGGTCCGTAATTCGCCTCTTCAACCGGTCATTTAGTTCGGTGGACCTGTCAGATACTTCGCGGGCAATCCTCTTGATCCGCGCCAGTCGGGCCTCCGGACCGGACTCCAAGGTGGACTCCGCGGCGGGATCTGCATCGTCGGCGGGAGGAGCTTCACCCTGCGGTGTGTCGGCGCCGTAAATGTCGGCCGCGAATGATTCTTCATCGACGGGTGTGCTGTTCAACATTTCCGCGACTTCGGCGGCCGGGATCCAGCGACGCTTGTGGGCCACTGGTTCATCCTCCTCCGGCGCAGCTGCGCCCGCGTGCACCCGCCGAGCGGCGTCATCGAGCCGACGCGCAACGTCGTCTAGGTCTGATGGGAAAAGGCCGGCGTAATGATTCAACGTCGTCGCGGCGGACTCATGGCCTAGCAGACGTGCGACGGCGACGACAGAGGCACCGGCTTGGATCGCGAGCGACGCGGCCGTGTCACGCAGATTATGGGGAGTGATGTCGAGGTTGAGTGCAGCCACGGCGTCGTCGAAGACGTCTCGGCGGAAATTTCGGTTGCGAAGCGGGGTCGAGCTGGCCGACGGAAATACGAGCTCTTGTGGTCGACGTCCTGAACCATACCCGGCAAGTTCCTCCATCACGGTCCCGGGCACCGGCACTGAACGCGCCTGGTGATCTTTGACCGGGGCCATCTCGCCCCGAGGTGCCTCCTCGGAGTAGGAACGGGCCACGCGAAGCCTCTTCGCAGTGGGATCGACGTCGGACCAGCGCAGAGCCGCAAGTTCACCCCACCTCAGGCCGCAGTATCCGGCCACCAAGACGAGTAGACGATCGCGCGGGGAACGCAGATGGTCAGACAAAGCCCAAAGTTGTTCGTGAGTGAGGGGACGGGGATCATTCCCCTGCACTTTGGGCAAGCGGATGCCTGTGGCGGGGTTGCGGTGTACCGCCCCATCCCTGAGCGCATAGTCGAACACTCGGCGGAGCACTCCGAGTGCGTGCCGCGCTGTGGCCGGTGACTGCTTGCGCGAAATCTCTGCAGCCCACTCCTGGACCTCTGAAGGGCGCACGGACACCAGAGGGCGGCGGCCGAAGGAGTGCGCGATCTGCTTGCTGATGACACCGCGGATCTTCCGCTCGGTGGCGGGCTGCTTAGCGGGTTGTGCAGCCAACCAGGCATCGCACCACTCGCGAACCGGCTTCTCACCGGCCTTCGGGTCCGCCCAGACGCCCGTCTTCAGCGCGTCTACCTGTTTGCGCTCCCACTCCTGTGCATCGCGCTTTCGCGGGAATGTGCGCGAGGCAACGTAGCGGCCGCGGTAGTACACCCGAGCCCGGTACACGCGTGCCCCATTGGGGCCCTCGCGAGCTTCGATCATTTGCACTCCAGCACAGAGCTATTGGCGCTCACGACCGGCCGCCGTACTGCTCAATTTCGTCAGAGAGGTCGACGTCATCCCATGAGGCGTACTTGGCGGCAACGTAAACCAGCACCGCTTCGCTCATGTCGAAGAGATCGGAACGACTGACACCTGTACGCGGCTTGGGCTGACCCGCGAATCGTCCCTTTTTCAGGCTCTTCCGGGAAGTCCGTGGGTCATGGTGTGACCGGGTAGAGCTGTAATCCGCCGAGGTGGAAGTAGATTGCGGTCTTGAAGTGCTCTCGGTTGCGGTAGCCGCGGGCGGAGACGCGGATGGC
>NZ_JBAUJB010000410.1:0-17319 GCF_049683355.1 Mycobacterium sp.
CCTCCGGACAGGAGGCGCCGCCGACTGACCGGGTGTCGACGGTCACCCATGGTCGGATGTTCCGGGCTGGTAGTCCTCATGCCCGCCGGCGAAATCGCGTACCTGCGCGGTGACCGGTAGCTCCGAACCGTCCTCGAATACCACGGTCAGCGTCACCTCGGCGCCCGGCAGCAGCGGTTGCCGCAGTTCCATCAGCATCAGGTGATCGCCTCCCGGCACCAACTGGTGTGTGCCTTCGGGCGCCACGGTGATTCCGCCGGCCTTGGGCCACATCGTGGCGCCTCCCGTGTCGTCGGGGACGACCTCGTGTACCTCGACCCGGCCCGCCGCCGCAGAGTAGCCGGACACCAGGTGGGCGGCGTGATGCCCGTTGTTGGTGACGGTGCCGAACACCGCAGCCATGCCGGTCTCTGCCGAGCTTGCCCACTGTTCATCGAAGGTGACCGAAGAGGCCATGGTGGCGTGGTCATGATCGGCCGGCGGCGTACAACCGGAGAGAGCCAGCGCTGCGGCCGCCAGCGCGATACCCCACGTGGATCGAATTGTGCACTCAGACATCGGTTTCTGCCTTCCGGGTAGTCGATCGCCGCGCTTTGGCGGCGTTGATGATCAGGTCGAGGGCGACGAAAGCGGCGAGCGTGAGCCCGAACAGCGGCAGGAACCAGCCGACTGCGACCGCCGCGAATATCACGAGCGGAGGCAACTGCCGGATGCCGCCGCGCGGGGGGCCTGCCGAGCGCCCATGCCGGGCCCCGTGTCGGTCTGCGCTGCCACCACATGCGGTCATGCGGTACCCGCGCACGATCACGCTCAGCAGTCCGGCAGCGACGGTGAGCAGGAGCAGCTGGTTGAGCAGCCGAACGGAGTGCCCATGTGCCCGCGGATTCCCCAGTCGGCCAGCTTGGCGACAGCCGAATAGTCACGCCAGTAGTCGATCTCGCCGGTGACGTTGAGTGTGGCGGGGTCGACCGCCGCGGCGTTGGTGGTCCAGCGGTAGGCCTTGTCGATCTCGGTGATTGTTACCGCCTCACCCTGTTCGGCGGGCACCGTGACCTCGACGGGCAGCTGGACTCCGGCACCGGCCGCGACGTCGAGCACCGCGTCGTAGTCGACATCCGGATGGACGGGTATCGGCGCCGCGGAGCCGACGTGGCCCGCGTGCTCGTCGGCGGCCGGCTCGGCCCTGGGATCCAGCTGCGGGCGTTGCCAATCGAGCGCTGCCCTGATGTCGCTGACGTGGGCGCCGGCATACGTGGACCAGGTGATCCCGGTCGCGGACAGGAAGAGCAGCCCGGCAAGAAGCCAGATACCAACCGCGCCAAGCCAATTCAGTGTGCGGGATCTCCCGCTGACGCTGCGGTCGACCCTCAGGAACCGGCCCCGGCGGCCTCGGCGCCGCTCAGCTGCCGCTTTGGTCAGCCACAGATATGCACCCCCGAGGGCCACCACCCACAGCCAGGACGCCGCGACCTCGCTGTAGACCCGCCCCGGCTCACCGAGGTTGAGGTGGCGGTGCAGTCCGTCGAGCCAGGTGCTCAGCGGCAGATATCCCTACCACGTCGCCTCGTCCCCGAGTACGGCGCCGGTGTAGGGGTCGACGAACACCGCCCGGGAGAACTCCTCACCGAGGGCGGGATCGGCGAAGTGGATCCGGGTGGAGTCCCTGTCGTTCGCCGGCGGCCGCAGTCCGGTCACGGTGAGGTCGGGGAAGGCGGCCCGGGCCGTCGTGGTCTGGACATCCAAAGGCAGCGGCGGCCCCGAAGGCTCGACGTACAGAAGGTCGCCGTAGACGAATCGCTCCAGCGTGGGGGCGAGGGCGTACAACCCGCCGGTGATCGCGGCGACGACGAGGAACGGCGCCACCAGCGCGCCGGCGTAGAAGTGCAGCCGCACGACAAAAGGCCGCCAACTGGGTCGCGTGGATGATGGTGGGCGGTCGGTGGGGGAGCTCGGTTCGACGGTGTGTTCGGGAACGGTCATGGGTTGAGACTTTCGGGGTCGTTGCGGCACGACGCGTCGGTCGAAACCGCAGCATCAGTGCACAGGGGGTGGCCGTCGTCGGCGAAGCGACGACGGCGCGGATGCGACACCGCAGCGGGGCGCCACGGCTCGGGATGGGAACAGTCCGGCCGCGTTATGCGGCGGTGACCACCCGCGGGGGAGCACGCATGCCCAGTCCGGTGACCAGAACCGGTGCAACGACCACGATCTTCGATTTCCGACGCAACGGGCGCGCGGGATGGCGCAGCGCCCGCATCGCGAACAGACGCAGCCAGCACAGCACCGAAGAGCAGACGACGTAGAGGTACTCGGCGGCGGTGATCGCGATGCCGAGGATCACCGCTGCCCCGAGGTGGGCGGCGGCCATCGAGGTGTCCATGTCCACGAGGCCGCCACCATGGTGTTGGCCGGCCGTCATCAGTGTCGCGTGGCCCAGCAGCTGGGCGAGACAGAATCCGGCCGTGGTGGCCACCGATCCGGCGGTTCGTCCGGTGACGGGCAGCCCGCCGAGCACCGCTCCCACGGTGGCGCAGGCCAGCAGCGCGATCACCAATGCGCCGCCACCGGGGATGCCGCCGCCGCCCGCACCGTGGGCACCTACGGTCATCACCGCAGACGTCACGCCCACCAGGGCGCCGCGCAACCAGCGTGCGCGTGTCCTGGGCGATCCCACGGGCCGAACCTTACCCGGACCTGACCACTGTCTACTACACGGACTAGTAGGTCAGGTTCCGGAGTAGGTCTCCGGGTCCGGACGGAATCTGGTTCCGTTGTCGAGACCGTTGAGGGTGGCCATCTGGTCGTCGGTCAGCTCGAAATCGAAGACCTCGAGGTTGGACCTGATCCGCTCTGCAGACGACGAGCGTGGGATGACGACATTGCCCAACTGCAGGCTCCACCGGACCAGCACCTGAGCCGGTGTCTTGCCGTGAGCCTCGGCGACCGCGGTGACGGCGGCATTGTCGAGGAGATTGCCCACGCCCAGCGGACCGTAGGCCTCGGTGGTGATCCCGTACCCGGCGTTGATCGTCCGGAGTTCGGCCTGGTTGAGCAGCGGATGCAGCTCGATCTGGTTGACCGCGGGGGTGAAGAACGACAGGTTGATGATGTCGTCGAGGTGGCCCTCGTTGAAGTTGCAGACACCGATCGAGCGGGTGTCACCGACTTCCTTGGCCTTCATCAGGCCACCCCAGCTGTCGACGTACTTGCCGTTTTCGATGGCGGGCCAGTGGATGAGGTACAGGTCCACGTACTCGAGGCCGAGTCGCTCCAGGCTGGCCTTCAGGGCGTTCTGCGAGGACTGGAAGCCCTGGTCCTCGGTGGCGAGTTTGGTGGTGACGAACAGCTCGTCGCGCGGGACCCCGGACTGGGAGATCGCCCGTCCGACCGCGGCCTCGTTGCCGTAGGCGGCTGCAGTGTCGATCAGTCGGTAGCCGGCCTCCAACGCCGCCAGGACCGAGGCTTCGGTCTCGGAGTCCGACAACTCGCCCACACCGAGGCCGAACACCGGCATCGTGTTGTCGTCGTTGAGTGTGACGGTGGGAATCGCTGCCGCCGAGGTCATGTCACCTGCCCTGCTGAAGTGGAATGCTCGTTCACCGCACCCCGGTCGCCGTTGTGGATCCGGGCCGGGACACGGTTTTGCCGATGACTATATTGCGGTGTCGGTAAGTCGCCTAATCATTCGCCTGCCCGGGAGTTTTGCGCCTGGTGCGCCGTAGTAGGCCGCCTCACCCGGCGCCGGCGGTAAGGTGTGGCACAACCGATGGAGCAGACATGACGCAGAGCGCGACGGGTCAGGCGCCCGTCACCGAAATCCCGGGGACGCGTCCGAGCCGCAAGGTCCGCGTCCGGGACGTACTGGCCAACAAGGTCGCCGGGGTGACGCTGCGGGCGTTGCCGAGCATCCCGGACGGCGTCAAGCGCGTTCTGCTGGGTGGGCGGTCGATCACCCTCGACGGCAACACCCTCGACACCACGCTGCAGTTGATGCTCACCGGTCAGCAGTCGCTGGGACTCGACGGATTGGTCGGCGACGACGACTTCGTCGCCGCGCGCGCCCAGCTGGAGCTGCTCGCGGACAGCTTCAGGCAACACATCCCGGTATCCGCCGTCACCGATCTGGCGGTGGCCGGTGCCGTCGGCCCCATCAAGGCGCGGCATTACCGCACCGACCATCCCGACGCGCCGCTGCTGGTCTTTTATCACGGCGGTGGCCAGGTGATGGGGAGCATCGACACTCATGATGACCTGTGCCGCGAGATCTGCCGGGCCGGACAGATCCACGTGCTGTCGGTCGACTATCGGTTGGCTCCCGAGCACAAAGCGCCCGCAGGCGCCGAGGACGCCTACGCCGCGTACCTGTGGGCCGTCGAGCACGCCGCCGAGCTCGGCGCCGATCCCAGGCGGGTCGCGGTGGGCGGAGACAGCGCGGGGGCCAACCTGGCCGCGTTGGTGTGCCTGCGTGCGCGGGACGACAAATCGCCGCCGCCCGCGCTGCAGCTGTTGCTGTACCCGGTGACCGACTACACCGCGCAGACTCGCTCGCGGACGCTGTTCGCCCGGGGCTTCTTCCTCACCAGAGACGACATCGACTGGTTCAACACCCGGTTCCTCGACGGCGCCCAGCTCGACGGCTCCGATCCGCGCGTCTCACCCCTTCTTGCCGACGACCTATCCGGTTTGCCGCCGGCCCTGGTCGTCACCGCCGGGTTCGACCCGCTGCGCGACGAGGGCAGGAACTACGCCGAGGCCATGCGCGGGGCGGGCGTGGCCGTGGACTACCGCGAGTACGGAGCGGTCGTGCACGGCTTCGCCAACTTCTTCCCGCTCGGTGGAGCCAGCGCCACCGCGACCACCGACTTCATCTCTGCGTTGCGTGCGCATCTGACCCGAGCGGGCTAATCCTCGCCGGGGACGCCGGTACTCTGTCTTCCGTGGCCACCAAACCCAAGAAGAACGCGCGCTACGACCTGAAGGCAGCCGACCGTAAGCGCAACCTGTTCATCCAGATCGGTCTGACCTCGGTCGTGGTGTTGTTCGCGGTCGCGCTGGTGCTGTACATCGTGATGGGCGCCGAAGACAGGCCGACCGCAGGTGAGGCCGAAGCCATCAGGGTGGAGTCGAGCAGCCTGATCACGAAGGAAGGCACCGAGGAGCCCAAGGCGCTCGTGTCGCTCTACGAGGACTTCCTGTGCCCGGCGTGCCGCAGCTTCGAGGAGCAGTTCGGGCCCACCATCAGCCAGCTAATCGATTCCGGCGCGATCGCCGCCGACTACTACATGGTGAGCATTCTGGATCGACCGCAGAACCAGAACTACTCGTCGCGCGCCGGCAACGCCGCCTACTGCGTGGCCGCCGAGTCCAAGGAAGCGTTCCGCCGCTTCCATGCGGCCCTGTACTCCCAGCAGCCCAGCGAAACCGGAACCAACTATCCGGACAACGCCCGACTGGTCGAGATCGCGCGCCAGGCGGGTGCTGCCGGAAATGTCCCCGAGTGCATCAACAACGGCACCTTCGTCGACATGGTCAGCGGCCTGGCTGCGGCCACCGGGGTCCAGTCCACCCCGACGATCCGCATCAACGGCGAGGACTACCAGCCCAGCACGCCGGATGCGCTCGTCGCCAAGATCAGGGAGATCGTCGGAGACGTTCCCGCCCTCGACGCTGTCGCACCCGCCCCGGCGTCGTGACCGTTACGGTGTCTGATCCGGCGTCCGACCCGTCGGCAGCCGACCCGTCGGCCGCCGAGTCGACGGGCATCGCGGTCGGTAGGAGCAGCGCCCTGTGGGTGCTGATCGCCGGGGTCGTCGGGTTGGCTGCGGCGCTGACCTTGACGATCGAGAAGATCGAACTCCTGATCAACCCGGACTACATTCCGTCCTGCAGCATCAACCCGGTCCTGTCCTGCGGGTCGGTGATGATCACCCCGCAGGCGGCGCTGCTCGGCTTCCCCAACCCGCTGATCGGCATCGTCTCGTTCAGCGTGGTGGTGGTCTCGGGCGTGCTCGCGCTGGCCAAGGTTGCGCTGCCGCGCTGGTACTGGGCGGGCCTGGCCGGTGGCACGCTGCTGGGCACCGTGTTCGTGCACTGGCTGATCTTCCAGAGCCTGTACCGGATCGGCGCGCTGTGCCCCTACTGCATGGTGGTGTGGGCCGTGACGATCCCGCTGCTGGTGGTGACCGTGTCGATCGCGACGCAGGCACAGCGAAGCGGTTCCGCGGTGGTCAGGACCCTCTACACGTGGCGGTGGTCGCTGGTGGCGCTGTGGTTCACCGCGGTGACGCTGCTCATTCTCGAGCGATTCTGGAACTACTGGTCGACTCTCATCTGATCGGCGCCCCCGATGAGGTTAAGGTGAACCGTGACCGGTCGGATCTCGAAAGTCCTCGTGGCGAATCGCGGGGAGATCGCCATCCGCGCGTTTCGCGCCGCCTTCGAACTGGGCATCGCCACCGTCGCGGTGTATCCGTATGAGGACCGCAATTCCCTTCACCGCCTGAAGGCGGACGAGTCCTACCAGATCGGTGACATCGGCCATCCGGTCCGTGGCTACCTCTCGGTCGACGAGATCATCCGGGTGGCCACCGCGGCGGGCGCCGACGCGGTGTACCCGGGTTACGGGTTCCTGTCGGAGAATCCGGAGCTGGCCGCTCAGTGCGCCGCCGCGGGCATCACGTTCGTCGGCCCCAGCTCCGGGGTTCTGGAGCTGACGGGGAACAAGGCCCGGGCGATCGCCGCGGCGCGTGCGGCCGGGCTGCCGGTGCTGGCGTCCTCGGACCCGTCGGCGTCGGTCGACGAACTGATGGACGCGGCGACCGACATGGAATTCCCGTTGTTCGTCAAGGCGGTGTCCGGCGGCGGCGGCCGCGGCATGCGGCGGGTCACCGACCGCGCGGTGCTGGCGGAGGCCATAGAGGCCGCAAGCCGTGAGGCGGAGTCCGCGTTCGGCGACCCGATCGTCTACCTCGAGCAGGCAGTGCTGAATCCGCGCCACATCGAGGTGCAGATCCTCGCCGACAACGACGGCAACGTGATGCACCTGTTCGAGCGGGACTGCAGTGTGCAGCGCCGCCATCAGAAAGTCATCGAGCTCGCGCCGGCGCCCAACCTTCCCGAGGAGCTGCGGCAGAAGATCTGCGACGATGCCGTCGCATTCGCCCGCGAGATCGACTACACCTGTGCGGGCACCGTCGAGTTCCTGCTCGACGAGCGCGGCCACCACGTGTTCATCGAGTGCAACCCGCGGATCCAGGTGGAGCACACGGTCACCGAGGAGATCACCGACGTCGACCTCGTCGGCAGCCAGTTGCGCATCGCGTCGGGTGAGACCCTCGCGGATCTGGGTCTGAGCCAGGACATGATGACGGCGCCACGGGGATTCGCTATGCAGTGCCGGATCACCACCGAGGACCCGACGAACGGATTCCGCCCCGACACCGGCCGCATCACCGCATACCGCTCCCCGGGAGGCGCCGGCATCCGCCTCGACGGCGGCGCCGTGCTCGGCGGGGAGATCGGTGCCCATTTCGACTCGATGCTGGTCAAACTCACGTGCCGGGGCCGCGATTTCGGGTCCGCGGTCGCGCGTGCGCGCCGGGCGCTGGCCGAGTTCCGGGTGCGCGGGGTGTCGACCAACATCCCGTTCCTGCAGGCCGTCATCGACGATCCCGACTTCCGGGCCGGCCGGGTCACCACCTCGTTCATCGACGAACGCCCCTACCTGCTGACCGCACGCTCGCCCGCCGACCGCGGCACCAAGATCCTCAACTACCTGGCCGATGTCACCGTCAACCAGCCGCACGGACCCCGGCTGTCGTCGATCTATCCGAACGACAAGCTGCCGCAGGTCGATCTCGACACGATGCCGCCGCGCGGCAGCAAGCACCTGCTCTCGGAGGTGGGGCCCGAAGGTTTCGCCCGGTGGATGCGGGAGTCGAAGTCCGTCGGCGTCACCGACACGACGTTCCGCGACGCGCACCAGTCCCTGCTGGCCACCCGGGTTCGCACCTCCGGTCTGTTGATGGTGGCGCCCTACATCGCGCGGCTCACCCCGCAGTTGCTGTCCATCGAGTGCTGGGGCGGTGCCACCTACGACGTGGCCCTGCGGTTCCTCAAGGAGGATCCGTGGGAGCGGTTGGCCGCGCTGCGCGAAGCGGTGCCCAACATCTGCCTGCAGATGTTGCTCCGGGGCCGCAACACTGTGGGGTATACCCCCTACCCGGAAACGGTCACCCACGCGTTCGTGCAGGAGGCGACCGCGGTGGGTATCGACATCTATCGGATCTTCGACGCACTGAACAACGTGGACTCGATGCGTCCGGCGATCGACGCCGTGCGCGAAACCGGCACCGCCGTCGCAGAAGTCGCGATGTCCTACACCGGGGATCTGTCCGATCCCGGCGAGAATCTCTACACGCTGGACTACTACCTCAAGCTCGCCGAGCAGATCGTCGACGCCGGGGCCCATGTGCTGGCGATCAAGGACATGGCGGGACTGCTGCGGCCGCAGGCGGCGGCCATGCTGGTCAGTGCGCTGCGCAGCCGGTTCGACCTGCCGGTGCACGTTCACACCCACGACACTCCGGGCGGGCAGCTGGCGACCTATCTGGCCGCCTGGCAGGCCGGCGCCAGCGCTGTCGACGGCGCGTCAGCGCCGTTGGCGGGCACGACGAGTCAGCCCGCGCTGAGCTCGATCGTCGCGGCGACGGCGCACACCGAGTACGACACCGGGCTTTCGCTGTCTGCGGTCTGCGACCTGGAGCCCTACTGGGAAGCGCTGCGAAAGGTGTACGCGCCGTTCGAGTCCGGCCTCCCCGCGCCTACGGGGCGGGTGTACCGCCACGAGATCCCGGGTGGACAGCTCTCCAACCTGCGAACCCAGGCCATCGCGCTGGGCCTCGGCGACCGTTTCGAGGAGATCGAGGCCGCCTACGAGGGCGCCGATCGGATCCTGGGCCGGTTGGTCAAGGTCACACCTTCGTCCAAGGTGGTCGGCGATCTCGCTCTGGCACTCGTCGGTGCCGGCATCACGGCCGACGAATTCGCGGCAGAGCCAGACAAATTCGACATTCCGGACTCGGTCATCGGGTTCCTGCGCGGAGAGCTGGGAGACCCCCCGGGTGGCTGGCCGGAACCGCTTCGCAGCAAGGCGCTGGCCGGGCGTGCCCCCGCCAAGCCGGTGGTCGACCTCACCGCCGAGGACAACGAGGCACTGAGCCAGGCCGGGCCCGCGCGTCAGGCCACCCTGAACAGGCTGCTGTTCCCCGGTCCGACAAAGGAATTCGAGGCCCACCGGGAACTGTACGGTGACACGTCGAGCCTGTCGGCGAATCAGTTCCTCTACGGGCTGCGCCACGGAGACGAGCACCGGGTCAAGCTGGAGCGCGGTGTCGAACTGCTCATCGGGCTCGAGGCGATCTCCGATCCCGACGAACGGGGCATGCGCACGGTGATGTGCATCATCAACGGCCAGTTGCGGCCGGTCGTCGTCCGAGACCGCAGCGTGGCCAGCGAGGTGCCGGCCGCCGAGAAGGCCGACCGCAACAACCCCGACCACGTCGCGGCCCCGTTTGCGGGCGTGGTGACCGTCAACGTCGCCGAGGGCGACGCGGTGGAGGCGGGTCAGACCATCGCCACGATCGAGGCGATGAAGATGGAGGCCGCCATCACCGCGCCCAAGGCGGGCACTGCCACGCGCGTCGCGGTGTCGGCCACCGCGCAGGTCGAAGGAGGAGACCTGCTCGTGGTGGTGGGTTCGGCGGGCAGGAGCGATGGGCCCACGCGCGAAGCGCAGGGGACGACCGGGGGATCAACCTGACCCGCATCGTTGCCGGCGCCCTCGGGGGCCGCCGACTATCGGTGCCGCAGCAAAAGTCCGGGCGGGGTACCCGCCCGACAACCGACCGGGTGCGCGAGTCGCTGTTCAACCTGCTGGCCGCGCGGATCGATTTCACCGGGCTCGACGTGCTCGACCTCTATGCCGGTTCGGGGGCGCTGGGCCTGGAGGCGCTGTCGCGCGGCGCCGCGTCAGCGGTGTTCGTGGAGTCCGACCCCCGGGCGGCGGCCGTGATCACGAAGAACATCACGACACTGGGCGTCGCGGGGGCGTCGGTGCGCCGCGGCCCGGTGGCGGCGGTACTGGATGCTGGCACCGTCCGGCCGGTGCATCTGGTGCTGGCCGACCCGCCGTATGAGGTGGGGGAGGCCGAGGTCAGCGCGATGCTCGTGGCGCTCGGGCGTGCCGGGTGGACGATGCCGGGCACGGTGGCGGTGGTGGAGCGCTCGGCGTCGGGCCCGGAGGTCACCTGGCCGGACGGGTGGACGACGTGGGGCGCCCGCCGCTACGGGGACACCCGGATCGAGCTCGCCGAACACGACTGAGCTGCCGGTGCTCTCGGGCTGCTAGCGTCGACCTCCATGAGCGGAGCGGTGTGCCCGGGATCCTTCGACCCGGTGACCCTCGGTCACGTCGACGTCTTCGAGCGGGCGTCGGCGCAGTTCGACGAACTCGTGATCGCGGTGCTCGTCAACCCGAACAAGAAGGGCATGTTCAGCGTCGAGGAGCGGATCGCGCTGATCGAAGAGTCGACGGCCCACCTGCCGAATGTGCGCGCGGAGTCGGGGCAGGGCCTTGTCGTCGACTTCGTCAAGGCCAGGGGGATGACGGCGATCGTCAAAGGTCTGCGCACCGGCACCGACTTCGAGTACGAGCTGCAGATGGCCCAGATGAACAAGCACATCGCCGGCGTCGACACGTTCTTCGTGGCCACCAACCCGCAGTACTCCTTCGTGTCGTCCTCGCTGGCAAAAGAGGTCGCGATGCTGGGCGGCGACGTCTCGGCGCTGCTTCCGGAGCCGGTGAACGCCCGGGTGCAGGCCAAGCTCGCAGACAATTGACATAATGCTGACATCAAGCAATTGGTAACGACACACCGGTGCCGGTAGCGGAGTCACAGGCGTAACATCAGGCACACTGGTCACTGTCAACTACGCCTGGAGGGTGTTGCCGTGTACCGAGTTTTTGAAGCACTCGATGAATTGGGTGGAATCGTCGAAGAGGCCCGCGGCGTGCCGATGACGGCAGGCTGCGTGGTGCCTCGCGGTGATGTCCTGGAACTGATCGACGACATCAAGGACGCGATCCCCGGCGAACTCGACGACGCGCAGGACGTGCTGGATGCTCGCGATTCGTTGCTGCGCGAGGCCAAGGACCACGCGGACGCCACCGTGTCGACGGCTAACGCGGAGGCCGATTCGATGGTCAACCACGCCAGGGCAGAGGCCGACCGACTGCTGGCGGACGCGAAGTCGCAGGCCGACCGCATGGTCGCCGAGGCGCGCCAGCACAGCGAACGCATGGTGGCCGAGGCCCGCGAGGAGGCCAACCGGATTGCGGCGACCGCCAAGCGTGAGTACGAGGCCACCACCGGGCGCGCCAAGTCCGAAGCCGACCGGCTGATCGAGAGCGGCAACCTGACCTACGAGAAGGCGGTTCAGGAAGGCATCAAGGAGCAGCAGCGGCTGGTGTCGCAGACCGAGATCGTCGCCACGGCCACCGGCGAGGCCACCCGGCTGATCGACTCCGCGCACGCGGAGTCGGACCGTCTGCGCGGCGAATGCGACATCTACGTCGACAGCAAGCTGGCCGAATTCGAGGACTTCCTCAACGGCACGTTGCGTTCCGTAGGCCGGGGCCGCCATCAACTGCGCACCGCGGCCGGAACCCACGACTACGCGGCCCGCTGACCTTCGGAAGGCTGAACGTACGATACGTGCATGCCGACGCATGCGAACGCGGCCGCGCGCCGAGGATCTCGATCGCCTCTGGTGATCAACATCTCGCGGCTCGGCCGTAGGCCCGGATCGATGATGACCCTGGAGACCACCGTCGCGAGTCCGTCGCGCATGGGGCTGCAGTTGCTTGCCGTCGAGCAGGATGCACCACTGGAGTTGAACCTGCGGCTGGAGTCGGTGTCCGAGGGTGTGCTGGTGACCGGCACCGTGTCGGCGCCGACTGCGGGCGAGTGCGCGCGCTGCCTGCAGCCGATCACCGGTGAGGTCGAGATCGATCTGACCGAGCTGTTCGCCTACCCCGACAGCGCGACCGACGAGACCACCGGTGCCGACGAGGTCCCCCGTGTGGGCCGCGACGGCAGTGCCGACACAGTGGATCTCGAGCAGCCGATCATCGACGCGGTGGGCCTGGCGCTGCCGTTCTCGCCGGTCTGCGGCCCGGACTGTGAGGGGCTGTGCCAGCAGTGCGGTGTGCCGCTGGCCACCGCCGAGCCCGGCCACCATCACGAGCAGATCGATCCGCGATGGGCGAAGCTCGCCGAGCTTCGCGAGCAGACGGACACCGAGCTTCGCGAGCAGACGGCCGAGGAGTCTGGCGAGCGGGGCGGAGACCGGCCGTGACGGTCGACCGCGCGCTGCTGCTCAAGGCGCTCGGGGTCGATCTGCCCGAGGAGTTGCTCACCATCGCGCTCACGCACCGCAGCTATTCCTACGAGAACGGCGGGCTGCCCACCAACGAACGTCTGGAGTTCCTCGGGGATTCAGTGCTCGGCCTGACGATCACCGAGGAGCTCTATCACCGGCACCCGGACCGCTCGGAAGGTGATCTGGCGAAGTTGCGCGCCAGCATCGTCAACACCCACGCACTGGCCGACGTAGGGCGTGATCTCACCGAGGACGGTCTGGGTTCCTACCTGCTGCTGGGCAAGGGCGAGGAGAACTCCGGCGGCGCCGACAAGTCCAGCATCCTGGCGGACGGCGTCGAGTCTCTGCTTGGCGCAATCTATCTCGAGCATGGAGCGGCGGTCGTGCGGGAGGTCATCCTGCGGTTGTTCGGTCAGCTCCTCGACACCGCCCCGACCCTGGGTGCGGGCCTGGATTGGAAGAGCAGCCTGCAGGAGCTGACAGCCTCTCGCGGGCTGGGCGTGCCCTCCTACCTCGTGACGTCCACCGGGCCCGATCACGACAAGGAGTTCACCGCAACGGTGATGGTCGCCGAGCGCGAGTACGGCAGGGGGATCGGCCACACCAAGAAAGAGGCCGAACTCAAAGCCGCCGCGGCGGCGTGGAACGCCCTCAACAGTGCCTGATCCGGATGCCTGAACTCCCCGAGGTCGAGGTCGTCCGGCGGGGGCTGGCCCAGCGTGTCACCGACAGGACCATCACCGCGGTCCGGGTGCACCACCCCCGTGCCGTGCGCAGGCACGAGGCCGGACCCGCCGACCTGGCCGCCCGGCTGCTCGGCGTCGCGATCACCGGGACCGGACGCCGGGGGAAGTACCTGTGGCTCACGCTGGGGGACGGGCCCGATGTGGGGGCACCTCCCGCTTGCGGGGGACCGCTTGCGGGGGAATCAAGCAGCGCGCTCGTCGTGCACCTGGGCATGAGCGGGCAGATGCTGCTGGGGGACGTCCCCAACGGCAACCACCTGCGCATCGCCGCGCTGCTAGACGACGGCACCACGCTCAGCTTCGTCGACCAGCGCACCTTCGGGAGTTGGATGATCGCCGAGATGGTCACCGTCGACGGGACCGACGTGCCGACGCCGGTCGCGCACATCGCCCGCGACCCGCTGGATCCGCGGTTCGATCGCGACTCGGTCGTCACCGAGTTGCGCCACAAGCACTCCGAGGTCAAGCGTCAGCTGCTGAACCAGGCCGTGGTGTCGGGAGTCGGCAACATCTACGCCGACGAGGCACTGTGGCGGGCCAAGGTCAACGGTGCCCGGCTGGCCTCGGGGTTACCGCGGCGCAAGCTCGCCGAGTTGCTCGATGCCGCCGCCGCGGTGATGACAGACGCTCTCGATGAGGGCGGCACCTCGTTCGACTCGCTCTATGTGAACGTCAACGGCGAGTCCGGCTACTTCGACCGGTCGCTGGATGCCTACGGCCGCGCGGGTGAACCGTGCCGGCGCTGCGGAGCGGTGATGCGGCGGGAGAAGTTCATGAACCGGTCGTCGTTCTACTGCCCGCGCTGCCAGCCTCGCCCACGCGCCTAGCGTCGCGGAATAGCATTCCGGGCTGCGGATCGGGCCACGATCACGACCGGGAATGCTATTCCGCGGGGACGTTGTAGAAATGAGCCATGACCGAACTATGGGTGGAACGCACCGGGGTGCGTCGCTACACCGGGCGCAGCACGCGTGGTGCCGAGGTCTCCGTCGCCTCCGAGGACGTCGAGGGCGCCTTCACGCCCGGGGAGCTGATGAAGATCGCGCTGGCCGCATGCAGCGGGCTCTCCAGCGACCAGCCGCTGCGCCGGCGCCTCGGCGACGACTACCAAGCCACGATCAGGGTGTCCGGGCCTGCCGATCGCGAGCAGGAGCGCTACCCGCTGCTGGAGGAGTCGCTGGAGGTCGACCTGTCGGAGTTGTCCGACGACGACGTCGCGCGGTTGCTGACCGTGGTGGAACGCGCGATCGATCAGGTGTGCACGGTAGGACGAACGCTGAAGTCCGGTACCAAAGTGACGTTTGGGGTCAAAGATGTCGGCAGCAGCTGAGGTCCGGCTGACCGCCTGGGTGCACGGGTCCGTCCAGGGCGTGGGCTTTCGCTGGTGGACGAGGTCCCGGGCGCTCGAGTTGGGTCTGACCGGGTATGCGTCGAACCGTCCGGACGGGCGGGTACAGGTGGTCGCCCAGGGCTCCCGGGACGCCTGCGAGCGCCTCCTGGAACTGCTCCAGAGCGGCAAAACCCCCGGCCAGGTCGACAAGGTGGTCTCCGACTGGTCCGAACCCGCCGACTCGTTCCCGGGCTTCACCGAGCGCTGACCTGCTCGGCGGTAGGGTCTGACGACATGCATCTCAAGAGTCTGACGCTGAAGGGCTTCAAGTCCTTCGCCTCGCCGACGACTCTGCGCTTCGAACCGGGCATCACCTGTGTCGTCGGGCCCAACGGCTCCGGGAAGTCCAACGTCGTCGACGCGCTGACCTGGGTGATGGGGGAGCAGGGCGCCAAGACGTTGCGCGGCGGGAAGATGGAAGACGTCATCTTCGCCGGCACGTCCTCGCGGGCGCCACTGGGACGCGCCGAGGTGACGCTGACCATCGACAACTCCGACAACGCGCTGCCCATCGAGTACTCCGAGGTGTCGATCACCCGAAGGATGTTCCGTGACGGCGCAGGCGAGTACGAGATCAATGGCAGCAGTTGCCGTTTGATGGATGTCCAGGAGCTGCTCAGCGACTCCGGCATCGGCCGGGAGATGCACGTCATCGTCGGCCAGGGCAAGCTCTCCGAGATCCTCGAATCGCGTCCGGAGGACCGACGCGCGTTCATCGAGGAGGCCGCGGGCGTCCTCAAGCACCGCAAACGCAAGGAGAAGGCGGTCCGCAAGCTCGACTCCATGTCGGCGAACCTGGCGCGGCTGACCGATCTGACCACCGAACTGCGCCGTCAGCTCAAGCCGCTGGGTCGCCAAGCAGAGATGGCGCGGCGGGCCCAGACGATCCAGGCCGACCTCCGTGACGCGCGGCTGCGGCTCGCGGCCGACGACCTCGTCGCCCGCAAGGCCGAGTTCGACGACACCAACCAGGCCGAGACGACGCTGCGCCGCGAGCACGACGAGCTGACCGCGCGGCTGGAGGTCCGCGCCGTCGAGCTCGAGGCCCACGAGTTCGCTGTCGAGGAACTCAGCGAGCGCGCCGATTCCGCGCAACAGCGGTGGTTCCGGCTCTCGGCCCTGGCCGAGCGGGTCAGCGCGACGGTCCGCATCGCCAGTGAGCGTGCGCAGCACCTCGACGCCGAGCCCGAGATGTCGGGTGGCCCGGATCCCGACGAACTCGACGCCCAGGCCGAGGAGGTGGCCGAGCAGGAAAGGCAGCTCCTCGAGGAACTGGCCGAATCGCGGGAACGTCTGGAAGCGACCCGCGCCGAGCTGGCCGAGCGTGAGCAGGTGGCCGCCGAAGCCGAGCGGGCCCATCTCGCCGCCGCCCGTGCCGAGGCCGACCGGCGGGAGGGGTTGGCCCGGCTGTCCGGACAGGTCGACACCATGCGCACCCGGGTCGAGTCCATCGACGAGACCGTCGCCCGGCTGACCACAGGCATCGACGAGGCCGCCTCACGCGCCCAGCAGGCCCAGGCGGAGTTCGAGACCGTGCAGACCCGGGTGAGCGAGCTCGACGCCGGCGAGGTCGGGCTCGACGACCATCACGACCGGACCGTGGCTGCGCTGCGGCTGGCCGACGAGCGGGTGGCCGAGCTGCAGGCCGGTGAGCGCGCCGCCGAACGCCAGGTGGCGTCCCTGCAGGCGCGCATCGACGCATTGTCGGTCGGGCTGGACCGCAAGGACGGCGCAGCGTGGCTCCAAGAGAACCGTGGGGCACAGCTTTTCGGGTCGATCGCCAACCTGGTCAAGGTGCAGTCCGGCCACGAGTCCGCGGTTGCCGCAGTGCTCGGCGCGGCGGCCGATGCCGTCGCGGCGGAAAACTTCGGCGCCGCCCGCGACGCCGTGGCTGCGCTCAAGCACTCCGACGGAGGGCGGGCCGCCATCGTGCTGGGGGACTGGCCCGCGCAACCGGTGCCCGTGACAGGTCAGCTGCCCGAGGGCGCGGTGTGGGCGGTGGACGTCATCGATGCCGCCCCGCGGGTGCGCGCCGCAGTGGCCGCGATGCTCGCCGGGGTGGCGGTGGTCGACAACCTCGCGACCGCCATGGAACTTGTTGCCGCACAACCGCAACTGCGTGCGGCGACCGCTGAGGGCGACCTGGTCGGAGCCGGCTGGGTCAGCGGCGGCTCCGACCGCAGGCCCAGCACACTGGAGATCACCGCTCAGGTCGACAAGGCCCGGGCAGAGCTCGCCGACGCCGAGCGGCAGGTCGGTGAGCTGTCTGCCGCCCTGTCCGGTGCGCTGGCTGAGCAGTCATCGCGCCAGGATGCCGCCGAACAGGCGTTGGCTGCACTCAACGAGTCCGACGCCGCGATCTCGGCGATCTATGAACAGCTGGGCCGGCTGGGCCAGGAAGCCCGCGCCGCCGACGACGAGTGGCAGCGCCTGATCAGCCAGCGCGACGAGCTGGAGGCGGGGCGCAGTCACACGGTTTCCGAGCTCGCCGCGCTCGAGGATCGGCTGCACAACGCCCAACAGGAGCCGATGTTCGAGGCCGAGCCCGTCAACCGCCAGGAGTGGACGGCCGCTGCGGAGGCGGCACGTTCGGCGGAGGTGGAGGCCCGGTTGACGGTGCGCACCGCCGAGGAGCGCGCGAATGCCGTTCGGGGACGCGCTGATTCGCTACGGCGGGCGGCGACAGCAGAACGCGAGGCTCGGGTTCGCGCCCGCAGGGCCCGTGAGGCGCGGGTGCACGCC
>NZ_JBAUJB010000411.1:0-4267 GCF_049683355.1 Mycobacterium sp.
AGCGCCAGGGCGGCCTCCGGGCCGGGGCAGCTGACCTCCAGCGCCGACGACCGCCCAGGCTCGGTGAGCGATCCGTGCGCCAAAAACGCGCCCCGCCAAGCAGCCTCGGCGTCGGCGACACTTCCGCCGACGACCTGGGCGGGCAACCCGCGCACCGGCCGGCCGCGCAGATCGAGCAGACCGGTTTGCCTGGCCAGCGCTTCCCCGTCTTTGGCGACCCGCACCACATACCGGGTGCTCTTGCGGATACCGCTCGCGGACAGCACGTGCACCACCGCGTTGTAGCCGTACAGGTCGTAGATGTCCTTGCGCAGCCTGCGAGCGATGATGCCCAGGTCGACCTCGGCCTCCACGACCACCCGCCCGGACACGATGTGCAGCCCACCGGCGAACCGCAGCAGTGAGGCCACCTCGGCCCGGCGTGCACTCACCGAATTGACCACCAACCGGCTGAGCTCGTCCTTGACCTCGGCTGTCATCGCCACGGGTCGTCACCTCTCGGTCCGTTCACTGTCGGTGCGGGCACAGTCGGCTGCTGGGGCGCCTGGGCTGTGTCGGTTGGTGCCATGCCGCGCCTGCGTACCCCCTCGAGCGCCGCGGCCAACCTCGCCGGGTCATGTAAAGGTGTACCAGGTCTGGAAACGGCAGCAAACTCAACGTGGGCGTCGAGGATGGTGGCGGTGCGGCGCAACTGGTCCCGCTCGCGGTCGCTGGGCACGCTGGCGGAATCGACGATGATGTCGTGCACGGTGAAGTCCGGCGCATGCTGGGCCAGCACGTGGATGTGGCGCTCCACCGAGAACCCCGCCGTCTCCCCCGGCTCGGCCGCCAGGTTGAGCACCAGGGCGCGGCGGGCGGGCGTCGCTCGCAGCGCCGCCGCCAACTGCGGCACCAGCACGTGCGGAATCACGCTGGTGAACCACGAACCCGGCCCGAGCACGACCAGGTCGGCGTGCATGATCGCGTCGACGGCCTGCCTCGTCGCCGGCGGGTCGCCGGGCAGCAGCCGGACCCGGCGCACCTTGCCCACGGTCGTGGCGATCGCCACCTGGCCCCGGATCGCGCGGCCGATGCGGGGGTCGGACTCCAGACCCACCACGTCGGCCTCGATTTCGAGCCCCACCGGGCACATCGGCAACACCCGGCCCTTGACGCCGAGCACCCGGCCCAGTTCGTCGAGCGCCGCCACCGGGTCGGCGAGGACCTCGTGCAGTCCGGCCAGGATCAGATTGCCGATCGGATGGCCGGCCAGGGCACCGCTGCCGCCGAACCTGTGCTGGATGATCGTCGCCCACAAAGTGCCCTGCGGACTGTCGGAAGCCAACGCCGCCAACGCCATTCGCAGATCACCCGGCGGCACCACACCCAGTTCGTTGCGCAACCGGCCGGACGAACCACCGTCGTCGGCGACGGTGACCACAGCGGTGACGTGCGGGCTGATCCGGCGTGCCGCCGACAGCGTGGCATAGAGCCCGTGCCCGCCGCCCAGAGCGACGATGCGGGGACTCACCTGTCCTCCTCGCATGCGGGGAAACTCATTCGCGCCCCAGATCCCGGTGCAGCACCCGCACTGTCAGCGCCGGTCCTTGTTGCAGCCGGGCCGCGAGCGCCTCCGCGATCGCCACGCTGCGATGCTTGCCGCCGGTGCAGCCGATGGCGACGGTCATGTAGCGCTTCCCCTCCCGCCGGTATCCGTCGATCACGACGTCCAACAGCCGATGGTAGGAGTCGAGGAACTCCACGGCGCCGGGTTGGCCAAGTACGTAGTCCCGCACCTCGGGATGCTGCCCGGAATGCGGGCGTAGATGGTCCACCCAGTGCGGGTTGGGAAGGAACCGGGCGTCCATCACGATGTCGGCGTCCATCGGCAGGCCGTACTTGTAGCCGAACGACTCCACGGTGACGTTGGTGTGGTCGACCGTCTCGCCGCCGAAGGCGCGTTCGATGCTCTCCCGCAGGGCGGACACCGACAACCCCGAGGTGTCGATCACCAGATCGGCGGCGGCCCGCACCGGAGCCAGCATCGACCTCTCCGCCGCGATGCCTTCGGCCAGTGTCTGGTTGCCCTGCAGCGGGTGACTGCGGCGGTTCTCCTCGTACCTACGCACCAGGATGGCATCAGAGGAATCCAGGAACAGCACCCGCGGGGTGATGTTGCGGGTCGCCAACTCGGAGCGCACCCATTCCAGGTCACCGGTGAACCCCCGCGACCGCACATCCATCACCACGGCGAGCTGGGTGATGCGCGATCCCGCAGCCAGCCCCAGCTCGACCATCCGCGCGATCAGTTCGGGCGGCAAATTGTCGGCGACGTACCAGCCGAGATCCTCGAGCACCTTTGCCGCAGTGCCCCGACCCGCACCCGAGAGGCCCGTGACGAGCACCACGTCGATACCCGGCTCTTCGTCTTCCGGGTTGCCGCCGTCATGCAGTTCCTCGTGCATTCCCTGCTCTGTCATCCCGATGCCCTGCTGTCCTGATCATTGCCGATAACCGCCGCGGGCGCCTCCGAAACGGCCTCCGGGCCGACCCCGCCCAGCGCGTCCAGCACCGCCCGCGCCGTTGTCTCACCGATGCCCGGGACCGCGGTGATCTCCTCGACGCTGGCCTGTTTCAGCCTGGCAAGCGACCCGAAATGGGTGACCAGCGCCTTCCGGCGGTGCTGTCCCAGACCCCGCACCGAATCCAGCGCCGAGGCCGTCATCCGCTTGGACCGCTTGCTGCGGTGGTAGGTGATCGCGAACCGGTGGGCTTCGTCACGCACCCGTTGCAGCAGATAAAGCCCGTCGCTGTTGCGGGAGAAGATGACGGGCTCCGACGGTGATCCGTCCTGGGACGGCACCCACACCTCCTCCAGCCGCTTCGCCAACCCGATCACCGCGACATCGGTGATGCCCAGCTCTTCGAGAACTGCGGCGGCCGCGTTGACCTGGGGTGCGCCACCGTCGACGACAAAAAGGTTCGGCGGGTACGCGAACCTTGACGGCCGAGCGCTCGCGCGAGGATCGTGTTCCAGCTGGTCGGCCGACTCCCGGGCATCACGCAGGTGGCGGTGAAACCGCCGGCGGGTCACCTCGGCGATCGAGGCCACGTCGTCGGACCGGCCATCACCTGCGGCGTCGCGGATCGCGTAATGGCGGTAGTCGGATTTGCGCGGCAGCCCATCTTCGAACACCACCAGCGACGCGACCACGTCGGTGCCCTGTACATGGCTGATGTCGACGCACTCGATGCGCAGCGGTGCGTCCTCCAGGCCGAGGGCTTCCTGAATGCTCTGCAGCGCAGCACTTCTTGCGGTGAAGTCGCCGGCACGCTTGAGTTTGTGCTGCGCCAGCGCGTCCTGCGCGTTGCGCCGGACCGTCTCGGCGAGGGCCCGTTTGTCCCCGCGCTGCGGCACCCGCAACGACACCCGCGACCCCCGCAGCCGGCACAGCCAGGTCTCCAGCTCCTCGGAGTTGCCCGGAAGCACCGGGACCAGAACCTGGCGCGGCACCGGGTTGGTGGCCTCGTCCACTCCGGCGGCACCCGCACCGGTCAGCTCGGCCTGGTCTCCGTAGAACTGTGTCACGAACTGCTCGACCAGGTATTCCGGAGTGGATTCGCCCGGTTCCCCGGACTTTTCGATGATCCACCCACGTTGCCCTCGCACCCGTCCGCCCCGCACGTGGAACACCTGGACCGCCGCCTCCAACTCATCGTCGGCGAAGGCGACGACGTCGGCGTCGGTGCCGTCGCCCAGCACCACCGCCTGTTTCTCGAGTGCCCGCCGCAGCGCGGAGATGTTGTCGCGCAGCCTGGCGGCGCGCTCGAAGTCCAGATCCGCGGCCGCGGCGTTCATCTGCTGTTCCATCTCACGGACCAGCCGGTCGGTCTTGCCCGCGAGGAAGTCGCAGAAGTCCAGGACGATCCGCCGGTGCTCCTGCGCACTGACGCGACCGATGCACGGCGCCGAGCACTTGTCGATGTAGCCGAGAAGGCATGGGCGGTCAATCTGGGTGTGCCGCTTGAACACTCCCGCCGAACAGGTGCGGGCCGGGAACACCCGGGTGAGCAGGTCCAGGGTTTCGCGGATCGCCCAGGCGTGCGAGTACGGGCCGAAGTACCGCACACCCTTGCGCCGCGGGCCGCGATAGACCATCAGCCGGGGATACTCCTCGTTGAGGGTCACCGCCAGGACCGGATAGGACTTGTCGTCGCGGTACCGGATGTTGAACCGCGGGTCGAACTCCTTGATCCAGTTGTACTCGAGTTGCAGCGCCTCCACTTC
>NZ_JBAUJB010000412.1:0-18559 GCF_049683355.1 Mycobacterium sp.
ATCTACGAGATGCCCTTCGTTATGGCCGAATGTGATCCTCAGGAAATCTCATTCTCCCACCACGACAGGGCATTTCGGCGTTTCAACTCACATCACCCATCCACCGGATCGGTGTATCCAGGCTTAGTTGGTGACCGGTTGAAAGGCGAAAGTCACGACCTCGTTGCCGTCGGCATCGGTGGTGAACGGAATCATGGTCAACTCCACGTCCTGACCGAATTCCAGCTTGGCGGGGTCGTTCTCGGTGAGTCTTCCCTCGACCCGGATCACGGCGTCGTCTTCCGTACCGAGTTGCACCAACCCGACGCCGAAAGGCACGAACTCCTTGCCTGTGGGCCCCGCGTACGGTGCCCCGGGCGGAAACCCCTGCGTGGTCCACGCCACCAACGTCCCGGTGCGGGGAAGGAGCAGCTCGGCCATGGATCCCGAACTGCAACGCGGACAGCGCTGCTGTGTGGGGAAGGTGACAGCGCCGCAGCTGTCGCACTTGCTGCCGATCAGCTGGGGATCGTCCGCCGGCCAGGTGGATATTTCGGGCGCAAGTGCCCGTTGCGATGTCGACACGACGCTGACGATAATCGGAAATGGTGTTCTCGTCCAGAGAGAATCATCTCGGCGAGCGGGGATCGGGGCTGCCTCCGCGCGGCGACGAGGCGGTCTACTTGGGTCGTTTCATCGCCCGGTCTGCGGCTGCCCAGTGCTCGTCGGACACCCACAGCCTGGCGAACGCTGCGACGGCTTCGGTGGTGGGAACGCCGCGCATCACCCGCTTGACTTCTCCTGCCGGTGCGGCGGCGAGCGACCGCCCGATCGCGCGCCACTGCTCGTCGAAATTTGCGCGCGCACACCTGGTCGATCAACCCGATCCGCTCGGCTTCGGCCGCGTCGACGATGCGACCAGTGCCCGCCAGCAGCAACGCCTTGCTGTAGCCGACCAACGCCACCAGTCTTTCGGCACCGCCCCAGGCGGGCATGATCGCCAGCGCGACCTGGTTGAACCCGATCTTGATGTCGTCTGCTGCCACCCGGATGTTGGCTGCGACCGCGAACTCTGCGCCCCCCGCCGAGCGCATGACCGTTGAGCGCGGCCGTGACGGGGGCCGGGAAGCCGGCGATGCGGTCGCAGATCGACCTCATCCGGAAGGCTATCGCGGACGCCTGAGCCTCGGTGCGCAGCGCGCTCAGTTCTTTCAGGTCTCCACCCGAGACGAACGCCCGATCACCTGCCCCGGTGAGCACGAGGGCGGCCGCCCCCGCCGCGCCGTCGAGCGCCTTGTCGAGTTGGTCCATGGTCTCCAGCGCGATCGCGTTGCGCGCGTGCGGCCGGTCGATGGTGATCACCGCCAGGCCATCGTCTAATTCAAGGTCCACCATCGCGCGTTCTCCATCTGCGGTATTGGCATTCTCGCGAGCGGAGAATAGCATCGCCTCCCGAACGGGAGGTGGCGCCAGGCATGCGAGAAATTCCTGCTGAGCTGACCAAGCTCTACCAGCAAGAGGGCTGGTGGACCCAGGAAACGCTCGGCGATCTCGTCGCGCAGGGCCTGGCGGCCGGTCCCGACACCGGCTTCCACGTCCACTCGGAGGTGCGGCCGTACGCCGGCACCTTCGCCGAGGTCGAACACGACGCCCGCCGCCTGGCCGCCGGTCTGCGTTCGCGCGGGATCGGCGCCGGCGACGTCGTGGCGATACAGCTGCCGAACTGGCGCGAAGCGGCCGTCGCATTCTGGGCGGCATCGTTCCTGGGTGCCGTCATCGTGCCGATCGTGCACTTCTACGGCCGCAAGGAACTCGCGTACATCCTGGCGGCCGCCAAGCCGCAGGTGTTCATCACCGCCGAGGCGTTCGGACGGATGCAGCACCAGCCCGATCTGTGTGCCGAAGTGCCGATCGTCGGCCTTGTGGGTACCGCCGGATTCGACGAGCTCTTCGACGACGAGCCCCTAGTCGGCACCGAGGCGACGGACCCGGCCGGGCCCGCCCTGATCGCGTTCACCTCAGGGACCACCCGCGCGCCCAAGGGTGTCATCCACAGTCATCAGACGCTGAGTTGTGAGACGCGTCAGCTCCTGGCGAACTATCCGACTGACCGGGGCCGCCAACTCACAGCCACCCCCGTCGGGCACTTCATCGGAATGCTCGGCGCGTTTCTGATACCGGTGTTCGAGGGCGCCCCGATCGACCTGGTCGATGTGTGGGATCCGGGCAAGGTCCTGGCTCTGATGAAGTCCGACGGCCTGTCGGTCGGTGGAGGGCCGCCGTACTTCGTCACCAGTCTGCTCGACCACCCCGATTGCACCGACGACCACCGTCGGCTGTTCACCACGGTCGGCCTCGGCGGGTCCACGGTGCCCGCGGCGGTGACCCGCCGGCTGGCCGACCTGGGCATGTTCGTCTTCCGGTCCTACGGCAGCACCGAGCATCCCTCGATCACCGGCTCAGGTCCGCAGGCGCCCGAGGAGAAACGCCTGTACACCGATGGCAACCCGCGACCCGGCGTCGAGATCAGGATCGCCGAGGACGGGGAGATCCTCTCCCGCGGACCAGATCTGTGCCTGGGGTACACCGACGACGAGCTGACTGCCGGCGCTTTCGACGACGAGGGCTGGTACCGCACTGGCGATGTCGGCGTACTCGACGACGACGGATACCTGACGATCACCGACCGCAAGGCCGATGTGATCATCCGCGGCGGTGAGAACATCAGCGCGGTCGAGGTCGAGGAAGTGCTGCTGTCGCTACCGGCGGTGGCCGAGGCTGTGGTCGTGGCGGCGCCGGATGCCCGCCTCGGCGAGCGGGTCGCAGCCGTGTTGCGCATCCGGCACGGCCACCAGATGCCGTCGCTGGAGGACGTCCGCGCCCACTTCAGGGGCGCCGGGATGGCACGTCAGAAATGGCCGGAGGAGCTGCACCGGGTGGAGGACTATCCGAGGACGGCGAGCGGCAAGGTCCAGAAGTTCGCCGTGCGGGAGCACGTGAGGGCGGAGTGCGGGAGCACGTGAGGGCGGAGTGCGGGAGCACGTGAGGAGCGGGCCCTGCTCGTTGCGACCCACGGATAATGAGAATAGGATTCTCTCAAGAAGAAAAGGAGCGTTTCATGGGTCAACTATCGCACCGGGTCGACATCCCGTTTCCGTTGTTCGATGCGGACAACCATCTGTACGAGCCGCCGGAGGCA
The DNA here is from genome assembly GCF_049683355.1 of Mycobacterium sp. Lineage (GTDB taxonomy): Bacteria > Actinomycetota > Actinomycetes > Mycobacteriales > Mycobacteriaceae > Mycobacterium. The sequence continues at coordinate 3,179 of NZ_JBAUJB010000412.1, forward strand.
CTGACGAAGTACCTCCCGAAGGAATACAAGGACGTCGTCCAGTACGTGGAGATAAACGGCCGCACCAAGATCGCATTGAAGGGCCAGATCAGTAACTACATTCCGAACCCGACCTTCTCGGTGGTCGCCAAGCCGGGTGCCTGGGAGGAGTACTTCAAGTTCGGTAACCCGGATGGCAAGAGCAAGCGCGAACTCTTCGGCGAGCCGATGAAGGCGATTCCGGCGTTCTTCGAGCCCGCACCCCGGCTGATCAAGATGGACGAGCTGGGTCTCGACCGTTCGCTGATGTTCCCGACCCTGGCCAGCCTGATCGAGGAGCGGCTCAGCGACGATCCGCTCGCGATCCACGTCATCGTGCACGCGCTCAACGAATGGCTGCACGAGGTGTGGGGATTCAATTACAAGAACCGCATCTTCACCACGCCGGTGATCACACTGCCGATCGTCGAGAAGGCGATCGAGGAACTGGAGTGGGCGGTCAAGCGCGGTGCCCGGGCCATCCTGATCCGCCCGGCTCCGGTGCCGGGATTCCGCGGCCCGCGCTCGTTCGCGCTGCCGGAGTTCGACCCGTTCTGGGAGCGTTGCGTCGAATACGACATCTTCGTCGGAATGCACTCCAGTGACAGCGGCTACTCCCGTTACACCTCCGAGTGGGATGGCGCCGCGCAGGAGATGCTGCCATTCCAGACCAACGCGATGTCGATTCTCAACGAGTGGCGCCCGATCCAGGATGCAGTGGCGTCCTGGGTGATTCACGGTGCGCTGTTCCGGTTCCCGAAGCTGAAGGTGGGCATCGTGGAGGCGGGGTCGAAGTGGATGTTCCCGTTGTTGGACTCGATGGCCGAGGTGTACAAGAAGGCGCCCGAAGCGTTTGCCGGCAACCCGATGGAAGAGATCAAGAACCGCATCTACGTCAGCCCGTTCTACGAGGAGGGCATCGACGATCTGATCAACCTGATCGGAGTGGACCAGGTGCTCTACGGCTCGGACTGGCCACACCCGGAGGGCCTGGCGGAACCGACGCACTACGTGACCGCGCTCGAGCATCTCTCCGTCGAGGATCAGGCGAAGATCATGGGCGGCAACCTGGGTCGCCTCGTCACTACGTGACGTACCAGGCCCGCTGGGCTTGTCTTTCAGCGAGTTGCTCGAGCGAATCCATTGCGCCGCAGGCGCTTTTGCTGATCTCGGCATCGAGAAGGGCGACCGCGCCGCGCTCTGGGCGCCCAACAGCGCCGAATGGATCATCGGCGCGTTCGGCTTGATCACCGCCGGCGGTGTGCTCGTGCCCGTCAACACCCGGTTCAAGGCCGACGAGGCGGCCGACATCATCAGCCGCAGCGGAGCCAAGGCCGTGCTCGTTCAGCAGGGCTTCCTCGGCGTGAACTACGCCGCGCCCAAGGGTGTCCCGGTCATCGATATCAAGTCCGACTTCCTGTCGAGCGGTCGGCCGTTCAGCCGCCCGGTCGATGGTGAGGACATCTCCGACATCATCTTCACCCCGGGCACCACCGGCCGGCCCAAAGGCGTGATGATGAACCATCGCCAGAACCTGCGCCTGTACCAAGAGTGGTGCGAGCTGGCGGATCTTCGCCAGGGTGACCGCTACCTGATGGTCAATCCGTATTTTCACATCTTCGGCTACAAGGCGGGTCTGCTCGCATCGTGCATTCGAGGTGCGACGATGTTGCCGGTGCCGGTCTTCGACGTCGACCGTGTCGTGGAACTCGTTGCCGCTGAGCGGGTGACGATGTTGCGCGGGCCGCCGTCGCTTTATCACTCGTTGTTGGGTGTCGAGAACAAGGCCGCTCTGGCGACGCTTCGCGCCGGCGTGACTGGTGCCGTCGACATCCCGGTCGAGCTGGTGCGTCGGGTGCATGAGGAGCTTTCGTTCCAGACGCTGGCGACAGGGTACGGCTCACCGAGGCCGGCACGGTGACGTTGTCGCGGCCGGGGGACTCGTTCGAAGACATCGCGACCACGGCCGGCGTGGCCTGTGGACGCGTATCGCCGACGACGGCGAGGTGCTGGTGCGCGGCTACACCGTGATGCAGGGGTATCTGGATGACCCGGCCGCCACCGCCGAGGCGATCGACCCGCAGGGCTGGCTGCACACCGGCGACCTGGGCACCATCGACGGCGCCGGCCGGCTGCGCATCGTCGGCCGGAAGAAGGACATGTTCATCGTGGGAGGCTTCAACGCCTATCCGGCCGAGATCGAAGGTTTCCTGCTGGAGCACCCCGCGGTGGCCCAGGCTGCGGTCATCGGGGTGCCCGACGAACGTCTGGGGCAGGTGGGAAAGGCATTCGTGGTGCCGAAAGCGGACGAGAGCACGGGTGGGCTGGTGACCGCCGAGCAGCTGATCGCGTGGAGTCGCGACCGAATGGCCGGTTTCAAGGTGCCGCGGTATGTAGAGTTCCTCGACGAGTTGCCGTTGAACGCCACCGGCAAGGTGATGAAAGACAAGTTGCAAGGCCATCACCGCTGAGCATCCGCACAGCGTGTAAACAACATTTCCGCAGACAAAGGCTCTTTGCCGGGCTCCGCGGAGGCGCTCGACTTTCGCACTTTCTCGTGACTGTGTGACCGTTCGCGCTGGTGGCCTGTGACTGTTGGTGCCCATGTTTGTGGTGAGGTTGTCGGCGTGTCGTCGTGATCCTGGTCCGAGCGTGTGCGAAGCATCGGCGGGTGGCTTCCAAACCTGTTCCGCCGATGCTTCAAATCGTGACGCTACCCGCCTCCTGGCGGATGCTGTTGGAGACTCTGCGCGAGGCGGGTATCGTCGCGGCAATACTCAAAAATGAAGAATGCCATTCTCGCAGGAGTGCCGGTCTCCGTACGTGCCTTGAGGTTCAGTTCAGGAGGTCGGTGTGCCGTCTTTCAGGCAACGTGACTCGGTGATCGACGTCGATCCCGTCGATCCGCCGCGGGCCTCCGACCGTCCGCTCGACGCCGAGCAGGCGCGAGCGCTGGCCGAGGAAGCAGAAGCTGCCGAGGCGATGGCGGCCGCCGCCCGGGCGCGAGCGCGCGCGATCCGATTGCGACGCGAGGCCGAAGAACCTGTCGACGTCGACGCGCCGCCGGCCGAGGTCGAACCGGAAGCGGTGGACGACACCGACGCCGAACACGACACCGACACCGAAGGCGAGTCGACCGTCGCGGAGGACGCATCCGCCGGCCGCCGGCCGGCGGATGCGGCGCTTGCCGCGGCCGACGTGGAAGGGTTTGCTCGCCGCATTGGTGGTCGTGTGCACGGCGGCCCTGCTGGCGGTCAGCGGCTACATGGTCTGGCACCATCGTCAAGCGGTTGAGCTGCAGCAGTTGGACGCCGAGTACACCGCGGCGGGGCGGCAGAGCGTGGTGACGTTGATGTCGCTGAACTTCAACCAGGCGCAAGAGGACGTGCAGCGCATCATCGACAACTCGACCGGCCAGTTCAAAACGGACTTCGAGCAGCAGGCCACCGACTTCGTCGAGGTGGCGCGTGCCTCCAAGGTCATCACCGAGGTCACGGTGAACTCTGTGGCGGTGGAATCGATGACCGAGAATTCGGCCGTGGTGCTCGTCGCGGCGTCCTCCCGCGTCACCAACTCCGAGGGTGCCAACCAGGAGCCGCGGACGTGGCGACTCAGCGTGGATCTGCAGCGCGAAGGGGACCAGATCAAGATGTCGAAAGTCGAGTTCGTCCCGTGAGCGATGAAGACAGCGAGAAGGACAAGGACGTCGACACGACCACCGCAGGCGACGATGCCGCTGACGTCGCGGACGACGATGCCGCTGTTGGCGAGTCCGACGACGCCGGGTCCGTAGAGGGAGCGTCGAGCCCCGATGCGGCCGTCGGTGACCGTCCCAGCAGTGCGCGGCGGGCACGCGTTTCAAGGTCAAGGCGAGTGCCGTCCTGCTGGCCGCGGCCCTGCTCGGTTGTGCGGGACTGGCGGGCTGGGTGTATGTCAACCAGTACCGGCCGGATGAACAGACCGACGCCGCTGCAGCGAAGGTGGCGCTCGATGCCGCCACCACCGGGACGATCGCGCTGCTGTCGTATTCGCCTGAATCGCTCGACCAGGATTTCGCAGCTGCCAAGTCCCGCCTCACCGGTGACTTCCTGTCCTATTACACAGTTCACCGAACAGATCGTCACGCCGGCCGCCACCGAGAAATCCGTCAAGACGGCGGCATCTGTGGCGCGGGCCGCGGTCTCGGAGATCCAACCGGATTCCGCGGAGGTCCTGGTGTTCATCAACCAGACCACCACCAGCAAGGAGAATCCCGACGGCGCGTTCGCGGCAAGCAGCGTCAAGGTGGGTCTGACGAAGATCGACGGCGCCTGGCTCATCGAGTCGTTCGACCCGGTGTGAGCGGTATACCCTCAGCGCCGTGACAGTCACGGCGATCCTGCCGGTGCCGGTTCGGTTCGCGCGGCGTCGGGACGCCGTGTTCGCCGCGGTAGCGGGAACCTCTCCGCTGGACCGTGCCGTCCGCGCACTCGAGGTGACGCGCGACGTCGTGATCGCCGTGGCCGGTCCGCTCGCCGACGAGGTCGGTGAGGCCCTTGCCGGACAGTCTTTTTCAAGGGTGCGGGTCGTTGTTTCCGAGCCGCCCGGTGAACGCGTGCACTGTGTGGCCGCCGGTCTTGCCGTTGTCGCCGATACCAGTCATGTGGTCGTCCACGACATCGAGTGGCCCACGGCCGGCACCGGTGTCGTCGATCGCATCGCGGCCGGGCTGCGGGATGGGGCGGTGGCAGTGATGCCCTCCCGTCCGGTCACCGACAGCGTCAAGTCGGTCGATCCGGATGGTGCCCTGACAGCGACGCTGGACCGCTCACAGCTGCGCACCGTGCAGTATCCCCGCGGGTTCGCCGCGGACGTGCTGGCGCAGCTGGTCGGTCTGCACCGATCGGGTCCGTTCGACGAACTGGAGGCAGCGCTGTCGGCAGGAGTCCCGGTGAGCCTCATCGACGGTGACGCCGAAGCGTTGAGCGTCGAGTTGCCCCGCGACACCGATTATCTCACGGCGCTCATCACAACTCGGCAGGATCTTCCGACGCCGTGAGAAGGTGCTCTGCGACAGCGATGTCGCGCGCATAGGTGACCTTCAGGTTGGTGGGGTCGCCCGCGAAGGTGTGCACCAGCGCATCGGTGTAGCGCTCGACGCACGACGATGTGTCCGTGCCTTCGAAGCCGTCGTCCGTGGCGCAACGGTACGCACGCAGCAGCTCTTGCGCCCGGAACGCCTGTGGCGTCTGCACTCTGACCAGCGTGCCACTCGCGGCCACCGATTCCGGTCCGTCCGCACCCACCCGGACAAGCCCCGCGACGGGCAGGGCAGGCAGCGCGCCGCCGAACTCCCGGGCGACTGCGATCGCCGTACGGAACAGCTCAGGTCCGGCGAGCGGCCGGGCGGCGTCGTGGATCGCGACCACGTCCACGGCGCCCGACTCGATGTCGGCGGACAGGTACTGCAGCACCCGGGACTCCGACGCGTGCCTGGTCTGGCCGCCCTCGACCAGTTCCACTCGGGCGTCGGGAAGTTCGCGCGCCACGCTGTCGCGCGCCACCTCCAGCTCACCCCGGCGGTACACCAGGACGGTTCGCGCCACGTCCGGCAGCCGCGACAGGGTGTGCAGGGACCAGATCACCATGCTGCGCCCGGACAGCGGCAGGTATGCCTTGTTCCCGTCGGCGCCGACCCGGGTCCCCAGGCCGGCTGCCAGCACCACACCGACCGCCTCGCCCATGAACGCACAGTATCGCGGCGGGGCCCGTCGCAGATCCGGACCGACCTGGCGAACGGCTCGGCCGGATGAGCGTTACGGTCGACTTCCAGCGGAAAGGGGACACTCTGTGAGCGAGCAAGCACAGCGACCTGCCGACCGGGCCCATCGGCTCCGGCGGATGGTCGGTCGGGATCCGCACGAGTCGACCCGTGCGGCGACGCCGCTGGAGCTGCTCTTCGACCTCACGTTCGTGGTGGCCTTCGCCACCGCAGCCTCGCAGTTCGCGCACGCCCTCGCCGCTGGGCAGGTGGCCGCCGGCCTGGCGGGCTTCTTCTTCGCGATGTTCGCCGTCTGCTGGGCGTGGATCAACTACAGCTGGTTCGCCTCGGCATATGACACCGATGACTGGATCTACCGGCTGATGACCATGCTGCAGATGGTCGGCGTGGTGATCCTGGCGCTCGGACTTCCCCAGCTCTACGCATCGATCGAACACGGTGAGGACGTCGACAACACCGTCGTCGTCGCCGGCTATGTGGTGATGCGAACCGCGATGGTCGGTCAATGGTTGCGCGCCGCCAGGCAGGACCCGCTGCGACGGTCGGCGTGCCTGACCTATGCGCTGTGGATCACCGTCGCCCAGATCGGTTGGGTGATCGCGATATTCGTCCACACGTCGGTTCTGGTGACCGGGGTCGTCGTGACGGTGCTGGTTCTCGTCGAGATGATGGGGCCGGTCATCGCGGAGTCACGCCAGGGGGGCACCCCGTGGCATGCCCACCACATCGTCGAGAGGTACGGGCTGTTCACGATCATCGCCCTCGGCGAGGGCGTGGTCGGCACGGTCGCGTCGTTGTCGGCGGTGGTGGAAGAGCAGGGCTGGTCTGTCGAGGCGGTGTTCACCGCTGCCGCGGGAATGGGCCGTTCGGTATGTGGTGGACCTACTTCGTGCTGCCGCAGGCCGACATCCTGCACGCCCGCCGCGAACGGTCCTTCTGGTTCGGCTATCTGCACATCCTGGTGTTCGCGTCGATCGTCGCGACCGGTGCCGGACTGCATGCGGCGGCCTACTACATCGAGCACCACTCCGAGCTCGGATCAGTGGGCACGGTGCTGTCCGTGGTGATTCCGGTGGGGCTGTACATCCTGATGGTCTACGTGCTCTACGCGGTGATGACGCGCAGCGTCCGGCTGTTGCACCTGCTGCTGTTCGCCGGTGCTGCCGCCGTGCTCGGCCTGTCAGTCCTGCTGGCGGTCAACGGATTCTCGATGGCCAACTGTCTGCTGGTCGTGACGCTGGCGCCGGTGGTCTCCGTCGTGGGCTACGAGTGGCGGGGACATCGACACGCTGCCGAGGCCGTGGCGAGCAGTCAACGCGAACCCTGATTGTCGAGGTTTCCCGCGCTCTCGAGAAGCAGTTGGTCGTTCTGCTGCCGCAGTAGCCTGCGCGCCTTGCTCCGGGTGATCAGGATGCCGACCACGGCGAGCGTCCATACCGCGTACTGCAGCGCCCAGGCCGCCCGGAACGAGTCGAACGAGATGCCGCCACCTGCTTCCAGGAGCCATCCCATCGCCTGCATGAGCAGCAGTGACGCGAGGAAGCCGCCCATGTTGACCATGCCCTGGGCGGTGCCCAGCGTGGCGGTGGGGTTGAAGGTACGTGCGAAGTCGAAACCGACCATCGACCCGGGCCCGCCGACGGAGATGACCACGACGAGGACAACGAGCAGCCAGACCGGAGCCGGCCCTGGAAGCGCCAGCACCACCGTCCACACCAGCGCGTTGCTGGCGATGATGGCGAGCACCAGGCGGGAGCGTCGCTGGGGATGCCTGCCGGTGAAGATGCCCACCAGTACCCCCGAGGAGATCGCGGCGACGACCGACAGTGTCAGCAGCGTTCCGGCCGCCGCCGCGGACAGTCCCTGCGCCACCGTCAGGTAGGGCACGCCCCACATGAGCGCGAACACGGTGACCGAGAACTGGGTTCCCATGTGGGTGAAGAACCCCAGCCGGGTGCCCGGCCGTAGCCACACCGTCTTGACGCTGTGCAGCGTCTGCCGGACCGTCATCGCCTCCGCGGTGACCACATGGCCCTCGGGGGCGTTCTTGACGAAGAGCAGGATCAGCACGATCGCCAGCACCCCCAGGGCCGCCACCGATGCGTAGGCGACCGACCAGCCGGCAGCGGCCAGCACCGCGAGGAACGGCACCGCCGACAGCACCTGTCCGAGCTGCCCACAGATCCCGGTCAGCTGCGTCACCAGCGGCACCTGGCGCGGGCTGAACCAGTGAGGGACCAGCCGCAGCACCGAGATGAACGTCACCGCGTCGCCGAGCCCGACGACCGCACGCGCCGCGATGGCCGTCGGCAGCGACTCGGTGAACGCCAGGACGAGCTGCCCTGATGCCATCAGTGCCGCCCCGGCCACGAGCAGGGCCTTCGACCCGAATCGGTCGAGCAGCAACCCCGCGGGCACCTGGGCGCCGGCGTAGACGACGACCTGGAGGACGACGAACGTCGCCAGCAGGCTCGGACTCGCATCGAACCGGTCGGCGGCTGCCAGGCCGGAGACACCGAGGGTGGTGCGGTCCAGCACAGCCACGATGTAAGCGAGCAGCCCGGTCGCCCAGACGATCCAGGAACGCACGCGGCACCTCTCGTAATTTGTCTTAATGTCCTGCGAATGCAGGGGCGGCCCACTCATGATTCCCCAGACCCGGGGGCCGGCGCCAACCGATATCCGTGCGCGGGCGGCGCGGATCGGCTCTGCGCCGGGGGAGAAGTTGGCTGAAAGTGTGCATGCACGTCGGCAGCTCTGCGCCCTTGCCCGAGTTTGCCCAGATAGAATGCTCAGGTTTGCTGTGGGCGGTCGGTACGGCGCCGTGAAAATACTTCGCTCAATGGGTGGGCGGCGCGGTTAGAGTTGATCCATGTACTGCTGCGGTCTCGGTTCACCCCGCCATGTACGACGTGCGGGGGAGTGGTGCGGTGGCTGAGTACCGGCTGCAGGAACTCGCGCGGGCATCCGGCGTCAGCGCCCGCAACATTCGCGCCTACCGGGAACGTGGCCTTCTCGACCCGCCCCGCAGGGTCGGCAGGTCCGCGCTCTACGACGATTACCACCTCTCGCAGCTCAACACGATCAGTGAGCTACTACGCAAGGGCTTCACCTCGACCCACATCGCCGAGTTCTTCACGAGCATGCGCCAGGGCACCGACCTCGCGGACATCCTGGGCCTCCAGCGGGCCGTGCTGGGGCCGCGGACCACGTCGGAGAACCGGGGCGAGGCAGTCGGCCTCGACGCCGACACCGAAGAGGCCCGCAAGTTGGTGTCCTACGGCCTCGCCGACATCGTCGCCGGCAAGGTGGTGATGGTGGTCGACGGCGTCGTCGGCGAGATCCTGAGCCGGTCACCGGACCGCCTACTGTACGTGCGCGCGCTGGTGAAGTTCCTCGACGCGGCCGACGAAGCCGTCAACGACGCCGCCAAGGCGTTCGTCGCGGGCCTGACGAGCTTGTACCGCGCCCGGCTCGGCGCTCATTACCTGCCCAGGCCCGACGAGATGGACCGGTTGCGCGAGGTCGTCCAGGACTACCGCGAGTTGGGGGCCGCCGTCCTGGCCACCCGCTTCGATGAGGCGACCCGACGTCTGATGGTGACCTCGGCAACCGATTACACCGCCGGGATCCTGTTCAGCGGTGAGTGGGAGCCCCGGCAGGCGAGTCGGGCCGAGTGAGGCTTCTGGGGAGTTTCCGGTCCGAGTTTTGCTCGGTGGGACTTCAGACTTACCGACTAGTAAGTTTCGACAGCAAACCAGGACACATCGCGAAAACACGTGACAAGACATTTGCGCGTAAGTTGTCGTCTGTGCGCTTGGCCCGGTCAGCTTATGTGCGAACATTGGTTCCCACATAACGATTGTGTAACAATACTGCCTTGATCTGCGATTCTTTCCTACTCGACCGTAACCACCTGCATGCAGGACGTTTGTCCCGGAAGGGTTTCGGGCGTCCTGGACAAGCGCGTTATGCAATCCCTGTTACCCATGCGTAGAACTCGCCAGTAACCATTCTCGGCGCAAAAATGGTGCTGTCTCTTATGACACTCTTAGTACGGCTGGAGTGTCCACCGCGATCCGCGAGGATGCGTCGGAGTGCTTGCGCTTTGTTGGCGGCACCCAGGGTTGCGGACGACACCAGCCGGATTCGACGCCGAATCGCAACGGTTCCAGCCGGAGTGCAGATCAGCACCCGGACGGGCCGCCCACAGCCCACGACGAGCAGCAGCCCCACGACGAGCGATGTAGCGCGCAACACCGAGGAGACAACAAGACGTGACGATCAACGACCAGCAGCGTGCCACCCACACTTCCGAGAACGGCGAGATCTTCGGACCGCTGTCAGGGACGCACGCCCTCGTCGATCGACTGCACTCCGGTGAGCCGTACGCGGTCGCGTTCGGCGGCCAGGGCGGCGCTTGGTTGGAGAACCTCGAGGAGCTGGTGAACTCGGCAGGGATCGAGTCCGAGATCAGTCAGCTGGTCGCCGAGGCCGAGCTGTTGCTCGAGCCGTTGGCGCGGGAACTGGTGGTGGTGCGCCCGATCGGCTTCGAACCGATGAAGTGGATCCGCGCGCTGGCCGCCGACGAGGCGTTGCCCGCCGTCAAGGACCTCACGACCGCCGCGATCTCGGGTCCCGGCATCCTGCTGACCCAGATGGCCGCGCAGCGCGCCCTCAAGCGCCAGGGACTGGACCTCGACGGACATCCTCCCGTCGCGATCGCCGGCCATTCGCAAGGCGTCACCGCCGTCGAGTCGTTGAAGGCTCGCGGGAACCGTGATGTGGAACTACTCGCCATCGGACAGCTGATCGGCGCCGCCGGATCGCTGGTCTCCCGCCGCTGCGGGATGGTCGGCCGTGGCGACAAGGCCCCGATGGTGTCGGTCCTCAACGTCGACCCGGCGCGGATGGCGGAGCTTCTCGACGAGTTCGCCCAGGACGTGCGCACCGTGTTGGCGCCGGCCTTGTCGATCCGCAACGGCCGGCGCTCCGTCGTCATCACCGGCACCCCCGAGCAGCTGGCCCGCTTCGAGCTGTACTGCGAGAAGATCACCGAGAAGGAAGAGGCCGAACGCAAGAACAAGACGCGCGGCGGCGCGATCTTCCGCCCGATCTTCAACCAGCTCAACGTCGAGGTCGGGTTCCACACGCCGCGCCTGGCGGCGGGGGTGGACCTGGTCAACGAGTGGGCCGCCCGCACGGGCCTGGATCGCGAACTGACGCGCGAGCTGACCGAGACCATCTTCGTCAAGCCGGTGGACTGGGTGGCCGAGGTCGAGGGTCTGGCCGCCACCGGCGCCAAGTGGATCGTCGACCTGGGCCCCAGCGACACCGTGACGCGGTTGACGGCGCCGATCATCCGCGGCCTCGGCATCGGCATCGTCCCCGCCGCGACGCGGGCCGGACAGCGCAGCCTCTTCACCGTGGGCGCCGCGCCCGCAGTGGCACCGGCCTGGGCGAGCTACGCGCCGCAGGCCATCGCCCTGCCCGACGGTTCGGTCAAGGCTTCGACGAAGTTCACCCGCCTCACCGGCCGGTCTCCGATCCTGCTGGCAGGCATGACGCCGACGACCGTCGACGCCAAGATCGTCGCGGCTGCGGCCAATGCCGGACACTGGGCCGAGCTGGCCGGCGGAGGTCAGGTCACCGAGGAGATCTTCGACGGACGCATTGCCGAGCTCACCCAGCTCCTGGAGCCGGGCCGTGCGGTGCAGTTCAACTCACTGTTCCTCGACCCCTACCTGTGGAAGCTGCAGATCGGCGGCAAGCGGCTCGTGCAGAAGGCACGCCAGTCCGGCGCCCCGATCGACGGTGTGGTGGTCACCGCGGGCATCCCCGATCTGGAGGAAGCCGTCGACCTGATCGAGGAGCTGCACACGGTCGGCATCACCCACGTCTGCTTCAAGCCCGGCACGATCGACCAGATCAAGTCCGTCATCAAGATCGCCGCCGAGGTGCCCGACCGCGACGTCATCGTCCACATCGAGGGCGGCCGCGCAGGTGGACACCATTCGTGGGAGGATCTCGACGATCTGCTGCTGAGCACCTACGGCGAACTGCGCAAGTACGCCAACGTCACCATCTGCGTCGGCGGCGGCATCGGCACGCCGGAGCGGGCGGCCGAGTACCTGTCCGGCGAGTGGGCACGGGCCTACGGGTTCCCGGAGATGCCGGTCGACGGCATCCTGGTGGGCACCGCCGCGATGGCCACGCTGGAGGCCACCACGTCACCTGCGGTCAAGCAGATGCTGGTGGACACCACCGGCACCGACACCTGGGTCGGCGCGGGGAACGCCATCAACGGCATGGCCAGCGGTCGCAGCCAGCTGGGCGCAGACATCCACGAGATCGACAACACCGCATCGCGGTGCGGCCGGCTGCTCGACGAGGTCGCCGGTGACGCGGACGCTGTCGCGGAGCGTCGCGACGAGATCATCGCCGCGATGGCCGACACCGCCAAGCCGTACTTCGGCGACGTTGCCGACATGACCTACCTGCGGTGGCTGCAGCGCTACCTCGAGCTCGCCATCGGCGACGGTGACAGCACCGCAGACACCGCTGCGCCCGGCAGCCCATGGCTGGCCGACACCTGGCGTGAGCGCTTCGACGAAATGCTCCGGCGTGCCGAGGCGCGTCTCAACGAGCAGGACTTCGGGCCCATCGAATCCCTCTACGCCGGCGCCGAGGGGCAGGCGCTGATGGAGCATCCGGACCAGGCCGTCGCGATGTTGGTGGCCCGCTACCCCGACGCCGAGACCGTGAAGCTGCATCCGGCCGACGTGCCGTTCTTCGTGACGCTGTGCAAGAAGCCGGGTAAGCCGGTGAACTTCGTGCCCGTCATCGACAAGGACGTGCGCCGCTGGTGGCGCAGTGACTCGCTCTGGCAGGCGCACGACGCCCGCTACACCGCAGACCAGGTCTGCATCATCCCCGGTACGCAGGCGGTCGCGGGTGTCACCCGCGTCGACGAGCCGGTCGGTGAGTTGCTGGACCGTTTCGAGCAGGCGATCGTCGATCGGGTGGTCGCCTCCGGCGCGCAGCTGGTGTCGGTGGTGTCCCGCCGGCAGGCCCGCGCCGACGTGAGCGGCCCGCTGGCCGTCGTGCTCGATTCACCCGACGTGCTGTGGGCCGGACGCACCGCCATCAACCCGGTGCACCGCATCGGCGAGCCTGCCGAGTGGCAGGTCAACGACGTGCCCGGCAAGCCGAGCGCGACGCATCCCAACACCGGCGCGCGCCTGGAACTCGTCGCCGACGGAAGCGTGACGCTGAGCGTCCCGCTGTCCGACATCTGGATCGACATCCGGTTCACGCTGCCCTCGACCACCGTCGACGGCGGCATGCCGATCGTCACCGTCGAGGACGCCTCGAAGGCGATGCGGGCGGTGCTTGCAATCGCCGCAGGCGTGGAAGGCCCGGAAACCCTTCCCGCCGTGGACGGCAACGGTGCTGTCAGTGTCACCGTCGAATGGGACCCGGAGAAGGTCGCCGACCACACCGGGGTCACCGCGACGTTCGGTGCCCCGCTGGCGCCCGGTCTCACCCTGGTGCCCGACGCCCTGGTCGGCCTGTGCTGGCCCGCGGTGTTCTCGGCCATCGGTTCGGCGCTGACCGACGACGGTTTCCCGGTCATCGAGGGCCTGCTGAGCCTGGTGCACCTCGACCACGCCGCACACCTGCTCCAGCCCATGCCCGCGACCAAGTCCGAGTTGACGGTCACGGCAACGGCTTTGGCGGCTGTCGACACCGAGGTCGGGCGCGTTGTCCCGGTCGCGGTGACCATCACCGGGTCCGACGGTGCTGAGCTGGCAACGCTGGAGGAGCGCTTCGCGATCCGGGGTCGCACCGGCCCGGTCGAACTGGCCGATCCCGTGCGCGCCGGCGGAGCGATCACCGACAACGCCACCGACACGCCCCGGCGCAGGCGGCGCGACGTCGTCGTCACCGCACCCGTGGACATGAGCGCCTTCGCCGTGGTCTCGGGCGATCACAACCCGATCCACACCGACCGGGCGGCCGCGCTGCTCGCCGGCCTGAAAACGCCCATCGTGCACGGCATGTGGCTCTCCGCCGCAGCGCAGCACGCCGTCACCGCAACCGACGGCCGGGCCACCCCACCGGCACGCCTGGTCGGGTGGACCTCCCGGTTTCTCGGGATGGTGCTGCCGGGCGACGAGATCGAGTTCCGCGTCGACCGCGTGGGCATCGACCGCGGTGCCGAGATCATCGAGGTGTCGGCCAAGGCTCGGCGGGCAGGGAGCGAAGCGACCCCGGGAAGTGGGTCAGGTGGTGAGCTCGTGATGGCGGCAACGGCGCAGTTGGCTGCCCCGAAGACCGTGTACGCGTTCCCCGGCCAGGGCATCCAGTCCAAGGGCATGGGCATGGACGTGCGCGCCCGGTCGAAAGCCGCGCGCAAGGTGTGGGATTCGGCCGACAAGTTCACCCGGGAAACGCTGGGCTTCTCGGTGCTGCACGTCGTCCGCGACAACCCGACCAGCCTGATCGCCTCCGGCGTGCACTACCACCACCCCGAAGGGGTGCTGTACCTGACGCAGTTCACCCAGGTCGCCATGGCGACGGTGGCCGCTGCCCAGGTCGCCGAGATGCGCGAGCAAGGCGCGTTCGTCGAGGGCGCGATCGCGTGTGGCCACTCGGTGGGCGAGTACACGGCACTGGCCTGCGTCTCCGGCGTGTACCAGCTCGAGGCGCTGCTGGAAGTGGTCTTCCACCGCGGCTCGAAGATGCACGACATCGTGCCTCGGGACGCGCAGGGCCGGTCGAACTACCGGCTCGCGGCCATCCGCCCGTCGCAGATCGATCTCGACGACAACGACGTCACCGACTTCATCGCCGAGATCGCCGAGCGCACAGGGGAATTCCTGCAGATCGTGAACTTCAACCTGCGAGGCGCGCAGTACGCCATCGCCGGCACGGTGCGCGGCCTGGAGGAACTGGAGGCCGAGGTGGAGCGGCGTCGCGAACTCAGCGGCGGCAAGCGCTCCTTCATCCTGGTGCCCGGCATCGATGTGCCGTTCCACTCGGAGGTGCTGCGGATCGGTGTCGCCGACTTCCGCCGTTCGTTGGAGCGGGTCATGCCGACCGATGCCGATCCGGAGTTGTTGATCGGCAAGTACATCCCGAACCTGGTGCCGCGCCCGTTCACGCTGGATCGCGATTTCATCGAGGAGATCCGGGATCTGGTGCCTGCCGAGCCGCTCGACGAGATACTGGCCGACTACGACACCTGGCGGAACGAGCGTCCGCGTGAGCTGATGCGCAAGGTCGTCATCGAGCTGCTGGCCTGGCAGTTCGCCAGCCCGGTGCGCTGGATCGAGACACAGGACCTGCTTTTCATCGAGGAGGCCGCGGGTGGCCTCGGTATCGAGCGGTTCGTCGAGATCGGCGTGAAGTCCGCACCGACCGTCGCGGGACTGGCCACCAACACGCTGAAGCTGCCGGAGTACTCGCACAACACCACCGAGGTGCTCAACGCCGAGCGTGACGCCGCGGTGCTGTTCGCGACGGACACCGATCCCGAGCCCGAGATGGAGGACAGCGCCGAGGAGACGGCACCGTCCGCCGAGGCCGCGCCCGCGGCC